>JBEBKA010000038.1:0-26106 GCA_040079595.1 Gallionella sp.
ATTTCGATTGCCGCTATCGTTATCGGCGCACTGATGTCGCTCGGGAAAGGCAGTCCGATGCCTATTTTGGCGGGTATCGGCTTTGCGGTGTTCTTGGCGTATTTACCAGCAGTGGTGAATGGCGTTCTGTCGGCAACTATCTAGTAGCAAGGTAGCCAGAGCATTAAAAATTCTGGCTACATGACTCAGTTAATAAGGAGATAAGCATGATTTCAAAAGACAAGGGGTTTATTCAGGACATCGTGATTGCTGCGGCATTTATTGCGATTGGCCTGCTCATTCCGGGTTCAACATTAACCGACCCTTCCGCTTTAACAGCAAATATCACCGGTATCTCGATGGGTATCGGTATTGGCTTTCTTATCAAGTCGTTTATTGAACAAAAACGCAAGCTCGCTGAAAAAAATTAAAGGTTGTCAAATATGGAAATTGGCTACATTCCGCGCACATTAGACCAGTCGGAGAAGTTTTTTCTGTGGGAAGCGGATCAGTTCATTGTTGCCGTCTTAATGGTTGGTCTCGGTGTATCGCTTGGCATGATGTTTTCAGGCATCGCTGGCGGGGTGGGAGCTTCTTATCTGTACGGCAAAATGAAGTCGGGTAAACACCCAAAATTCGCAGCACATTTGATGTATTGGTGGATACCGGCTGCTGTTTTTAGCAGGACAAAATTAACGCCGCCGTCCGACTGTCGTTATTTCTTGGGTTAAACAATGACACCAGAAAATATCAGCAGGGCGCATAAGAAGAAAGCGCAAGAAATTACGTTCCTGCGCATGGTGGTTGGTGTTGTGCTGCTGATTGCATTGATCGAAGCCGCCATTATCGTAAAGACCATCGGCACTGAGAGAACTATTGTGATGCCACCCAATATTGAGAAAAGTTTTTGGGTTTCGAGTGAAGGCGTATCGAAAAGCTACCTTGAGAAAATGGCCTATTTTTATACGGGTCTCGCGCTGAGTTCAACGAAGTCAGTTGGTGAGTATCAGAAAACCCTGTTTTTGCAATACGCCTCACCAGAAAAAAGAGGCAAATTGACTGAAGAAATGAATGCTCGACTCGAATTCATGGAAAAAAATTCAGCCTCGACTTTGTTTTCGCCGGATGGCGTAAAACCTGACGAAAAATTGATGCGTGTCGCGGTGTTTGGCACGCTGGAAACGTATGTACAAGACAGACGAATTTCGGCTCAAAAAGTTATCTATGTGGTGGCGTTCAAGAATGTAAATGGCACGCTCTTTGTGAATGAATTTAAGGAAACAAATGAAAAAGATATGTTTGGTGTCAGCACTCCTGCTAAGTAGCATCCAGTGCATGGCGGCGCAGATTTTGTTTCAAAGCTCGCCAACGGAATCAACAACAGCCATTGTCTCTCGTAACGAGCCGAATTTGATAACAGTGGAGGGGCGCAAGATACGCAGAATATATGGCGCGGAAGGCATGTTTACGATTACACCAGAAGCCGATACAGGTTCTGCATGGCTTAAACCGCTTGTCGATAAACCCGCCATGAGTGCCTATATCACCGATGAGGATGGACAGCATTACAAGCTGTTGCTCAAAGTGGAAGACATCCCCGCTGAAACGATTATTGTAAAAGGTCGAGGGGTAGGAACTGCGTCCTTGATGAACAAAAAAAATGAGCCTCGGTATGACGAAATTCTCAACACGGTCGTTGCCTTGTTCAACGATGAAGGCGACGAGAAACACGAGCAAATTCCGCTATGGAAAGGTACTTATTTTGAGTTGGTCAGAACGGTCGATTTAAGGGGTATTCATGGTGAAAAATTTGAATTAAAGAATACTTCAGAAAAAAGCATCGTGATGGACGAGCGGGAATTTTATAAAAGCGGCGTGCTGTCCGTCACGATTGAAAATTCGACCTTAGCACCGGGTGCATCTACCCAAATTATCGTTATAAGCGAGGCTGAGTGATGTCCCTATCCGAAAAGCTAGCCAGCATGACCCCGAAAAACCGTCAGTACCTTGTGCTGGGTGCGGCGGGCGGCGCAGTGTTGTTTCTCGCCATTATTGGCGCATCCATGATGGGTGATGGCAGCAAGTCGGAAACACCAACGCCAGTCTCAACAGAGCCTCAAATTACCAATATCGCAACACCCGGTTCGGCGGCAAATCCCAAAGACGTTTGGATGGAGCAGTCTGCCACTCAAATGAAGCAAATGAATGATGTGATCAATGATTTAAAAGGTCAGATGTCAAAAATGGATGCGCAATCTGGCGTAAAGCCCACAGAGTCAACGGCATCGCTCCTGCCACTGCTTTCACCATTGCCCCCTCTGGCGCAGCAACCACAACAAGGCGTTGCGCCAGTTGACACGCAGCAGCCAATCGCGCCTAAAGAGCCTGGCATATCCACATTTGAGGTCACGCCTGTCGCTGCACCAGCGGCGGCGGAAGCGAATACAAATTTAGGTTACATACCAGCGGGCACTTTTGTGCGTGTCGCGCTCTTGGGTGGCCTAGATGCGCCTACGGGTGGACAAGCTCAAACTAACCCTCATCCGATACTCATGCGCGCACAGGACAACGCTTTTTTGCCTAATCGTTATAGATTTGAGATTAAAGAATGTTTTTTGCTAGCTTCAGGATACGGGGACATTAGTTCGGAAAGGGCATTGGCACGGCTTGAGAACATTTCCTGCGTTCGTAACGATGGCACGGCTGTCGATGTGAACGTCAAAGGATATGTTGTCGGCGAGGACGGAAAAGCGGGGATGCGTGGCAGGTTAATTAGCAAGCAAGGGCAGATTCTGGCCAACGCGTTACTTGCGGGTATCGGCTCTGGCATCGGTCAAGCATTTCAAGCAAGTGCAACCACGCAGTCGGTAAGCCCGCTGGGAACGATATCAACCGTAACGCCAGGGCAACAGGCGCAAAACGGCGTATCAAGCGGCATTGGTAAGGCTCTTGATCGCTTGAGCCAATACTACATTGGTCTTGCGGAAAAGTTGTTCCCTGTCATTGAAATTGATGCGGGTCGCACAGTTGAAGTTGTGTTTACCAAAGGATTTTCGCTGGAGACAAATCATACGAAAGAACTAGGTGGCACTTATTCAGAAATATGGAAACGTGGCAGCACGGTGATGGGAAACACACTTGATTCGCTCGAAGCGCAATAAGGAAATTAAAAAATGAAATCGACTAAAAAATTATTGATGTTGCTGGTTGTTCTTTTGACCCCAGCGGCCCATGCCGCAACCGAATTAACCGACGCTGAAATTGAAAGCAAGCTGAAAGCGATTTACCCATCAACACAAATTGATGCGGTGCGCACAACATCAATTAGCGGAATTTATGAAGTGGTGATGGGTAAGAACATCGGGTACACAAACGCTGAGGGTCGATATTTTTTATTCGGCCATTTGTTTGATATGCAAACACAGCAGGATTTAACGCAAGCACAGCTCGACCAATTAAACACGGTTCAATTTGCTGAGTTACCGCTTCAGGACGCTATAAAAACAGTTCACGGAAAAGGCGAGCGCGTCATTGCCGTCTTCTCCGATCCAGATTGCCCGTACTGCAAAAAGTTAGAAGGCGAATTGGTCACGCTGCAAAACGTCACGATTTATACGTTTTTGATGCCGCTTGAAGGCTTACATCCGCAAGCGGTTGCCAAAGCAAAGGCTATCTGGTGTTCAAAAAATCCAAGCGTAATCATGCACGATTACATGGTTGAAAATATGCAACCGAGCGGGGAAACAGATTGCGTTAATCCAATCGAACGCAATATCCAGCTTGGGCAGAAATTAAATATCAACGGCACGCCAACACTGATATTCACTAGCGGACGCGTCATGCCGGGCGCGGCTTCGGTCGCGGAAATTGAACAGCTATTTAGCGAAAAGGAAGGTAAATAATGCGTGCGTATTGGTTCGTTCTTTTGTTAGGTGGTCTTATGACTGGCTGTGCTGGTTTTGACAGTGAAAGCAAGTTCAAATGCAAAGCGCCTGACGGGGTAAGTTGTTCGTCCCTGTCTGGAACTTATGTCAATGCTGTCGAGGATAATCTCCCTGGTTCACCCAAAAAAGCAACTTCTCGCAAAAATAAACAGGAGGAGGTGGAACAAGCCATTGCAGGTGTCGCACCAGAGACAGGTAAATCCATACTGAGCGCGCCCGTTGTTCTGCGTGTATGGGTAGCCCCTTGGGAGGATGGCAGAAAGGTTTTGCATGATCAAGCCTACCTTTACGCAGTCGTTGATCCTGGACACTGGCAAATCGCGCACAACAAAAAAAGACTCATCAAACAGTACCGTGTTTTATCTCCCTTGGTAAGAAAATCAATAGCACCGTCAGCGGCCTCAAATCCGATTGAGTTTAAGCCGTCCGATGTTGAAGCGCAGCCTCAGAACGGGACAAATTGAAATGCCGCTTCTAAAAACGCTGCGAGAGATATTTTTGCATGAGCGGTACGGACGCGCCGATGAAATTCCATTGAGCCTCATTAAGCAGTTCTCAAATCTGCCTAGACTGACGGGATTGATGCCCTATGTCGGATGGCTGGAGGCTGAACAGCTATTCATACTAGACCAAGGCGGATTCGGAGAAAAAGAACAATTCTCCATTGGTTTTTCGATTGAAGTCGAGCCTCAGACAGGCGCGACCGATGAAATGGAAAAAATCCTCGCCGGCTTGTTTGATTCATGCATGGAAGGCGCGGGGATACAGATTTCGTTGTACGCATCGCCAGATATTAGTCCAATGCTCGATAAGCAAATCAACACCGTTCAGGTTGCAGAGCTTGCTGGCATCGCGAGTCGCCGCAGGAATTTTTACATGGGCGGCACAGACAAATCGCTATTCAAAAACAGAACGTATTTATTGCGTAATTTTAGATGCGTAGTGTCGGTCTCGTTACCATTGTCGCCATTTGAGCCAAGCGATGTCGAGAGTGCTATTCGCGTGAAGGAAAGCGTACACGCGACGTTGCGTTCAGCCTACCTTGGCGGCTTCGATTGGCGACCCAACAACCTTCTGGAATTTGTCGGCGATTTTTTCGACCATGATCGTGTATTTGATGCTGCGAAACGGAATGAGCTAGCAATCAGTTATGACCCAGAAAGGATTCTGCGCGAGCAATTGTCCAACCGTGAAGTTGCATCGTGCGTAAGTGATGATGGGATTAAGTTTAGCAAAAGCGGCGGCGAGGAAACGGTCATGCAGCTTTTTTCGGTTAAGAACTATCCCAAATACTGCCGACTTGGAAACATGAGCAGCTTGATAGGAGACCAGTATCAAGCTGCGCTCTCTATGCCATGCCCGTTTTTAATCACAATGGGTGCAATCGTCCAAGAGCATGAAGCGGCGCGCACTTATGCCCAGCTTAAATCTGCCCGTGCGACGCAAAATGCGGCTTCATACATGGCGCGATTTCAGCCAGAGTTGCAGGATAAAAAACGCGACTGGGGTGCGGTCGTGAATTCGTTCGATGAAGGGCGGGGGACAGTACGCCTTTACCATCAATTATTGTTGCTGACCAAGAAAGAGGATGTATCACGCGCAGAATATGCAGCGCGCTCCGTGTGGCGCGCACGCGGATTCGACCTGTCTCGTGACTACTATTTACAGCATCAAGCCTTTGCTGCATCTATGCCAATGACATTGGGGACTCCGTTGCAAGAAGACCTTAAAACATTTGGCCGCTCGTACACAAAAACGCTGGATAACGCCGTGATGACTGCCCCTTTGCTTGGCGAGTGGAAGGGTACAAAGAATCCACTTATTACCTTGTTTGGTCGGCGCGGACAGCCGATGGGCTTTGACTTGTTTGATAACACGGGCGGTAACTACAACTTTGCCGTCGCTGCGCTATCGGGTTCTGGTAAGTCTGTGTTCGTCAACGAAATGGCTTACCGCTATCGGGCTGCGGGTACAAAGGTGTGGATTATTGACGTTGGGCGTTCCTACAAAAACCTGTGCGAACTCATGGATGGCGAATTTATTGAATTTGCGGATGAGCGCAAAAACACACTCTGTCTCAATCCATTTTCGATGGTGCAGGACATCAATAACGACATGGAAATGTTGTTGCCACTCTTGGCTGAGATGGCAAGCCCTCGCGAACCTTTGAATAACTTTTGCTATTCAGCATTGGCATCGGCAATTAAGCAGGTATGGGCGGTGACTGGCGATAACTCAACTATCACAAACATTTACGACTTGTTGAAGACAGGCAAACTTAGCGAGGATTCTCAGCGAGAGGGCGAGCTATCGAAAATGGCGGTCGCGCTTGAACAATTCACCCAGTACGGCGCATATGCAAGCTACTTTGAAGGCAAGGCAAACATCAAATTCACGAAAGATTTTGTGGTGCTTGAGCTGGAAGAACTCAAGAGCAAAAAAGACCTGCAAGCGGTGGTGATGCAAATCATCATGTACCGCATCACTCAAGAAATGTACCTCGATCGCTCGCGCCGCAAGATAGTGATAATTGATGAAGCATGGGACTTAATGGGTAGCGGTAGCTCAGGTAATTTTATTGAGGCGGGTTATCGGCGTGCACGTAAGTATGGTGGCGCATTTGGCACAATCACGCAAGGTATCGACGATTACTACAAATCAGAATCAACCAAGGCTGCAATTAACAATGCCGACTGGTTATTTTTGTTGCGTCAGAAGCCAGAAAATATCGACCGGCTCGGCAAGGAGGGGAAGCTCACGATTGATGAATGGATGAAACGTCAGCTTGCCTCTATCACCACCGACCACGGAAACTATTCTGAAATTTTTGTACATAGTCCGATGGGGTCAGGAATAGGTCGCTTGATTCTCGATCCATTCTCGATGTTGCTATTTTCGACGAGAGCCGAAGACTTCGAGAAAATCAAAAAGATGCGCAATGAACACGGCATGAGTACGGAGCAAGCCGTCGCAGCACTGCTGGGAGAAACATCGGCTGTGGCTGATTAACCGCACCGAATGAACTTTAACTTTATTAAGGATGAAAGTATGGACACCACTAACACAATGAAGAACACCGCTGTACAGCGCATCGTAGCACGCTGCAAAACTGACGGGAGAAAAGCAAAAGACATCGCGGCAGAATTGAAACTTTCTGGTTACAAAGTCTTTGTTGCTTCTGTCTGCCTGTGCGAAAAGACCGCTTTTTTTGACACGCAAAGGGGCTTGCACGTTCGTCAATTAGCCTAAGCCGAGGTCGCTATGTCAAAAGTCGCATACTTCGTTATCGGCACTATTTCTGTGGCCGTCGCGGCGGCTGTGATAGCAGGGTGGCAATACTGGCATCCGACATCGCCACTCGCCAAAGTTGACATCATCGGTATTGTCACATCACAACAAAAGAGCTTGTCCGCACAGTTGAAGCCCGGTATGGACGAGAAGGCGCAAGCTGCACTTATCGCCCAAGCATCAGCTTTTGGGAAGCAACTTGATGCCGCACTCAAGCAAGTCGCTGGCGAATGTCAATGCACCTTAATCAATGCAGCAGCTATCGTCATGGACGCACCAAGCGGGGCTGCGCGCGACTATTCAGCGCGCGTGCGCGAGTTAATACTGAAAAAATAGCGCATGTCGAAATATTTTTGGGTACTGACGTGGGCAATGTTCTTATCCGCCACTGCGCACGCATTTGAGGGTAGGGACTATCAACCGTCGATGAACTATCCATCTGAATGGGCGTGTCGCGGCGAGGAAAAATTCAACTGGTATTGCGAAGCAGAACAGAAACCTGCTTCTGCCACACAGGATAAAAAGTCGGTCGATGTCTCCGCAACCAAAGAAGAAAAAGCCGTCAAGGAGTTGGACAAAATAACCAAAGACCTCGATGCCAAACGCGCGCTGTCAGTCGTTCACCCAACGCCTGACAACATCAGGGCGTACATGGCCGCACAGAAAGTAGAAATTGATCGTGCCAGCTACTACGCGGATGTGTGGAGACGCGTGCTATGGCAAAACGCATCGCTTAATTTTGAGCTGAAAAATCCGATGAACAACTCTGCTATCAAAGTGGCGGCGCGCGAGCGTGAGAAAAAACAAAATGACACGATGACCGATCTGGCCAAGGAGTGGGGAATTTTCTTCTTCTTTCGCGGGGACTGCCCTTATTGCAAACACATGATTCCGACATTGCAATGGGTGACTCGCCAGTACGACATGACCATTATGCCAATTAGCATGGACGGCGCGACCATTGACGGTTTACCAGCGGCTGTAAAAGACAATGGTTTGTCAGCGACGCTAGGTGTTGAGGCTGTCCCCATGTATGTATTAGGCAATGTCAAAACGCACCAGATGGTGACGCTAGGTTCGGGCGTGCTGTCTTTACAGGACTTCGTTGAACGCATCTATGTGCTAACCCAAACCAAGCCAGGCGACCTCTAAGGTAGAAACGATATGCGCTATAAAAGAATACTCATTTCAGTCATTGCGACGACTTGTTTGGTTTCAGCACCCGCCAACGCGAACGTGGGCGCGGGGATGCAGAACTGGTTTGACAGTATGGGCGGATTTGCCAACGTAACGCCGCCGTCTGCTTATCAAGGACAAACGATGAACGGCTATTCTGGTGGTGGGTTTTACGCAAGAACACCCGTAAAGAATTACCAGCTCGCGGCTATGACACCGCCATCATTAAACATTGGCTGTGGCGGGATCGACTTAACCGCAGGGTCTTTTTCTTTTATTAACAAGGCCGCGCTCACCTCGATGTTTCAGAACGTGGGTACATCACTGAGTTACGCTTTTTTGCTGGCGATTAAGTCGTCAATGCCACAAATGTCCAGCCTGTTTGAGTATTTGCAGGATGCCTCAAGCAAGGTCAACTCATTAAACGTCAACTCCTGCCAAATGGCTGAAGGGATTGTCTCTGCTGGAAAGTCTATGATTTCCCAAAAAAAGAAAGACGGCGAAGATCATTCGATTGGCTCATACGTCAATAGTGCGACCGATGCTTTTGCTGCTTGGAATTCTGCTGAAATAGACAAAATAAATGCACGCCAACAAGCTGCGACGAATGACCCCACTCAAGCGGAAAGAATCAGTCCCGGTAACGTGGTGTGGACAGCGTTAAGCAAAACCACGGGGCTTGATGATCAAGACAAAGAATTCATTATGAGTATCACTGGCACGGTAATTGTGACGGATGCCACACCAACAACTAAAGCCATATGGAGCTACGCTCCGCCATCTAGCGTACACATCGACGATGTTATTGGCTATCAAACAGACGGACCAACTCAACCTTTCAAACTTTATGTTTGTGCAGACAAAATAAAGTGTTTAACTTTTTCTGAAGCACCCGTGCCTGCTCAATCATTTATGTATCTGGTATCTCAAAAAATTGATAGGCTCAAAACCAACCTGCTGGGGCGTTCTCCCCAATTCAGTGGCGATTTACAACTCGTTGAAGTTAGCTCGCTCCCTGTCTGGAAAATGATTAGCGTCGCAACGAACTACAACCCAGGTTATGTCAACGAATACAAAAAAGCCATTGCGGTTGATCTCGCATTCGCTTATGTCAATAGTGTGATGGTATCGGCACGACAAATTTTACTTGCCCAACAGTCCTCGACAACCGCTCAAGATGCTGAGGTTGCAATAGGGCAACTTATTGCCAACCTGGAAAAAAGTGAAGAGATTTTGTATGCAGCGCGCCAATCCGAGTACCAAAAAATTACCAGAAATGTAGAAATGCAGCAGCAATTACAAATGATGCACCAAACCATGATTGCAGGTCTTCCTGCTCAAGCCTTCAATTCGATGGCTGTGTTCGGAAGTAAATAATGGGCTCGTTTGAGATTTTTTCGTATTGGAATTTGGCCGAGCTGCAACTGACATTTAATGCCATAGCATCGATTGTCGGTGGCGGTGATTTTTTAGGACTGTTGCGTACCATTGCGCTTGTTGGCCTGATTTCTATGGCGATGGCTGTGCTTGCAGGATTTAGTCAGCTCCCGGATTTTGGTCGCTGGATCATCATGCTTGCCGTATTCAACGGGATGCTGCTCGTACCAAAAGTTAATGTGCTACTCACCGATAGGACTGGCGGGAAAGCCTCAATTGTGGTCGCAAATGTTCCGATTGGTCTCGCGGGATTTGCCAGCTCGATTAGTCACATTGGCGACTGGCTAACGCGCACCTACGAAACGACATTTTCAGTCATTCCAAATGATATGTCATTTGTGTCGCATGGCGCGCTTTGGGGGCAACGCGTTCAACAGGAAATTTTACACACTAAATTTAGTAGCTCAACCCTGCAAACAAACTTGCTGGATTTTTATCGTGAATGCGTTGTTCCAGAATATGCCACTGGCTTTGTTGTTGCGTCAGACATGGCGAAATCAACTGATATTTGGTTGTATTTGAATGGAAAAACCAATCCAGGGCGGTTTGTAACAGTTCGAGCGATGACAGGTTCTGCTGTTGTGTCTGGGACATACGGTTGCGACATGGGTTACACGCTTTTAACTGACCAAATTAACGTCGATTCTGCTCGCAACATTACCACTTTGGGTAATTACCTTTTCCCAAAACAAGCCGTTGGCACAGCTAACGCAGCAATGACTAGCTCAATTCAGACAAGCACCAATTACATTCTTGGTGTATCACAAACTGCGATGGAATCAGTCCGACAAACCGCGATGACCAATTTTATGATTGATGCGCAGTACAACTTACCAGCGCAAATAGGCGACGCAGCAGGCTCGGCAGCCAACCTCGCGCAAGCGCAAGCTATTCGTTCGACTAGCGATAGCTACAAGCTAATGGCGAAGATAGGTGAAAGCACTATGCCCAAGATTAAGAACATCGTCGAGATTGTTCAATATGCAGTTTTCCCCATCATCATCTTGCTGGTTTTGATGGCCGGGCATAAGGGCGGCTTGGTGCTAAAAGCATACGTTATGAGTTTGGTATGGGTGCAACTATGGCCGCCGCTCTATGCCGTTATGAACATGATTATGACCTTGCACGCGCAGGAGCTGGCGACAATGACGGCAGGGATGGGCTTGTCGATGGCCGACTACAGCTTACTCAATAACGCTTACATCAGCGATGAAGCGATTGCAGGGATGATTGCGGCAACCGCTATACCAACGATTGCGGCGGCTATTGTGAAAGGTGGCGATGTCGGTGTGCAGGCAATAGGTGGTGCGGTTTCAGGTTCGTCGCAACAAGCTACCCAGGCTGCTGCCGCAGCGTCGCAAGGTAACTTCAGTATGGGGAATGCGTCGCTAGGAAATCAGTCGGCGGACAATTTGAGTATGGGGAAGATGAATACGCGATCTGAGTACACTCATGGTGGTATGTCAGATACCGGCGCGGACAACGTGAGTCACTTCCATGGTAGTCAAGGCGAGGTAATTAACAATTCAGCCGCAATGCAAAACGTGGGGACAAATCTTAAAGCCAGCGGAAGAACATCAGGCTCTTTAACAAAGACAGGCGAACAAATGGAATCCGCGTCGCGCGAAGATGTGACTGCTGCTGGATCTGCAATGAGTACAGCTATGAGCCAATTTAGAGGTTTGGAGCATGGTCATGGGCGAGGAACGCGCACGAGTACGACTGATACGACATCCTCCACGGCTGCGTTTAAGGAAAGTTATGCGCAAGAGCAAAGTCTCATTGATAAATATGCACAAGAGCATGGGTTTAATCAAAGTCAAAAAGCAGATTTCGCGGCATACGTTAGAGCAGAAGCGTCAGGCGGTGTAAATGTGCCGTTTGTCGGGGGCGTTACTGCATCTGGTGGAACAAGTGCGATAGCCACCAGCTCGGCTCAAATAGCAAAAGTTCAAAAAGAAGCCAAAGAGTTTGCGCATGGGAAAAAATATAGCTCCGCCGTGGACAGGACGAATCAAGCGATGCGTAGCAAAGATTTTGCATCTGGGGAGGATTCAACATCGAAGGCGGCTAAAGGCATTAGAGCAAGCCTTGAACAAAGCAGCAATTCGATGCAATCAGCATCTGCGAAACATACAAAGGCAGGCTCGTACAAGGAGGCATCATCAAGAGTGACTGAAAATGCGGCTGCGTTTGATACTAATGCCAATAATCAGTTTATGTCCTGGATGCAGTCACAAAATAATCCAACATCAGGCAATAAGTTCACTGCCAGTGATGTTGAACAGATGTCGCGCACCAATAATTTAGGCGAATATGCGCAACGATTTGTAGATGAAAAATTAACACCTAAAGCCGTTGAACAATGCATGCCGATACCGCAAAACCATGTCCAAGAAGAGTACGATAAAAACAAGCAGGAAATTGCCACTCAAGCCGATATTCAGAAGCAAGGAAATGCTAACTTAACCACAGTCGCGCAGCAACAAACCGCAACGGGACTAACACCAAGTGCTGCGTTGCATAATGATGTCACAAAGACAGTCGATGCGCAGCTTGGTGATGCTAATGCCGCAATTCATAAAGGGGACTCGGCTATTGAGGCAGGCGGGAAACCTTTAGAAGAAAATGTTAAACATGATGCCAAGCCAGGTAATGTTAGTGTCGCTGGGGTGGCCGCTGCTAACGCATTAAATACCGTCACACCATCTGGTGCATCACTTGCAAATGATGCTGGCATTTTGCCCAATACCAGTATGGCAAAAGAGGAGGCTGATGATCGTGGTGGCAGCGTGGGCGGTCATGTTGAAGGACTTTTAGTCGAGGGAGTAACCACTGCCGTGGGTGGAGTTGCGGCTAAGGCGATTGCAAAAGTGGTTGCTCCCATTGCAGGAAAATACGCGGGGTCGGCAGCACGGGCAGGGGAGGAGAAGGCTTTAACAGAGCTTGAAAAGAGAGCCGCAAATAGAGCGGCGGCTAAACCAGTTGAGGCTCCCGTCCCAGAGGGCGGTGCTGTGAAAGCGGAAGCTCCAATAGAGAGTGCAGCGACTAAATCAGTTGAAGGCAAAATTTCTCCTGAAGCTACAGAAAGAATTGAAAAAGGGGCTGATCGAGTTGGCGTTAAGGCAGAGCAAGAAGCGCATGCAACCACCACTGGCGCATTAAAAGTAGCAGGGGTTGTAACTGGAGCTGGAGCAGGACAGAGAATTAACAGCGGGAATGTAAATGAAGTGTTTGGGCCAGCGATTGAAGCTGCAAAGAAAACCGATGCGGCGGTTCTCGATACAGTAAAAGATATTGGAAGTTCAGCAAACAAAGTGGGCAATCAAATAGTTGATGCTGTAATACCAAACGACAAACGATAGGACTTCGTTATTAGAAATTGTTTAGTGAATTGATCAACGCCGTTGCTTGGTTAATTTGTAGTTTCTTAAAGCTCGCTCCAGTGCTTGTGTCCAGGCCAGTTCTTTTGAAGGTTTTTTACTCGCTTCGCATTACTAAGATGGAAATCTTCGCGCGCCATGTAGCCCGCTTCCAAAATGGTCTCAGCAGACATATTCCGTGTTGCCTGAATTTGTCGTCTTGTTAATTTAACTTCATACGGTTTAAGCAGTAAAAGCAAGACAGCTAGCAATGATGCAACCGTTAGCAGAACCATTATTAAAGAGAAGCCAGCCAAGGCAAAAATAAGTGGGAATAGCGTTAGTGATAATTTCTCAAAAAATCCACACTCGTTAATAATCATTGCCGTACTTTTATAGCCAGCCATCACATCATATAAATACTGTTTAACATGGGTATCCATATAAATTGATGTAGAGCAGTTGTAATCTTTCGGCACGATGACATCACGATATTTAGCCAGTCCGAGCCAGACGGTTTCGCCTTTGTACTTAGTCAACGATTGTTTTTCCATGTTGCTGTCGGATTTGAGGTGGAATCGGTAATGGGTTTGCGAGCGGAACGACTGGCAGGTTTTGACCTCCTTAAGTTTCGATCCAACCAAATCGGTGATGTATGTAGTACACGCATTTTCAACTCGTTTAGAAATCAATCATCCAATCGCTTGAGGTCACGGTAGAAATTTTCATGCGAGCCGAAAGTCAGTAGCTTCAGACTGTGTTCATCGAGTATACGATATGCCAACAAGCACAACTGATTAGACAAATGGAACTTGTAAACTCGTACACCTGCAAGGTCGCCAACCTTCGCTGCTCCAATTTCAGGGGTAACACTAACGGCGCGTACCGCATCATCAAGCTCCGTTTTCTGTGAACGATGAAGCTTCTTGGTTGCCTTCATAAATGAAGGCGTAACGAGGATACGCATCAGTTGAATTCGTACTCGCCAACGACTTCTTCCTTATCCGCAATCAGGATGTCGCGAATCATTGCATAGGGAAGTTCTGGGTTTTCCTCGGCAATCTTACCGATCTGTGACCAATACTCAATCTGCTTAGGGAGCGAGCGATGTTGAATAATTGCGTAACGCTTGGCTTGCTCAACTAAATTATCTGAAAGTTTTACGTTGACGGACATTGCGACCTCCTTAGTGAGGTTGCATTTTAATACATAAAGCTCCATAAAGGAACTATTTGGCGACATAATTTCCGATGTCAACATAAGACGAAAAATTATTTCTAGCGCATATACAGACCGTCCACAGACGTGAAGGTAATAGTCGTTTTCATTTCATGTTTCACTAGCCGTACCACGAACGTGCTGTAAAGCGTGTGTGATTTCCGGTGTGATGGTTTTGATAGCCGCGCTGTAGTGCGTTTATGGTGCGGCTGCATAAATTGAGAACAAAAATTCTAGCGCGCTAACGGGCCGAATACTCTGCAAATTTGCAGAGCAGTTTGAGGATTTAATTGGTTGGCGGCCCTATTATTTGAAATTAAGCCTCATATTTTCCTTATAAGCGGCATGGACAAATACCCTGTAATAAAAATACAGTCATCGTCAATTAAACACTTTATCGCGCTGGATATATGCGTGATGTCCTTCATTAAAGACAGCGATCTTTACCCTGTGCCAAAAGAAAAGACTGATGGTGAAATGACTGCCTTCCTAGAAAAAGGTGAGGCGTTTAGTCATGATATTCCTTATTGCGCTGCGTACGCCATTAAGACAGGTGATATGACTACGCGCAGACTTGACTACAAGGGCAAGTTTATTGAGTTCTGTCCAAGCCCAACAGGGCTTCCTACCGTTCGTGACTTCGACATCCTCTTGTACTGCCAATCTTGGATAGGTAATGCAGCATTGGAAGGGCGGGACGATGATATTGGCCCAGTGTTTGAAATTGACGTTGAAGAATTTTTCGAGTTTGCAGGGCGCGGGCGCGGCGACAACAGGGAGCGCAGCTTCATAGCAGCCTTGGAACGACTTGCCGATAGCACCATAAACACCAATACAAAGCCGTTTGAACACTGTTCTAGCTCCTTCAAATACATTCAGCAATATAGGCTTGGGCGCGACGCGTCTGGGCGATTAAAAACTGTCACATTAAAGATGCCGCACAGAATCTTCTTCCTAATTCACAACGAAATATTTGACACCTACGACCGTGGTTTTTTAGAGCTAAGTCCAATACGCCGACTGATTTACATGTTTCTTAAAAGCTTTTGTGTCGCGGGTTGTTCGTTGACTTTACCGTTTGAGAAAATTCACCAGCTAACAGGCGCGACCTCGCCGCTGCGTAAGTTTATGCCAGTGATTGACGACCTTGCAAACAGCCAGCTTGTAGGATATTGGGTAGAAGTCGATCGAGCTTGTGAAATGATTACTTTTACAGCGTTGCCAGCAAAAAATAATGCGTTTTTGCGCACTCGTTCCGCATCTAATCCACTGATTTAATTATGCGCACTTGTTCTGTTTTAGAATTTAAGCCGCTCC
The DNA here is from genome assembly GCA_040079595.1 of Gallionella sp. GTDB lineage: Bacteria > Pseudomonadota > Gammaproteobacteria > Burkholderiales > Gallionellaceae > Gallionella. The sequence continues at coordinate 15,722 of JBEBKA010000038.1, forward strand.
ATTGAGAGGTAACCTAGGTGCAATTTTTACCGCGCGGAAATCACTCATCCGCGTAGATGTAAAGTTGCGCTGATGTGGGCATTTCCGCACCACACAAAATAACGGTATTTTTTAAGTAAGAATAAAACCAAGCATGAGCAAACCATCCGAAATACTCAGCGTAGCACCAGCAATTGAAATCCTATTTGAACGAATGAATACGCTCAATACGGAAGCAACGGAATTATGTCAGCGGCACTTTACGTTTGTCATGGCAGAAAACAAAACTAGGGACTGGGCGCAAAAGAGTGTCTTGTTTGCGCAATCCAGAATGAGGGACAACAACATGACCGTGTACTGGTATGAGATTCGTTGGTACGGATCAAAAGCAGCAAAAACTCGGCGCATGACCAAGAAACTCATCAAGAAACCTAAGGCAAATTACGGCTACAACGTGGCGGCATTATTAAAACTGGCTCAACCGTGGGAAGAAGCTAAGGTACAGGAAGTCGAACTGGAGGTTATCGGAATCCGCAGGGAGGTGGCATTCATCAGCAAAGCGATAGCGCAGCTTAACTGCGCTGCTAAGGGTGCAAGGAAAGGGTAATACGTGGCGGAATCGTTTGATTGGGAAAATCCTTGGAGACCAAACATTGAGCGCAAGATGGCGATTGGCTGGTGTGTAGCTGCATCTGTATCAATCGTCATTGGCAAGTACATGCCAGTTCCCATTCCGATGAAATTTAGCGCGCTAGCTGTCCTTGCCTGTACGGGTATGGCGGTATATCGAGGCTATGCAGCGTGGCAACGCTATGTGGCAGGAGCGCGGTTAAATGACTTCGGCATGGAGTTCATGTCAATCAAGGATATTGCCAAAAAAACGGAATTGGCATTCGCAAAAGATTCCACTTGGTTGGGCGAAGGGTTTGAATGGACTGATGTCGAATCGCAAAAGATGCACGCGATGCTTGAGCAAGGCATATCCAAAACCATTGGCAAGATTAGCAACGAGCATAAATTGAACGGCGCATATTGGCTGCAAGGATTGTGTGAAGCGGCTGACCGATTTATGGGACTGGGCAATCTGGTTGGGCATACCGCTTTTGTTGGTACGACACGCGTTGGAAAGACCCGCGCGATGGAGCTGCAAATTGTCCAAGCGATTTTGCGCGGTGAGTGCGTCATTATCATCGACCCCAAAGGCGATCATGCGCTAGTGGAAAACATCAAGCTCATTTGCGAGTACATGGGACAGCCAGAGAAATTTGTGTATTTCCACCCAGCTCACCCAGAAAAATCCGTCTCAATTGATCCAATGCGCAACTGGAATCGCCGCACAGAGCTCGCCAGTCGTGTCGCCGCGCTCATCCCTTCAGAAAATGGCGCAGACCCGTTTGCTGCGTTTGGCTGGAAAGTTTTGAACGACATCGTGAACGGCTTGGTTGCAACGGGTGTCAGTCCGAATTTAGCGCACCTGAGGCACTATATTGAGGGTGGTGCGGACAATCTGGTTTTGAATACCCTGCGTCATCACTTCATCGGCAAAGTGCCAGACTGGGAGTCGCGTTCAAGTGGCTTTGTTAAAAAGTACAAAGACCGTGTGCTGGAGGCTTACATCGAGTTTTACAAACAGATTGTGATTCACGAAGCGCAGTTATCCGACTTGGACGGCTTGATTTCAACTTTTGAGCACAACCGCGACCACTTCCAGAAAATGGTGGCATCGCTCATTCCGATTTTGTCCATGCTCACATCAGATCCACTAACGGAACTCTTGTCGCCGTCATCTGAAATGGGCGGCACGCGTAAATCAACTGACATGGCAAAAATTATCAACAACAACCAAGTGCTTTATTTGGGGCTTGATAGCTTGGCGGACGGCACAGTCGGTAGTGCGATTGGCTCAATCATGCTGGCAGACTTAACGGCAGTGGCTGGCGACCGATACAACTACGGGATTGATTCAATTCGCCCGGTCAACCTGTTTATTGACGAAGCCGCCGAAGTGATTAACCAGCCGACCATTCAGTTAATGAACAAAGGTGGTGGTGCGCTCTTCCGCGTCTCTTTAGCTATGCAAACCTTTGCCGACTTGCCAGCGCGTCTTGGTGACGAGAATAAAGCGCGTCAGGTACTTGGTAACGTAAACAACATGATTGTGTTTAGAGTGACTGATGCAGATACGCAAACGTACATTACAGAAGGCATCCCAAAAATCAAATACAAGTCGATCAGTCTTAAATATGGTCACGGCGCAGATGCGCACCTACAAGACGAATATAAATCGTCCTACGCAGAAGGTTTGATTGCGGAAGAGGTGGATCTCATTCCACCCGCCATGTTAGGAGAGCTGCCGCCGCTGCACTTCTTTGCCAAGGTATCGGGTGGGCGAATTATCAAGGGCAAAATCAAGATTCTGCAAGAGCCGATGAAAAATGGCCGTTAAAAAAGAAGGGAACGGCTCAATGGGCGTTATAGCCATGTTTGTGATTTTGATTGCGCTGGCGGCATGGGCTTTTATCTCACCCCCATTCTTAATGAAATCCATCGAGGTGGAACGCACTTTCTCAATTGGACTGGGTGGGCAAGCATCAGACCAGTGGATTTACACCCAAACGCTTGCACCCAGCATGGATTATCTGAAAAGCTCGGCATCGAGCATCAAGGATACTCAAGCCTTACCAAGTGCTATTAGAGGCTGGGCGCAAGAGCGAATTATTGCGACTTGGCTATGGTTGTCGCTGATTACCTATCGTGGATTCATGCTGCTGCTGTATTTTTTTATCCTATTTCCGCTTGTGGTTGCACTTTCAATGGACGGATGGGGTGTTCGTGAAATCAGCACACATCGGTTTTCTTCGCAGTCGCCAATGAAACACAGGTTTGGCGTTGTCATATCGAACCTGACACTCATTGGTGTGGCGATATGGCTAGTGTTGCCGTTCCCGATTCCTGCCGTTGTAGCACCGTTGGCAATTATTGCGGTGGGGTTTTCCAGTTGGATGTGGTTAAGCAATATGCAGAAGAGGATTTAGATAATGGGCAATCAATCCAGTGTGGTCGATAGCATGGTTTATACGCTTGGCGAGATTCAACCGATAACTGATGCTGGTCGCCGCCCAGGTCAGGAGACCGCGAAGCGTTGGAATGGTTATGGCGACTCTCACTAACCAGAAGCAGGCGAGATTTCCGAATGCTGTTTAACTCACCGCTGTTTCTGTATGGCTTTCTACCAGCCACATTTTGCCTGTTTGGGATAGCGCACATCCGTCTCGGTGTGCGCGCAGCGCAATGGGTGTTGCTCACTGCCTCCTGCGTGTTCTACGGCGCATGGGATTGGCATTACCTAGCCATGCTGTTGGTGCTGCTGGCAATCAACTTCTATCTGGGTGGATTGCTGGCACGTCGTCCCTCTGTTGCTGCCTTATCTGGTGGGATTGCGTTTAACTTACTGGTACTCGGATACTTCAAATACACCGATTTCTTTATTGGCAATTTGAATGCGGTGACTAGCGCGCAATACCCGCTACTCCACGTTATTTTGCCGCTCGGTATGTCATTTTTTATCTTCCAGAAAATTGCCTACCTCGTGGATTGTCACAAGGGTTTGGTGGTCGACCGCGACCCATTGCGTTTTAGCCTTTTCGTGATGTTTTTTCCTCAGCTCATTGCTGGACCAATTGTTCATCACGTTGAAATCATCCCACAACTGCAAAAATCAAACCTGCTGCCAGACGCTAAAAACGTATCGGTCGGATTGTTCCTGTTGGTGACGGGGTTGTTCAAGAAGGTGATCGTGGCGGACTGGTTAAGTGAATATGTGGACGCGCCATTTGCGCATGTCGCAGAGCTTCAATTCATGGACGCATGGACGGCGGCATTAGGGTATTCACTCCAGTTGTACTTCGACTTCTCGGCATATTCGGAAATGGCAATGGGATTGGCTCTGTTGTTCGGCGTGTTGTTGCCGATTAATTTCAATTCGCCGTACCAGTCTGCAAACATTGCCGAATTTTGGAGACGATGGCACATCACACTAGGGCGTTTCTTGCGCGATTACCTATATATCCCGCTTGGAGGCAGTCGCAATGGCTGGGGTAGGGCGATGCTTGCCGCGCTGCTCGTAATGACGTTGGGTGGTCTGTGGCACGGTGCTGGGTGGACGTTTATCTTGTGGGGATTGATGCACGGCGCGTATTTGGCCGCACAACGAGCATGGAGCTTTACGGGTATCAAGTTGCCGCGCTCGTTTTCTGTTGGTATCACCTTTCTGGCGGTGCTTTTTGCGTGGGTGATGTTCCGCGCCGCGTCGGTTTCGGATGCGCTCACAATCTGGCAAACCATGCTGGGTATGAATGGTTTCGTGCTTCCTTCTGCCTATGCTGCGTGGTTTGGCAGCGCGCACCAGTTTCAGCATTCGCCATTCATCAACGGCATTGAAATTGTGGCCATGTTTGCGCTGTTGATATTTTGCATGTCAACACCCAATACGCCGTATCGCGCCGTTACGATGATTGCTACACCGACTTGGTGTTCTGCGGCTTTAGTTTCCATCATGGTCGTCGCCAGCCTCTTGGCTTTAAGTCACCCAACAACATTTTTGTATTACCAGTTCTAGCATGAGCAATCGAGCGTGGAATTATTGGGTGGCGGCTACATTCTTTATAGGTGGCATGCTGGTCGTTGCGTTTAACTATTTTGTCGATCCATACGAGGTATTTGGTCATTCGACTTTGCGCAGTGGGTACGCGGTGAACGAGCGATACCGCAAAGTTGCACACTTGCTACACGATAAACACATTCACGACGCTTACCTACTTGGTTCGTCTGTCATGGGCGTATTCAATCCCGATACAGCAAGCCAATTAACGGGGCACTCGTTTTACAACCTGTCTTTTTTGTCTGGTACACCAAAGGAAGCGTTTGACGCGCTGCGCACACTCAAACGTGCTGGCAAGCCAATTAAGGAGGTTTTGGTTGGCTTAGATTTCTTTACGTTCTATGAACGACCAGCAGGTAACGCGCCTATGGTTAGACCGCATCCTGCGGTGTCTGGCGAATCACAGACTTCATTTTTTGGGTATTACTTGTTTGCACCCGGTTTGTGGCAAGGTGCGACCAGAATAGCGCACAGCTTTGAAGCCACACCATCCATCTTTTTTGATGTGGACGGGAAGGGTATGTATTACCTTTATGGTTACGACAGGGAACGTGTGACTGATGTGGCTAAATATCGTTTGATGCATTTTGCAGCAAGCGAGTGGCGCGGGACAGATGTGCATTGGATTGATGAGCGATTTGATGAGTTGGCCGCAATGTGTAAATGGCTCGATGAAAACAAAATCGAGGCGAAATTTTTTATCCATCCGTTTTACCGAACAACGCGCGAAACAATCTCAGAAAAATCGTTCCTTGAATTCAAAACTCGCGTGATGCGCATACGCCCTGATGTGGTGGATTTTTCAGAGGCGCGTGAGATTACGGAGAAGCAGGATTTGTATTACGACAAGCGGCATTATCGTGGTGTGGTGGCCGATGGAATTATGACTAAGTTACTGGCTAGATAATCTTGGTTTTTTGGCTTAAATTTCATTACTGATGCAGGTTTATCGCTTGCGTGGCTTTTCGTGACTGTCCGCGTGCATTAGTTGAATTACACCCTCAACAATACGAATGTCTCGCGGTGAAAGTTGAATGAGTTTTTCCAATAAAGAAATCATGTCAGTTTGTTGCGCCAGTTTTGCATATTGCTGACTAAGCAATAGGTTGTTTTGTTGTACAGATAATGGCGTTGTTATTTCTAGCTTTGCACCTGATCCATAACGTAACCATTGTGCGGATACACCTAACCAAGATGCGAGTGCCAGTAACTTCGGTTGGGTTGGGACGGCTTCCGCGAGTAACCATTTACGAATCGTTTGTGCGCTCACTGGCTGACCTGAAAAATGCTGATTGAAGTTGCGTGCAATTTGCGTTGGGCTACCTATGGGTTGACCAATGCGCTTTAGCTCTTGAGTGAGCCGTTTGCTGAAAAGTATCCGTAGTTGTTCGCTGTTAGTTTCCATAGACTAGAAAGCTATCAAGCTTGCCAGTAACTAAATAGAAACAATTTGTTTGCGATAGTAACTGTTTGTTGTAATATTCCAAAGTGGGAGTTGCACTTCAAATTTCAGAATCACAAAAAAAGGGATACGCCATGCTATTGCACGGCATACTTCATCACAAAATCGAGAAAGTGGAAAAACCGGACGACTGATTAGTCGAAAGTATTGAATGCAGTTTGACACGCACGGAACTTAGCTCCCCATTGATGTCCTACCTTTTCAGCTGGTGTCATCACAAAACCCCATCATTCAATAAATGACGACCCCTAAAAATCTAATCCTGAATGTCATTCTGCTGGTCGCCGAAGTTGCGCTGATTACTTTTTTGAACTACCGAATAGCGGGTAGTTTTTATTCCTTGGATGTGCTGTATTGCCTACCAGTTATTCAAGCAGCACGACTCGGTGCAATTCGCGCACTACGCCGCTCCGATACGCAGACTCCACTATTGGTAGGAGCTTTACTGGCAATTGTTTGGAGTATTGGCGAAGTAGCCGTGGCTTGGCCAGTTTTCCCATTGAGCGCATTTTTAATCAACGTCGTTACCCGTAGTGTGACACTGACCATTATTGGGCGGGTGGTCACCAAACTATGGAAAGAGCGCGAATACTCACGCAAGGATTTATTAACCGACCTAGCGAATCGTTTGGAATTTGTTGAGAAATTTGAAGTTGAGCAAGTGCGGAGCGCACGCTCTGGCAAACCCTATTCACTGTTGTTTATCGACATAGATCAATTCAAGTCTTTGAATGACAATCACGTGTGGGCGATGATGCACTGAAGGTGGTGTCCGAGCTACTCAGAACAAATTCCAGAATAGTTGACACCGTTGCGCGCATCGGTGGAGATGAGTTTGTCGTACTTTTCCCTGAAACAGATGCTCAAGCCTGTATGGTGCTAGTCAACCGGATCACCCAGACATCGGAAGTAGCATTTAACAAACTAGGTTGGGCTATCTCTTTGTCAATCGGTCACGTGACAGAAACAGGTAAAAATAGAACTGCCGATGAAGTGCTGCGCGCTGCCGATGAAAAAATGTATTTGAATAAGAAGTCTAAACAATAAGTTCGAACATATAACTCTGCACGAATACCAGTTAGTTCCCGAAGACAAATATATGCTAAGACTGCACCATATTGAAGAAGCTCGCTTAACCCGCAATTCAACATTTATTGGGCGAGTTCGTCATCACTTTGCTTGTTGCTATGATGGCAATCAGCTGATTTCTGTGAAAGGACGTATCTACTTTTCTGAACATGACGCTTTTATTGCGGAAGGCAATCTTGGCGATACCTATTTCCCTTTTGATATTAACGCAACGCTCTCTGATCCCACGATTTTCATTCACGACTTTGTGATTCCATTGAAACTACGCTCTTTAGGAGTAGCTCGTTACAGCTGGCATCGGCTCTATTGCTTGTTACCTGATGACTTACTCTCGCGAACACAAGTTGCAGGAAAGTTGGTTGAACAAGATAACAGCTCTGAAAATTCTGAGCGTCGCAATCAACTTTGGTCTGATCTCTGTGGCGCATCTGTGATGGCTTCATCTTCAAAATTTCAGCATCAAGTTGGTGTCGCGAACGGGAGCTTTTCTGGGTTGTTTCATAATCCTTGGGATCCAAACAAATCAGGACTTGAAATCGAATTATTACCCGTACCCGAAAGTTAATTAATGAACCTTGAATTGGTGCAACGAACTTGGGCTTTTAACAACCTAGATAACTACTATTTACAATCTCAATATCCGTAAAATGTGTTGGAGGTTGGCTGGCGGGAAAAAGCTTTAGCACTAGCTAGATAGAAATGGATTAAGCAACAACGCGGCAGGACTAAAGTTACGTTTGCCCTTATGATTGAACAGCTAAATTGCCTATCAATGCAAACCTCTATGGCTCGCCGCAAACATCACAGCGTCTACGTTATTGAACTATCAAAAGACGTTCTATACGAAGCAAAATTTAAGAAGTGCAACCCAAACTACATTACGGGCAAGCCATGCATTTATGTCGGCATGACTGGGCTGGATCCTGACCTCCGCTTTGATAAACATAAGGCGGGTATCCAATCCAACAGATATGTGATGCTATATGGGCTGCATTTATTGCCTGACCTTTATAAGGGATTTAACCCGATGTCATATGATGAGGCTGTCGATAAAGAAATAGAAGTTGGCATTGATTTACGCAGTGCTGGGTTTGGTGTGTGGCAAGCATGATGACTGAGTACAGCTATCTGGTAAGTAATCAGCTTGAAGGGTATGCTGGTAGGTGTCATAAGCAGCCATTCGCCCAATACACAAATTCGGCATATCCTCGTTCGCGAGACTACGAACTGGAAGCCGAATACCGTCTTTGAAAGCGTGTGAAGTCCAGTATAAGTGAAAAGAGGATTGTGATGCTGACCCTTAAATTCGCTAGAGATTTAGGTATGCCTTGCCTAGGCGCTGCTACAACTATATCATTGCTAGGTTCGATTATTAACAGATATTTTGAATTGCCACAGTGCACTGCCTCGTGGAAACAAGCAATCGGCGAGTATATTATTTTAATAGGACGAGCGTGATGGGGGTGTGGTTTTGCTTTTGTTATTTTATTCGTATCGCTGCTAGCCTTTTGCTTGTGATAACACAATTGATAATTCGAGTCTGTTTACGATGGTAGTGCAATTTCGGCTGTTACCTGATGTATTACTGTAACAATTAAGTTTTCTAGGAAAGACCGTAGTTTATGGATGAAATGGATGTATATGATCCAGAACTAACTTCAGTTACGTCGACAGATTCCAGACTAATTAGCAGCTCGAAAATTAATCGGGACACCAATAGTACTTCAGTCAAATCTAGAGCATACCCTAGAGACACTACTGATCTACTTGCTAAGATGATTGCACGCTATGAGCGTGTTAATAGAGCACAGAACATCTCTTTTCGCCAGCTTGTGCCATGGATAAAAGTAGGTGAGCGCGCCACGCACTACATTCACCCTTATCCTGCGAAGCTGCTTCCGCAAATCGCACACTTTTTCTTATCAGCTCAAAGTCTATCAAAACCGGGGGATGTTGTGCTTGACCCTTTTGGGGGATCAGGCACAGTGGCACTGGAAGCCATATTGGCTGGTAGGCAAGCCTATTATGCAGATGCCAACCCCTTGGCGCAGTTGATTGCGAGAGTTAAAACAACACCTGTGGATGAAAGATTAATTGAAGAAGCCTATTTTCAAATTGGAAAGAAATATCGGCGCTATAAATCCATAAAGGGGTATGAACCATCTGTCGTTAATTTGAAATATTGGTATGCACCACAGTCTATAGAGAAGCTCTGCTTAATTAAAAGAGCTATCGAGTCAGTAACTGATACTAAAATTAAAAATTTTTTATTGATCTCATTTTCTGCTGTTTGTCGTAAAGTTAGCTTCGCGGATCCGCGACTTTCAGTACCTGTGCGTCAAAAAGCTTTACTTGAATTGGGCGGAGATAATTTGCCAGATGTATGGGGAGAGTTTGCAAATCAAATTTCAAATAATCTAAAACGAATGGAGCGTCTGACATCGCTACGTATGCATTTTTCTAAAACATCTTATATTGGTAATGATGCAAGGAATTTAAGGCAACCAACTTCTGACTTTAAGTTGCACACAAAAAAACTGGCGGCCAATAGCGTAGATATTATTATCACCTCCCCGCCTTATGCAGGAGCACAAAAGTACATACGCGCCTCCAGTCTAAGTTTGGGTTGGTTGGGATTGGCAAACGCAAGCGATTTGAAACCGCTGGAAAATGCATCAATTGGCCGTGAACATTTCCCAAAAATTACGTGCGCCGAGTGTCCAAATACTGGATTGCAGGTTGTTGATCGTTTAATTAAAAAGATATTTAAGGTAAATCCATTAAGAAGCGTCATTGTCGCTACCTATATTATTGAAATGGATGCTGCGATTAAAGAAATGGCCCGTGTATTAAAGCCTGATGGGCATTTGGTTCTGGTGATTGGTAATAATGAAGTGTGCGGGCTACCGTTCAAATCATCAGAATATTTGGCTTTAATCTGCGAAAAATATGGTTTGTCGCTAAAGCTCAAGCTGATTGATGAAATTAAATCTCGTGGCCTTATGACGAAACGAAATAAGACCGCGAGTGTTATCACACGGGAGTGGGTACTTCTTTTTGAGAAACCAAAAAGCATGAAAGCGTTATAAAAGAATGGACGGAAACTAGCAGATGTCGGAGTCTTTTGAGTACATTAAAAAGCGTATTCTTATACGGAATGAAAAAGTGGGGGAGGGGAGAGTGTCTTGGCCAGCC
>JBEBKA010000039.1:0-25981 GCA_040079595.1 Gallionella sp.
CTTGCAGCCAATGTGGATGTACTCAACGGTCAGGCAATTTTCAATGAAGGCAAAGGTGACGCAGCGGCTTGTATGGGTTGCCATGGCGAAAAAGGCTTGGGCAACGATGGTATGGGTGCACCCCGCTTGGCTAACATAGGCGCAATTTATCTCGCTAAACAGCTGAATGATTTTGCCACTGACAAGCGTGTTCCAGAAGGTGCGGGGGCGGCAATGAACGGCATCGCGGCGGCACTCACCGAGCAAGATCGTCGAGATGTGGCTGGCTATGTGGACACCTTGGAATACGAATTAGAACCTTCCGATCTAAAGGGTCTAGTAGCCGATGGTACGAAAGTAGGCAAACCCGACTTGGGACAAATGATTGCCACGCGCGGCATCAGTGGCAAAGTGCCAGCATGCCAAGACTGTCACGGCTTTAACGGGCGTGATCCTCGGTTTCCTCGCATCAACCAGCAAAAATATGTCTATTTATACAACCAGCTTATGGCGTTTAAGGCTGGTACGAGAACGAACGATCCTGAGGTTTTGAAAGTGGGCATCATGCGCGGCATTGCCAAGAAAATGTCTGAAGACGACATTATGAACATTGCGGCTTACCTATCTACTGCACCTAGAGTTGACCCTAGCGGTGATAGCCATGCAACTAAAAAATCAAACTAATTTATTTATAGGAAAGCCGCCAGCACGTTTAGTTCGGGCAGAGGAGAAAGTAATGTTTCATATCAAGAAAAGTATAGTCACCAGCTTAACCATATTTGCATTCATTGCCTCGAGTTTTGCGTTTGCAAAAAACGAAGATACTAATCCGCTAACCGGAAGAGTTGAAACCAATCGAAATGTGGATGATGCCAATGCCATTAAAATACGCAGTAGTGTGGGTGATGCCGCTGCGGGGCGTGATCGATCACAACTTTGCCAAGGTTGTCACGGCGAAGATGGTAATAGTGTAGAGCCGCTTGCACCCAAATTAGCGGGACAATACAGTGACTACATTGTTAAGCAAGTTCGCAACTATCAGGCTGGTACACGTACCCATCAAATTATGAATGCGATGGCTGCAACGCTGACGGATGAAGAACTGATTAACATAGGCAACTATTTTGCCAGTCGCACTACCATGAAAGGCGATGGCTCAGGTAACAACCCTGTCGGCAAGAATTTATTCTTAAAAGGCGACATCAAGCGCATGGTTATTGGTTGCGTCAATTGTCATGGTGTAAACGGCAAAGGGTTAACACCTTTTACATCAACTTTTCCTGTACTGGGTGGTCAGCACAAGGCTTACATTGCCAAACAACTGCAAGATTTTAGATCGGGGCTGCGTAGCAATAGCGCAGGCAATATCATGGTCAAAATTGCCACTCAATTAACCGATGCTGAGATAGATGCCTTAGCGAGTTACGTTTCAGGGTTGTAATTTTCAGGGTTGTAGTCACCCAGCGATTCCAAGCAATAAATCTGGGGAATCGTTGGGTTCTTGTTTTACAATAACCACCTGTAATTCATGTAAGCGTACCGCTTCTGAAACGTGAATAATTGCCTTATCAGCTTTATTTTTTTGTCACTGTTTACAGCGACCGCCGTTTTTGCAGCCGATACTATATCCAGCGCATCCGCTCCGCCCGCAGTAGAACCACTCGCAGATCCGCAAGAGCAAGCCAGAGCTGAACGGGCTAAAGCTAGGGCGGCAGTCGCCAAAGCTGAGACCGCCCTCGCTAAATTTTGTGCGGAAGAAGATCCCCATGCAACGGATACCATTAAAGCCGAACGAGACAGGGTATGCGCTGCCAAGATTGCCAAAGATGCCGCTGAAGCACAAGACGATCATCTTCGAGAACAGAAAGCTAGGCACTATGCCGAGGCTGAAGCAGAAAGAGTGCGTCGAGACAAAATCCATGCTGACGCAGCAAAACTCAAAGCCGCAGATGAAATTAGCATCGAAAGCCCAGATGCCATTGTCGTCCGCTCAGGTCCTGGCAACCCTGTTTTAGGTAGAGTCAAATCACAAGTCTGCCAAGGTTGCCATGGTTTGCGTGGCTATAGCGTCATTACCCTCATTCCCAAACTCGCGGGTCAATATGCCCACTACATTGTCAAAGAGCTGCGTAATTATCAAGAAGGAACGCGCACTCACCAAATTATGAGTGCCATGGCAGCCAGTATTACCGATGAAGAATTAGACGACATTGCTGCGCATTTTGCCGTCCAGAAGAAAATGTCGGGGGGCAACACTGAAGAAAACCCTATCGGTAAAAACTTATTTTTGAATGGGGATGTGGACCGAAGAATACTACCCTGCGTTAATTGCCATGGTGCAGCGGGCAAAGGTCGTCGCCCTTGGACCTCGGTCTTTCCTGTTATTGGTGGGCAACATAAAGATTACCTGCGTGTACAACTGCAAAACTTCAGGAGCGACAATCGCAGCAATAGCCCCGTGGCCATTATGAATTTAATGACGCGTTCATTAACCGATGCGGAGATTGAAGGATTGGCTGATTATATTTCTGGTCGTTAATTCGCAACTCGAATACTACAACGATCAAATATTTCCAATCTGGATTCTGCGTGTTGAACTTGATAAAAATCTTCTGTCATAGAAAATATGAAATTCCCGCTCCCTCTTGTCTTACTGCTGAGCTTTTCAGCTTTCTCTCCATTCTCTTACGCTGAAAATGCTACGCCTATCGACATGGAAAGTACCGAAGCTATCACCCTTCGCACTGGCGAAGGCGACCCCATCGCAGGTGAAGTAAAAGCTCAGTTATGCCAAGGCTGCCATGGTGCGCAAGGCAACAGTACTGAACCATTGATCCCCAAGCTCGCAGGGCAATACAGTCTCTATATCGCCAAAGAACTGCGCAACTATCAAGCAGGCGTACGCACCCATCAAATTATGAATGCTATGGCTTCCACAGTAAGCGATGATGACCTAGCAGACATTTCAGCTTATTTCGCCAGCCAAAAAAAAATGTCGGGGCGCAGTACCGCTGAAAATCCAGTTGGTAAACATCTATTTTTGCAGGGTGATCGATCTAGGGGTGTGATTGCTTGCGTCAACTGTCACGGCACAAATGGCAAAGGCAGGCTGCCAGGCACAGCAATGTTCCCCGTCATCGGCGGACAACATAAAGACTATCTGCGCTTGCAGATTTTCAATTTCAAGCAAAATGACCGCACCAATAGTGCTAGTGGCGTAATGAATAAACTCACCCAATTGTTGAGTGACGAGGAAATTGACGCGCTGGCAGATTATATTTCGGGGCTATGAATTTTATCAATTCGACAGATTCTTGTTGTAATGAAGCCCGATTCATATCCTCAAGGTGTGCTATTTCCGCCCAGATATATAAATTGCAACCTCTTCCATTTGATCATCCTCCATACCACTCGCTACTATAGCCATCATGCCGCTGCTATCGTTGGTACGCTCACCACTCCTGAAGGCTTTCAGTTGTTTGACAATGTATTCACGGTGTTGCCCGCCAATCACGGGCGCATCCTTGGGTGATTTGCCTTTACCTTCCTCACCATGACAGTTAACGCAGCTGTTACCTGCTTCCAAAAAGCGCGCTTTACCATTTTTATTAGTCACGCGTTTCGCTGCCATCATTTGATTTTGGCTAGCGAAATATGCTGAAATATCCAGCAAGTCCTGCTCTTCAGTAACGGAAGCCGCCATCTCAGACATTACGGGATCTTTTCGAACGCCTGCTTTGAAATCGCGGATTTGTTTTTGGATATACGAAGCGAATTGTCCCGCAAGTTTGGGGTAATCCGCAGATGTACTGTTACCATCTTCGCCGTGACAACCTTGGCATAAAGCAGATTTTTCCTTACCCGCTACAGGGTCGCCTGCACCCATACGGATTTTAATGCTCTCAGGGCTATCGTCAGCAAAAGCTGCTGAGGCTGCAAGCAATAGGGTGGATAAACTGGTGATGACTAAAACTTTAGCGAATGTCATTATTACTCTCCCTGATGTTGTGGTTAAACGAACATGCTGTTAATTTGACTTCTTATGTATTATCGAGTCGTGCGGCAATATACCAGAGGAATTAACTCGGAGTAACCATAACGGTTGTATCACTAAAAAGGTAATACCTAAATTTATAAGGAGCGAGGATTGATAGTGTAGAATACGACTCGTTTTTCGCTTGGCAGAAGCCTTGAGGGCTGCGAGTTCGCAGTGGAGTCAGGGGCTAGGTAAACTAGCGAGGCTCAGCATCAAATGTCAGTTGCACAATCCGCTTCGCTGCTCTCGACAAGAAAAAAGCCCGCTTGCGCGAGCCGTTTTTTTGGTGCCCAGAAGAGGACTCGAACCTCCACACCTTGCGGCACACGGACCTGAACCGTGCGCGTCTACCAATTCCGCCATCTGGGCATGTCTTACGAAGGCGCGCAATTTAATTGTTAAAGGATGTATTGTCAATGAAAGAATGTTTTCCACGATTGTCCTTTCTCCCACTTGTGGGGGAAAGTTGGATAGGGGGCGCGAAGCGATGAAAAATAAAAATAACTTACGTTTGCAAGACCCATTTCTGGAGCGCGAACGTGAACAATATGAAAGTCCTTTGCCGAGCCGTGAGTTCATCTTGCAGATACTCACTGAGCAAGGTGCGCCGATGGCTGATGAGGAACTTTTGGCGATGTTGCGCATTGAGCCTGAAGAAGAGGATTTATTTTCTCGTCGGCTACGAGCAATGGAGCGGGATGGTCAGATCATGCGCAATCGTAAACGTGCGATTTGCGTGATGGATAAACTTGATTTGGTCAAAGGCAAGGTGCAAGGTCATCCTGATGGCTTTGGATTCTTGATACCTGAAGACGGTCGTGCTGACATGTTCCTCAGCGAAAAGGAAATGCATCAAGTATTGCATGGTGACGTGGTGTTAGTGCGCCAAAGTGGCGTGGATAGGCGCGGTCGGCCTGAGGCAAAAATCGTTGAAGTATTACAGCGCGGTAATAATCGCGTGGTTGGTCGTTTGTATGAAGAGCACGGTATCCAATTTGTCGTGGCGGAAAATCGTCGCATTACCCAAGATATTTTGGTTGCTCCGGGTGAAGCGGGTAAGGCAAAAGTCGGTCAGGTGGTGATATTGGAAATCATGCAGCACCCCAATAAACATGCGCAGCCTATCGGTCGCATTGTTGAGGTATTGGGCAATTATGCTGATCCTGGTATGGAGATTGAAATTGCGCTTCGCAAGCACGATTTGCCATATGAATTTCCGAATGATGTGGAACGTCAAGCCAAAGCAATTTCACCAACAGTGGCTGCGGAAGATTGGGCTGGCCGTGAGGATATTCGCGGCTTGTCACTTGTTACGATAGACGGTGAAACCGCGCGTGATTTCGATGATGCGGTGTATTGCGAACCAGAAAGAGATGGATATCGTTTGGTTGTTGCTATTGCCGATGTCAGTCATTACGTACAGACAGGTGATGCGTTGGATAGGGAAGCTATTCTGCGTGGAAACTCGGTGTATTTTCCGCGTCGCGTGATTCCGATGTTGCCTGAAGAATTATCAAATGGCTTATGCTCGTTGAATCCTAAGGTGGATCGATTGTGTATGGTTTGCGACATGCACGTGAGCAACAGTGGCGAGATCGGCAAGTATCGTTTTTATCCCTCAGTAATGTTTTCGCAAGCACGGCTGACTTACACACAAGTGGCTGAAATGCTCGCTGAGCCGGATGGTGAGTTGGCAAAAAGCAATGCCAAAATTTTGCCGCATCTGCAAAATCTTTATACGCTATTTCAAACTTTATTGAAGGCGCGCGCCAAGCGCGGTGCGATTGATTTTGAGACGATTGAAACGCAAATGATTTTCACCGATCAAGGCAAGATCGAGCGCATTATTCCTGTGGTGCGCAACGACGCACATAAACTAATTGAAGAATGTATGTTGGCCGCCAACGTATGCGCCGCGAATTTTCTGCATGAACATGAACATACTGTTTTGTATCGTATTCACCAAGGGCCTACACCTGAGAAATTGGATGCATTGCGCGAATTTATGAAAGAATTTGGTTTGCAATTGACGGGTGAAGATGACCCACAAGCAGCCGATTATTCCAAGCTGCTCAAGCGCATCAAAGGTCGTCCAGACGCTGGGTTGTTGCAAACCGTGATGCTACGTTCATTGCGTCAAGCCAAATATGAACCGGAGAACATTGGTCATTTTGGCTTGGGCTACGATGCATACACTCACTTCACTTCGCCGATACGCCGCTACCCAGATTTGCTGGTGCATCGTGCCATCAAGGCTGTGCTGCAAGGCAAGAAATATACGCCTGCGCAGAAGTGGGCAGAGCTGGGCATACATTGCTCGATGACTGAACGCCGTGCCGATGATGCTACGCGTGATGTAGAAGCTTGGTTGAAATGCTTTTACATGCGCGACCATTTGGGCAGTGTATTTACTGGGACAGTATCGTCTGTTACCAGCTTCGGCATGTTCGTGTCATTGGATGATTTGTATGTGGAAGGTTTGGTGCATATTTCCGAACTGGGTAAAGATTATTTCCAGTTTGATGCAGCCAAACATCAGTTGCTGGGTGAACGCACTGGGCAAAAATATCGTCTAGGTGATCGCGTACAAGTTCGCGTGGTGAAGGTGGATATGGAAAGCACCAAGATTGATTTTGTGTTGGATGAAGAAGGTAACGAAGCTACCACTCAAGTAGCAGAAAAAATCACAGCAAAGTCGTCGGTTAAAGTGGCCAAAAAAGTTGAAAAGCAAACTGAAAAAACAGCAGTAAAGAAGACTGTAAAAGCTAAGACTAAAGAAAAGAAACATCATGGCTGATCTAAGACTCATATACGGATTTCATGCCGTCACTGCACGCATCCGTCAGAATCCAGATGGAGTGTTGGAAATTTATTTGCAAGCGCAACGTCAAGACCCGCGTATGCGTGACCTCACAAAACTTGCCGAAGCGAATAGTGTGCGCATCATTCCGATAGAAGCTGCGCGATTGGATGGCATGGCCGGCAATGCAAGGCATCAGGGTGTTGCTGCGCGAGTCGATGCGGCGCAGCGCGTGCAACATTTGTCCGATGTATTAGAGACACTCAGTGAACCACCTTTAATTTTGGTGTTGGACGGTGTGCAAGACCCGCATAATCTTGGCGCGTGTCTGCGCAGCGCCGATGCATTCGGTGTGCATGCCGTCATTGCGCCGAAAGATCGCGCCGTGGGCATCACTGCAACGGTAGAGAAGGTCGCGTGTGGCGCGGCGGAGACTGTTCCTTACATCACTGTCACTAACCTCGCGCGTACCTTACGTGAATTGCAAGAAAATAATATTTGGGTAGTTGGTGCAGCCGGCGAAGCCGAAAAGGATTTGAACTGCTTCAAACATACGGGCGGATTAGCTTGGGTGTTAGGTGCGGAAGGCGAAGGCCTGCGCCGCTTAACCCGAGAGACTTGCGACGAGCTGATACGCATTCCGATGTTGGGTAGCGTGGAAAGTTTGAACGTATCGGTGAGCGCGGGGATTTGCCTGTTCGAGGCGAGACGGCAGCGCCGTGGTAGCTAAGCCTTACTTTTAGGTTACTTTAATTCACTGTCACATTAAAATAAAATATCGCCACTTCGCCTGGTTTGAGTTCGCCCGCCAGGTACGCTCCCTCCGCTGGCATTCCCAATGCGTAGTTTATGGTCACCGTACCCGCGTTAAATTCTGCCGCATCACCATCCGCCACTGTGGTGAAAAATTTGGGGTAACTGCCTGGACGAGTATCACCTGCAATATTCAGCTTGAAGCCTCTACCTACCGCGCTTTCTGGTGTGCCTGTTGCGCTTACACACCCTACCCCGCCACCTGCACCCGTAATCAAATTAGCATCGGGTGTGGTGTTGAAGTTAATCAAATCAGTAATCGTACTGAGGTTCACAGAAGTCACACCTGAGTTGGTAACAATGACAGTCCAACGCACCAACGCGCTTGGAATATATTTTGGGTTGGTCGTGCCATTCACAGGGTCGCAAATCAATGTTGCAGATTTAGCTACCGAAAGTAGCACTGTCTCGCCAATAGCAAACTCGCCAAAACCGTCAGCCATGGTCATGCCAGCGGCTGTGGTATTTAAAGGATTGGCTGCACCAGCGGTTGGAGAGCTCCATGCTCCTAATCTTTTACACCTGATATTAAAGTTCGCAGTGAGTGCGCCCGCATCAACATCACCCGCCACAAAGTTAAATGTGGTTGCATAAGTTCCAAAAGTGAGTGCCACGCCTGGTGTTAATGTCCAGTAGCGATTCACACTTTTGCTCGCAACTATCCCTGACAGGCTTGCTGTCGTGTCGGCGTGATCTGGCGTGTCAATGCGGGCAGTTAGTGTGCTATTTGCTAACATTGAAGTCACGGCAGTCATGGTTACCGATACGGGCGTATAGGCTGCTGCATCGCCAATAGGAAAAGTGCAAGCTGTCGCTCCCGCAGCGGTTGGATAGTGGAGGCGCAGATTACCGATCACATAGTTGTTTGCAGCTCCCGAAACCCCCACACAACTGCTACTTACTTCCAACGTGTTGATGCCCGTCGATACTCGTCCGCTGGTCAACGTCAGTGTGCCACTTAATGTCACGCTACCAGTAAGCGTGGCGATATTGCCAACACCCACATTAACGTTGAGATTATTAAAAGCCGCTGTGCCGATTTGCGGAGCTGCACCCGTAAATATCACCGTGCCAGTAGAAGTAAAACCACCCACTGTTTGCACCCAAGTATTAGCCCCTGTACTAGTCACTGTGATGGTATTCGCTCCCGCCGCAAACGTACCCGCCGTTTGGTTGTAACTGCCGATAGAGATGGGCGTGGCAGCGGTTAAAGTCGTGACTCCCGTGGAGGAATAATTCAATGCACCGCCAACAGTAAACGCGGCATTACCCGTCATCGTTGCCGAACCCGAAATACTCAAACTCCCCGCGATAACGGTAATGCCCGTCATGGTTTTAACACCGCTGGTGGCAAGTCCGAGGTGATGATAGGCGATGGGCTTTGCGATTTGTGCCGCTGCACCGATGTAATTGACAGTGTTGCCGACAGCGGTGGCATTAAGTGTGGTGATGGCGGATGTGCCGCCGATGTTTAATGTGCCTGTAGCGGCATTCACCACACTGCCCGTTCCGCCTAAAGCAGTCGTGACGGTAAGGTTGGCATTATTAGTGAGTGCAATTGTCGTGACCGTGAGCGTGGAAATTACAATGGGACTTATGCCGTTAAAGGCCTGTGCAACCGTGGTGGCGGTGTAAGCACCCGTGCCTGCGGTAAACGTGGTTGCGTTGTTGGTTAACCCACCCCTAAAGTTAACGGTGGCTGTGATTGCACTCCATACCGCACCAGGATTCAACGTGACCAAACCTGTAAAACGATTGCCTGCAGATACACCCAAATTGAGTGAGCCTGAAACAGTGGTCGCACCCGTGACGCGAATTCGAGCTGCCGCCGCAGTCAAATTGATGACACCCGCAATAGTCGCCGTCGTAGTCAATGTGATTCTGAAGGCAGAATTGAGTATGCCGCTCGCATTCACGGTAAGTGAAGCCGCCGCCGCGTTTGCAGTAGTAGTAATGGTGTGTCCCGTTAATATCGTGACAGAATCACCCGCAACTGGCCCCGCCGCACCGCACCCCGCTGCCCATGTCGCAGCCACATTCCAATTGCCCGTTGCGGCAGAGGTACACACTAACGCGAAAGTGTGACCACTCCACGCAAGGGTTGCTAAAAATATAAGGGGCTTAAGAAGCTTTATGAGGCAATTAAGCATGGTATCAAGCTAGCATCCACAGATTCAAAGACTACTTACCCCAGCAGCTGCCTTACGTGATCGCGCTCTTCAGTCAACTCACGATAACTCTCTTCCATGTGCTTGCGCCCCAGTTCACTGATCGGCAGTCCCTGCACGATGTGAAAATGCCCGTGCTTACAGGTGACGGGGAAGCCGTAGATTACGCCTTCTGGTATGCCATAACTGCCGTCTGACGGCACACTCATCGTAACCCAATCGTTGTGATGTGAACTGAGCATCCAATCGTGCATGTGTGTAACCGCAGCATTTGCCGCACTCGCAGCACTGGACAAACCGCGTGCCTCGATCACCGCCGCACCGCGTTTTTGCACGGTAGGGATGAATTCGCGCTCCACCCAATCTTGGTCGGGCAAAATGTCGCGCACCATGCGACCGCGAATTTCGGCATGATCCAAATCGGGATACTGTGTGCCTGAATGGTTGCCCCAAATGACCATTTTTTTGATGTCGCGTATCGGCTGAAATAGTTTCTGTGCAACTTGCGCAATCGCACGATTATGGTCGAGTCTCATCATCGCACTGAAGTTGCGCGGATCGAGGTCGGGCGCGTTCTTCATCGCAATCAGCGTGTTCGTGTTGGCTGGGTTGCCCACCACTAATACCTTGACGTGACGCGCGGCATATTCGTTGAGCAATTTGCCTTGCGCAGAAAAAATCGCCCCATTGGCCTCGATTAAATCTTTGCGTTCCATGCCAGGTCCGCGAGGTCGTGCGCCGATGAGCAATGCAATTTCGGTGTCTTTGAATGCGACTTTCGGATCATCGGTGATGATGACTTGTTGCAACAAAGGAAAGGCACAGTCTTCCAGTTCCATCATCACACCGCGCAACATTTGTTGCGCTTGCGGTAAGTCTAGCAATTGCAAAATAATCGGCTGTTCACGCCCCAGCATATCGCCATTAGCAATGCGGAACAGCGTGGCGTAACCGATTTGCCCTGCTGCGCCTGTGATGGTGATACGGATAGGTGCTTTCATCATATTCTCCTAGTAGTTGTTGCACATCCATTTTGCCAGCGTTCGTGGTGGACGAGAAGCAAAAATCGCTAGGAGTGCGTGATCACCACTTAAGGCAAAGCAATTTTATTATCCACGCTGAATTGGTAATCTTTGAAGATATGTTCGGCACTCAAAACCTGATATGTGCCATCTGCATTGAGGCGTGTGGTGTCCTTCAGACGGTAGGTGTAGTGACCACACGTCCAGCAATCATAGTTTCGCATATGGGTACACAAACAGGTTTTTTCTTTGACTGAAATTTTCTTTTCATTCGGGTGTAAGGCAACTTCAGCGTTATACGCATCAATGTACGCACAGCGTCCATTGGCATCCAGCAAATAACCGTAAGCCTCGCAATTCGGGCGGATGCCCGCGCCGATCGAAGGGCTGGTACTAATCATGCGCATCGGGTAACCCGTCGGAGAAGTGGTATTCACTTCCATTTGATCTTCGGTCGCCCTAAAGTATTCCTGCTGGACTTTCTCCGGGATGCCGCATTCTTTGGCGACCGTGAAGCGTGTCGCCACTTGCACCGCTGCGCAGCCTGCTTCCAAAAAACCTACTGCATCCGTGCCGGTAAAAATCCCACCTGCGGCAATCACGGGAATGTCCAAATGCTCGGCTTTTAAGTGCGCGATAATTTCCGCGACGATGGTGTGCAAATCATATTCAGCCCAATCCATGCCAAAGCCCAGATGCCCACCTGCTAACGGTCCTTCGACCACGATAAAATTCGGCAATCGATCTAACCGAGCAGTTTTGCGCAAAAATAATTGCAGCGCACGCAATGAGGAAACGATGATGCCCAGCTTGGCATCACGAAAACGCGCATTGTCTTTCATCAATTCAAATGAGCCGAGGTGCAAGCCTGCGCTCAGAGTGATGCCGTCAATACCCGCATCCAAAGCGGCATTCAGACGGACACGCAGCGTTTCACGTGGCAAGTTCATGGTCAGCTTTTCCATGCAGTTGACGAAAATCATGCCGTCACCTCGCTTCGCCTCCATGGTTTTGCTCACGTGCAAGCGGGACGATTCTTCGACCTGCGCCAAATCAAATTGCACGATAGATTTATCGGCTTCTAAGATATTCAGCTTGTACTGTTTTTGCTTTTCGCTGACAAATTTTGTTTTGTAACGGCGATCCGACACGGTTGGCAACATCGCATCGGAGATATGTCCAATCCCACCCAAACGAGACACTTCAAGTGCTAGGTCAGCCGTGGAAATATCCACGCCCATCCCGCCAATGATGATAGGCACAACTTCCTGTTTACCAAAACGCAAGCGAAAATCATCAACACATTTCATTACTATTCTTTCAGGCCACCAATAAGCTGTGAAGGATGCCACAATCAGGCTCAATTTCAAAGCAAAGACTGACAAATACGACGGAAATAAAGGCTTCGGAATAATTCAAAACCCGTTATGATTTCCGCCATGCCTCATTCACTTAGTCATCAAAACAACCTACTCGCACGCAGCCAATCTGCGGTGTGGCATCCCTGTTCACAGATGAAGCATTATCAGCAATTTCCGCTCGTCCCCATTGCACGCGGTTCAGGTGTTTGGTTGTATGACACCGATAGAAACCGTTATCTGGATGCGGTGAGTTCGTGGTGGGTGAATCTGTTCGGGCATTGCAATCCGCGCATCAACGCCGCCTTGCGTGAGCAACTCGACACCCTGGAACACGTGATGTTGGCGGGCTTTACCCACGAACCCGTGGTGCGGCTTTCGGAGCGTTTGCGTGAACTTGCGCCAGTCGGATTGGGACATTGCTTCTATGGCTCCGACGGTGCGGCGGCAATCGAGATAGCTTTGAAAATGAGCGCGCATTATTGGCGCAACACGGGCAAGCCGCAAAAAACCCAATTCATCAGCTTACAAAATAGTTATCACGGCGAAACGTTGGGGGCGTTATCGGTGACGGATGTCGCGTTGTTCCGCGATGCTTATAGCGCGCTGATTCGTCAGCAAGCCACCGTGCCTAGCCCGGATAACCGCTTGGCAGAAACCGGGGAAAGTGCGGAAGATTTTGCGTTGCGCTGTGCGGCTGCGCTTGAACAACATCTGCAACAACATCACCAGCAACTCGCTGCGTTTATCATCGAGCCATTAGTTCAAGGCGCGGCGGGCATGGCAATCTACCACCCAATTTATTTGCGGCGCGCAAGGCAACTTTGTGATGAATATGCCGTGCATCTGATTGCGGATGAAATCGCGGTGGGCATGGGCAGGACGGGAACGATGTTTGCGTGTGAGCAAAGTGATATTTCTCCCGATTTTTTGTGCCTGTCAAAAGGCATCACAGGCGGCTATTTGCCGCTCTCTGTGGTGATGACACGCGACGAAATTTACCAAGCGTTTTATGCCGACGATACCGCGCGCGGATTTCTACATTCGCATTCCTATACGGGCAATCCACTTGCCTGCCGCGCCGCACTCGCCACGCTGGATATTTTTTCGCAAGACAATGTGCTTGCTATCAACCGAGACAAAACTGCATATCTCAATAAATCTGCTCAACCTTTACGCGATCATCCTGCCGTCAAAAACTGGCGCAACACGGGCATGATCTGGGCATTTGAAGTGAATAGTCCGCATCGGGACTTTGCACAACGTTGCTTCGTGCTGGGACTGAAAAATGAATTGCTGTTGCGACCTATCGGCAACACTGTTTATTTTATGCCGCCGTATATTGTGACCAATGAGGAGATTGATTTCCTCATTAAACGAACGCTTAACGTGATAAACCAACTTGCTTAAAAAAATGAAAAAAATCGTCGCCTGTTTGTTGTTTACTTTCAGTCATCTCGCGTTGGCAGTTAACTTGCCAAGCAGTGTCACCGATGCTTTGAAGCGCGTCAAAATTCCACTCAGCAGCGTGGGCATCGTGGTGCAAGAAACCAATGCCAGCAAAGCGATCATCGACATCAATGGTTCGCAGGCGATGAATCCTGCTTCCACGATTAAATTGCTCACTACGTTTTCCGCACTGGAAATCCTCGGACCCGCGTACCGTTGGAAGACTGAGGTGTATCTCGATGGCAAGTTGGAAAATGGCGTGCTGCAAGGAAATTTGGTGTTCAAGGGGTATGGTGATCCCAAGCTCACTGTCGATCAATTTTGGATGTGGCTGCGCGAATTACGCCAGCGCGGTTTGCGTGAAATTCGCGGCGACCTCGTACTCGACCAAAGTTTTTTTGAGCCGATGAAGTATGACTCTGCCGAATTCGACAACGATCCCAGCCGCGCTTACAACGTCACGCCCAACGCATTGCTGCTTAATTTTAACGCGCTGCACTTGCATTTGATTCCCAATGGTAGTGTTGCCACTGCGCTACTTGAACCCGAACTAGCGGGTTATACCGTGAAAAATTTCATCACCACCTCCAACAAGTTGGCGTGTGGAGGGGCGGATGCTTACACCAGCCAATTAGAGGGTCGCAACATTGTGCTGAGAGGAAGCATTCCTGCCGATTGCGGCGAGACTGACGATTACTTTTCTTTATTGCCGCATGACGAGTATTTTTTCGCTTTGTTCGGCGCGTTGTGGAAAGAATTGGGCGGAACAATTAAAGGAAAACTGAATATGGGGAAAGCTCCTATCAATCAAACACCCTTTGCCACACACACCTCCCAATCGCTGTCTGAAATCATCCGCGACATCAATAAATTTAGTAACAACACCATGACGCGGCAATTGTTTTTAACGCTTGGGGCGAGCGATACTGCGCCTGCCAACGTCGCTCGCAGCACCGCCATCATCCAGCAATGGCTTAATGCCATGCATTTGAATTTTTCTGAATTGGTTTTGGAGAACGGCGCGGGGTTATCGCGCAAAGAACGCATCACCGCACGGCATCTGGCTGAGTTATTGCAAAGCGCAACAGAAAGCCGTTACGCCGCAGAGCTAGAAGCCTCGCTCCCTATTTTGGGGATGGATGGGTCAGTCAAAAAGCGTTTCAAAGAAAGCCCGCTCAGCGGTTATGCCCACCTCAAAACTGGCACGCTGGATGGCGTAAAATCCATCGCGGGTTACGTTAAATCGCGTAGTGGAAAACAGTACATTATTGCGTTCATCGTCAACCACCCCAATGCGGCGTTGTCGCAAGCCGCTCAGGACGGGTTGATTGAGTGGCTGCATAACGAACATTAGATAGTGTCGTCACAAGGAGATACGGCACTTGGTGGGAAATGCCTTCTTGCATCTTAAGCGGTGGAGAGGGATTGCGACTCGTTATGCAAAATGTACTTCCTCATTCCTTTCGGCGGTGCATATTCGCAGTATCGCTCTGTGTGTAACTATCTTGGAAGATACTATCTAAGCAAGACAAACCCGCAAGGGGCTTCCCCACCAAACATAGTCGCCATGCTCGTTGTTTGGTGTGAAGGCGCGAACGAAAAGTTGCGACGACGCACTTGTCCTCAAGTGGTTTGGCTGGGGATATGGTTGATATGTTAGGAGTAATCTTTTGTGAGCAACCCAGAATTGCGACGGAGTTTTGGAGTTTAGAGGTATCCTAAAGCTTACCCTGCACCCAAGCAGCAACGGAAGCCAAAGCCGCAGCTAAATGCTCAGGTTGTGTACCGCCCGCCATCGCCATATCCGGCTTGCCACCGCCTTTACCGCCCACTTGCAACGCGACCATATTCACCAATTCACCCGCTTTGATTTTCGCGGTAAGATTAGCGGACACCCCTGCCACCAAACTCACTTTTCCATCCTGTACCGATGCCAAGACGATCGCGGAGGAAGGAAATTTATCTTTCATGTTGTTCAATGTCTCGCGCAGTGCCAGCGCATCCACACCTTTCATCTGCGTTGCCAACACTTTCACGCCATTGATATCGACAGCTTGCTTGAGCAAATCATCGCCTTGCGCAGCAGCGAGTTTGGATTTCAACCCCGCCAATTCTTTTTCCAACGCTTTGACGTTATCCAATACTTGCAACACACGTGCTGCAACATTTTGTGGCTGTGCTTTCACTGCCCCAGCGATTAACTGTAATTGGCTTTGTTGTTCATTGATGAGTGCCAATGCGCCCTCGCCTGTCACGGCTTCGACGCGCCGCACCCCTGCTGCCACACCGCCCTCGGAAACAATTTTGAACAAGCCTATGTCGCCCGTGCGCTTCACGTGCGTACCACCACACAACTCGCGTGACGAGCCAATGTCCAGCACGCGCACTTCGTCGCCATACTTCTCGCCGAACAACATCATCGCGCCGGTTTTTTGCGCATCTTCTATCGACATCACGCGCGCATCGGTAGCGGCATTCGCCAAGATTTCCGCATTCACCAACGCTTCCACTTTGGCGATTTCCGCGTCGGTAATTGGTGCGTTATGCACGAAATCGAAACGGGTTTTGTCCGGGTCAACCAGCGAACCTTTTTGCTGCACATGATCGCCCAGCACTTCATGTAACGCCTTGTGCATCAAGTGCGTCACCGAATGATTGCGTTCGGTTGCCGCACGCGCGCTGACATCCACACGTGCATTCACATTGTTGCCGACACTGAGCTTGCCGGTTTTCACCACACCATGATGACCGAATACGGTCGCCTGTATCTTCTGGGTGTCTTCCACCGCGAAAATGCCATGCACGCTGCGCAACTCGCCACTATCGCCCACCTGCCCGCCGGACTCGGCGTAGAACGGCGTGTTATCCAATACCACCACGCCCTGCTCACCTTCGGACAACTCATTAACCGACACGCCATCCTTGTACAAAGCCAACACATTGCCTTTGTTTTCCAGCAACTCATAGCCGTGAAAGCGAGTAGCTGGGCCATCGTATTCCAAATTCGCCGCAACTTTGAATTTGCCCGCTGCGCGCGCCATTTGTTTTTGGTTAGCCATCGCAGCATCGAATGCCGCTATATCCACAGTCACGCCATGCTCACGACAGATGTCTTGGGTTAAATCGAGTGGGAAACCGAAAGTGTCATGCAATTTGAAAGCGATCTCGCCATTGAAAATTTTACTCCCCTTCTTCGCCATCTCCTCCAGATCAGCTTCAAGTATCGCCATGCCATGTTCGATAGTATTGAAAAAGCGCGCTTCTTCCTGCTTGAGTGTTTCCGTCACGCGCACTTTTGTCGTGACCAATTCTGGGAAGGCTACGCCCATTTCGGCAACCAAATCCGGCACCATCTTGTGGAAGAACGCACCTCGCACACCCAGTTTGTAACCGTGACGAATCGCACGGCGGATGATTCGGCGCAACACATAGCCGCGACCTTCATTGCCTGGAATCACGCCATCGGCGATCAGGAAGGAGCAAGCGCGGATATGATCTGCCAACACTTTTAGCGAAGGTGAATTCAAATCAGCGCAATGCGTTTCACGCGCTGCGGCCTTAATCAAAGTTTGAAATAGATCGATTTCGTAGTTGGCATGCACGCCTTGCAACACCGCCGAGATGCGCTCCAAGCCCATGCCGGTATCCACTGAAGGCTTGGGCAAGGGATGCATCACGCCCGCTTCATCGCGGTTGAACTGCATGAACACGTTGTTCCAAATCTCGATGTAGCGGTCGCCGTCTTCTTCAGGTGTACCGGGCAAGCCGCCGGGAATATGCGCGCCGTGATCGTAGAAGATTTCCGTGCAAGGGCCACAAGGGCCGGTGTCGCCCATCATCCAAAAATTATCCGATGCGTAGCGCGCGCCTTTGTTGTCGCCAATGCGGATCACGCGCTCGGCAGGCACACCCACTTCTTTTGTCCAGATGTCATACGCCTCGTCATCCTCGGCATACACGGTGACGTAGAGCTTATCTTTAGGCAGCTTGAACACCACCGTGAGCAACTCCCACGCGTAGTTGATTGCATCACGCTTGAAGTAATCGCCGAAGCTGAAGTTGCCAAGCATCTCGAAGAAAGTGTGATGGCGCGCCGTGTAACCAACATTCTCCAGATCGTTGTGCTTGCCACCAGCACGCACGCATTTTTGCGACGATGCCGCACGGGTGTAAGGACGCTTATCAAAACCAAGGAACACATCCTTGAACTGATTCATCCCCGCGTTGGTAAACAACAGCGTCGGATCTTCATGCGGAACCAGCGAACTGGAAGCCACCACTGTGTGACCTTTAGAGGCGAAAAAATCTAGGAATTTTTGACGGATTTCACTGCTTTTCATTGCACACCTTAAAGTATCGAATAAGCGTTAAGAACGGCGCGCATCATACCATGTAAGGGTTAGGCGGCTATAGATGTAGGTAGGGTGGAGCATAGCGATACCCAACAATCGCAAGCATGAACGGACGATAGGTATCGCTACTCTCAACCCATCCTAACGTGCTATTCATCTGGGTAAATGAAAGCACGAGTGATACCTTTCTTTGACAAGTGTTCATTAGCCTCTGCTTCACTGTCAGCGGGAAGTATCAATTTTATTGAAATTATTTCGCCAGACAACTCTGATTCACGGAGTCGCCATATATATTCCAAATCATACCGAAGATCCATTTGTGCGAAATACACCGCTTGCTGGTTCTTAGCCCTATGACACAGAATTTGTTTGGGTGGAGAGAACAATAGAGGAGCACCTAACGAATTTACCTTCCCGTCTTCACTCATTTTGTCTAAAATTTTCCCAAGAGGTAAAACCTGCAAGGTTTTACCAGTCGCTGTCGCGTCGCAAATATAGATTGCTCCAGCAGAATTTCGGTTTTCATTCGCAAAATACAGTGCTACGTCTGACGACTGTGTCCAGTCTAAAAGATTGCTTCCTTTCAAGAAAAAGAAACCATCCTCCATTTCTGGATATTGCTGCAGACGTTTCATGAACTCAAACCAAGCATCAATACCATACTGTTTTGCGACCTCCTCAAGCTCATCCGATGGGCGCGCGAGTACACCAAATTTCAAAAGAAATAGATTCAGAATAGCAGGATGAAACTCTGCTGAACTCGCAACTCTCTGAGACAGTCTGTCTTTTGGCTGAATGTTAAAAAGCGTTGTCTTGACTGAGCGCACGAATGTCGAATCCAACAACCATTCCCTTTTGCGATGTCCACGAAACAATGCAAGGGAGTTTTTTGCCTTACAACATTCAACGATGTGATTTAACTCATGGAGAAAACCTTCAAATGAATTTGGAATCCATTCGCGCGTAGCAGGGTTAACGACTGTACCTGGCAGTGAGGGAAGAATTTTCATCGGGAGAAAGACCGTATTCACTATTTATAACGAATCCCTTTAATCATCATGTCTCATCAGCTTAAAAATCACGTCCATCGAGAACCCGCGCGATTGTAAAAATCTCATCTGTTTGGCTTTTTCTTTGGCATCCTGAGGCAGGCTACCAAACTTTCTTTGCCACACGTCGCGCGCTGTTTCCAGTTCACTTTCTTTCAAGGCGGGTAATGCTGCCTCTATCAATTCTTCGCCTATGCCGCGTTGGCGTAACTCATGGGTGATGCGTTGTGTGCCGAAGCGACTGCGTTTAACGTGTAACAGTTGTGTCGCCGCGCGCGCATCGGACAACCAGCCTCGCGCAGTTAAGTCATCGAGCAGCGCGTCCAAATCAACGGGTTGCACGTGTTCAAAATCATTCTCGACTTGCACATGTGGCAACAATTTGGCCCGTAGCTCAGCGCGGCTGTATTCACGGCGTGCCAAGCACTGCAAGGCTCTCGCTCGCAGGCTGATTTCAGGCTTCTTCCTCACCTAGGTGTCCGACCCAACGTCATTCCGCAGCTTTATCGCTCGCTTTTGCTTTTGTCTTGCCCTTGGCTTTTTCACCGCCATCAAGCAGTGCTACACCCAAAGCTTCGCGTACTTTGTTTTCAATTTCAAAGGCAACTTCTGGATGTTCACGCAAATATTCGCGAGCGTTGTCTTTGCCTTGACCAATTTTTTCGCCTTTGTAGGCGTACCATGCACCAGCTTTTTCCACCAGTTTGTGTTGCACGCCTAGGTCGATGATTTCGCCTTCGCGCGAGATGCCTTCACCATACAAGATATCGAACAAGGCTTCGCGGAAAGGCGGTGCGACTTTGTTCTTCACCACTTTTACGCGGGTTTCGTTGCCAATGACTTCATCGCCTTTTTTGATCGCGCCGATACGGCGAATATCCATACGCACTGAAGCGTAGAACTTGAGTGCATTGCCGCCTGTAGTGGTTTCAGGATTACCGAACATCACGCCGATTTTCATACGAATTTGGTTAATAAAAATCACCATCGTGTTGGAACGATTGATGTTGCCGGTTAATTTACGTAAGGCTTGGGACATCAAGCGGGCATGCAAACCCATTTGCGCATCGCCCATTTCACCTTCGATTTCCGCTTTAGGCGTGAGCGCAGCAACTGAGTCGATTACTACAATATCCACTGATGCGGAGCGCACCAGCATGTCTACAATTTCCAGAGCCTGTTCGCCATTATCCGGTTGCGAGATGAGCAGGTCTTCAACCTTCACACCGAGCTTTTGTGCATACTGCGGATCAAGCGCGTGTTCCGCGTCAATGAAGGCCGCCGTGCCGCCGAGCTTTTGCATTTCGGCAATCACTTGTAATGTCAGCGTGGTTTTACCAGAAGATTCCGGGCCATAGATTTCGATCACGCGACCGCGCGGCAAACCGCCCACACCCAACGCGATGTCGAGGCCAAGCGAGCCGGTCGAAACCACTTGTATGTCTTTAGTCACATCGTGTTCACCCAAACGCATAATCGAACCTTTACCAAATTGCTTTTCGATTTGAGCGAGTGCTGCTGACAATGCTTTGCTTTTATTCTCATCCATTTTTATTTCCTTTCAAAAAAATAGTGTGCAGATTGTTGCACACCATTTTAGTTTTGTACAGAACGTTCGTTCTCTATGTGAAATTAGGCCATTTTGGTGGTTTGATTCAGTAAATCCAAAACACCTTTAAGGGCAATGTTCACTGCTTGAGAGCGGACTTCAGAACGATTGCCTTTGAGTAAATGCCGTTGTGCGATAGTCACACCATGCTTGATTCCCCATGCGAACCACACTGTACCGACGGGTTTTTCTGCTGTGCCACCCTCCGGCCCGGCGATACCACTCACAGACAACGCAATGTTTGATGTGCTGTTGGCGAGCGCACCCGCCACCATTTCACGCACCACCGCTTCGCTCACTGCTCCATGTTGTTTGAGCGTTGCTTCAAACACATCTAACATCTGTTGCTTAGCCAAATTGGAATAGGTTACAAATCCGCGCTCGAACCACGCTGAACATCCTGCTACCTCAGTGATCGCTTGCGCTACACCCCCACCGGTGCAGGACTCAGCGGTGGTGAGCATCATGCCGTGTGCTTTGAGTGTTGCGCCAACTTGTGCGGCGAGGTCATTCATCAAGAAAAACCTATTTGCCACCGAGATCACCGAGGACACAGAGAAAGGCAAAACCTATCCGCGTTTTTCTCTGTGAACTCTGTGTTCTCTGTGGCTGATTTTGTTGCATTTCAAACATTCAAGCCGCGAGCGAGATCGTTCTGTATATCCACCACCGCTTCCAGTCCAACCGCAATTCGTAACAGCCCTTCGTTAATACCTGCAGCTGCACGCGCTTCCGGTGTGATACGCGCATGCGTGGTGCTGGCCGGATGGGTAATCGTGGTGCGGGTATCGCCCAGATTGGCAGTGATAGACAGCATCTGGGTTTGATCGATCACACGCCATGCTGCCGCTTTGCCACCCTTCACTTCGAACGACACAATTCCGCCGCCAGTTTTTTGTTGGCGCATCGCCAATGCATGTTGCGGATGTGATGGCAAACCAGGGTAAAACACGCGGCTCACATTTGGCTGCACCTCGAGCCAGCGCGCCAATTCCAAGGCATTGGCACTGTGTGCATCCATACGGATTTTCAGCGTCTCCAAACCCTTCAAAAATATCCACGAATTAAACGCGCTCATGGTCGGGCCTGCGGTACGCAAGAATTGATACACTCCTTCCAGATTCTTCTTGCTCCCCAACACCGCGCCGCCCAACACCCTACCCTGCCCGTCTAAATACTTGGTCGCGGAATGAATCACGATGTCCGCCCCCAACTCTAACGGACGCTGCAATATCGGCGTACAGAAACAATTGTCCACTACCAGCAATGCGCTACAACCTTTTGCCACGGCGGCAATCGCCACAATGTCGGAAATTTCGGTAAGCGGGTTGGATGGTGTTTCCAAAAAGAATAATTTAGTGTTGGGGCGTATCGCAGTTTGCCATTCCGCAACATTCGTCGCTGACACATAGGTCGTTTCAACACCGAATTTTTTGATGATGTTGTTGAACAGATTCACCGTTGCACCGAACAAGCTTTGCGACGCAACGATATGATCGCCCGCCTTCAACACGCCCATCACACACGCCAGAATTGCCGACATGCCGGAAGCCGTCGAAACACATTGCTCCGCACCTTCCATCGCCGCAAGACGCTCTTCAAACATCGTAGTGGTAGGATTGGTAAAGCGTGCGTAGATATTACCCGGCTCTTCACCAATGAATCGTGCAGCCGCTTGCGCGGCACTTTCAAAAACAAAGCTCGATGTTAAAAACATCGCTTCGCTATGTTCACCAAATTGACTACGTGCTGTGCCCGCACGGATAGCCAGTGTTTCTGGCTGATAACTATTTTCTGACATGATGACTCTCCAAAAAAATAAAACCCGAAGAGCTTGCGCTAAACGGGTTTCCCTCGCTTTAGCTGTATTTATTATGCGCCCGCAAGCTGTTCCTCAAATCGGCGCAGACAAAAGATAACGCTGCTGTTACTGAATGTCAAATCTCGCAAAGCAAGCTTCGCTGAAAATTATTCGTCCGACTCATCTATATCCAGTGCCAACTGATTCTCATTCTTCTTATTCGCCTTACCGTTGCTGCGCCGCGCTTCAATCGCATCCAAGTAGGCAGCGCTAATATCCCCAGTAATGTATTTGCCATCAAAGCACGATGAATCAAAATTGGTGATGCTTGGATTGGCTTTTGATACCGAGGCTTTCAAATCAACCAAGTCTTGATAGATGATTTTATCCGCGCCGATTTCACGACAAATTTCATCATCACTACGCCCCGTGGCAATCAGCTCTCGCGGGCTGGGCATGTCGATGCCATACACGTTCGGGTAGCGCACGGGTGGCGCAGCCGAGGCAAAATAAACCTTGCGCGCACCCGCATCGCGAGCCATCTGCACAATCTCGCGGCTGGTCGTGCCGCGCACGATCGAATCATCCACCAGCAACACATTTTTATCTTTGAATTCCATGCCGATTGCATTGAGTTTTTGGCGCACCGATTTTTTGCGCATCGCCTGCCCTGGCATGATGAAGGTGCGACCAATGTAGCGATTTTTTACAAAGCCTTCACGGAACGGAATGTTGAGATGATTCGCCAACTGAAGTGCACTCGGGCGACTAGAATCCGGAATCGGGATGACCACGTCAATATCGATTTCACTCCAAGTGCGCTTGAGTTTTTCAGCCAGTGCTTCACCCATAAACAAGCGAGTTTCGTACACCGAAATTCCATCAATCACGGAATCGGGTCTAGCCAAATAAACATACTCGAATATGCACGGATTCAACGTGGCTTTGTTGCTGCATAGTTGGCTATACAAATTGCCGTGCATATCCACAAACACCGCTTCGCCTGGCGCGATGTCGCGCACAAATTTGAAGCCTAAAGTATCAAGCGCAACACTTTCCGATGCGATCAAATACTCTTTGCCTTGCGGCGTTTCATTCACACCGATCACTAAAGGACGAATGCCGTAAATGTCACGGAACGCCAGCAAGCCATAGCCCGCAATCATCGCCACTACCGCGTATGCGCCACGGCAGCGTTTATGCACACCTGTTACCGCCGCAAAAATAGTCGAGGCATCAAGGCGATATTGTTTGGCGTTAATCTGCAACTCGTGCGCCAACACATTGAGCAACACTTCCGAGTCGGAATTGGTGTTCACGTGACGCAAATCTTCAGCGAACAACTGTTGCTTGAGTTCGTCGGTGTTGGTCAAATTGCCGTTGTGACCCAGCACAATGCCGAACGGCGAATTCACATAAAACGGCTGTGCTTCATTGTGATCCACTGCCGAACCAGCCGTCGGATAGCGCACATGCGCGATGCCCGCGTTGCCTGTCAAGGTACGCATGTTGCGCGTGCGGAACACGTCGCGCACCAGCCCGTTGTCTTTGTGCAGATGAAAAGTGTGTCCGTCTAACGTGGCGATACCCGCCGCATCCTGCCCCCTGTGTTGCAACACTTGCAAGCCGTCATACAGCAGTTGATTGACGGGGGTTTGCGAGATAACGCCAAGAATGCCACACATGATTTTTTATCCTAAACTTGTTAACTGCGGGATGGGAATTGAACGCGCTGCGCAACGCTTTCCGGCAAATACGTCTTCGCCAAAATAGCAAATGACTCCACCGTTTTACTCATGCTGGACTGCTGCCAAAACGGCTGCTTGGGAATGTCCGTTAGCCCCGCCAAAGAGGCTAACGCAACCACAATCATCGCGCCGCGCAACACGCCAAACAACCCGCCCAAAAACGTATCGATGCCGCCCAACCCTATCGCTTTAATAATCTTGGTCAGCAAAAAAACCAGGATGCTCCACGCAATTAAACCCACGATAAACACCACCACGTAAGCCACAGCGATGCGCATCGATTCTTGCGTAATGGGCATCATCGGCGCGATTGCACCAGCAAAGAATTTACTTGAGAAATAAGCGACCGGCCAACCCAGAAAAGACAACACTTCGTAAACTAGGCCGCGAAACAGACCCAATACCAGCGAGGCCAAGATAATTCCAATGACCGCGAAATCAAACAAGGTCACGGCAATGTCACCAGCGTGGGTTGCAAACCGTGTTTTTCCAGCATAGGAATGAGCTTGTCTATCTTCTCACGCTCGGCATAGGGGCCGACGCGCACGCGAATTTTGTCACCGGATTTTTCGCTATACGCCTTGAATTTCCAGCCTTTCAAGTCGTCCAGCACTTTTTGCGCTCGCTCGGCATTGCTGTATGCCCCCACTTGGGCAACATAGCCGGTTGCAGCGACGGTTTCTTTTATAGCTGACTTCGTTTCTTCTTTGGGTGGTGTCGTTTTGTTCACTGGCGGCTTGGCCAAAGGTTCTTTTTTTATCTCGGCTGATTTTGGCTCAGGCGTGGTTTCCGATTTCTCTTCAGGCAGGACAACTGGCGTAACCACCACACTACTGGCAGGCAACTCCACCACCGCTTTGGGCGCGACCACTTTCGGCACAAACTCACCCGCTTGGTCGGGCGCGGGGATGCGCAAATCAATATCCTGACCGCTTGGTTTCGGCTCGCTATCCAAAATCATCGGCAACACCACAACCACCACCAAAGCCAGTGCGACCGCACCCACCAAGCGACGGCGCGCCTTGCGCTTCATCTCTTGTTCATCGTCGGTGAGTTGCTTTGCCATGTTGTATCTCGCTTGATGAGTTTTCAGGTTTATATAATCCGTTCGTGGTGAACTTGTCGAACCATAAACGACCCTTCGACAAGCTCAGGGCGAACGGTTCTTTACTCACGTTTTCCTAACTAGCCGTAATGCCTCGCACCTGCATCACTTCCGCCACTGTGTAAAACGATCCGAAGGCGACGATTCTATCATTTTCGCCCGCCGCTTTATAGGCAAAACTCACTGCCTCGGCAATGTTAGCGAAGCTTTTTATCTCACCGTTCACCCTGCCCTGCTGCACCACCTGCTCAAGCTCGGTGCTGCTCGCGCCGCGCGGTGCGTCTATGCCTGCAACCAGCCATGTGTCGATATGCGGATTGAGTGCCGCCACCACGCCCGCCATATCTTTATCTTTGAGCATGGCAAATATCGCATAAGTATTGGGACATGCTGGCAAATTAGCGAGATTTTCCGCCAGCGAACGCGCCGCATGCGGGTTATGCGCCACATCCAAAATCAGTTGCGGCTTGCCAAGCACAAACTGGAAACGCCCTGCCAACTGTACCTCGGTTAAACCGCGCCGCACCGCCGCCATACTCACCGGCAATTTTTCCTTCAATACATCTAATGCCGCCAACACTGCACTGGCGTTATTCAACTGGAATGCACCGCGTAAAGCGGGGATGGGCAAGGCGTTGCGGGAACCTTGTAATCCACGATAGTTCCACTGCGTCACATCAACCCACCCCGAC
>JBEBKA010000040.1:0-25113 GCA_040079595.1 Gallionella sp.
CAAATTACCTGCCGCTTTGCGCAGGCGCAGGTAGCCAATCAAATAGTTGTAGCGGGCGAGAGCCAAGTCTCTTTTTACTTCAAACAGCTGACGCTGGGCATTCAATACGTCGAGATTGGTTCGGATTCCACCCTTGACACTTTTTTGGGTTGCATCAATCAGCAAGCGCGCTGAGTCCGCTGATTTAGCCAGTGCTTCTATGCGTAACACGCTGGTTGAAACAGCACTAAATTGTTTATGCAATTCGCTCACAACTTCGTTGGTTTTGGTTTGCAAGTTTGCCTGTGCTTTTTCATGCTGTGCTCTGGCTTGACGGGTGGCAGCATTAACCGCTCCGCCCGAAAAAATGGGGATGGTGAGTTGCACGCCCGCACTGGTGACCATCGCATCTTGCTTAATTGTGCTGGTGGTATCTGATTTATTGCGACTCAAGCTGGCAATGCCATCCAGCCGTGGTGCATGGCCGCTTTTGGTTTTGTTGATTTCCTGCTGGGCTACTTCGATGGCATAACGTTGCGTGGCAAGTTCTAAATTTTGCTCTAACGCAATGGTTTTCCATTCTTCAAAACTCGCGGGCTGCATGGGCAAGACGCGAAAATTTTCTCGCAAAGGGCTGAGTTGGCTCACCTCCCGACCAACCATGGACGATAAGGCATTTCGCGCATTTGATAATGAATCTTGTGACTCCAATAGTTGCGCCTCAGACAAATCAAATTTAGCTTGCGTTTCGATCATGTCGGTTTGCGTACCTTCGCCTTGCGCAAACAAACGATTGTTGGTTCTCTGTAGTTCGGTATATGAATCGCGTTGCGCGACAGCGAGTGCCAATTGGTCTTCGGCATAGTTGGCGGTGGCATATAAACTGAACAGACGCAAAATCAAATCTTGGCGACTTAACGACAACTCTGTTTCACTGGCTTTAGTTTTGGCGATGCCTTGACGATACCGTGCCAAACTATCCAGATTAAACAGAGGTTGTCGCGCTTGAATCGAGCCTGCTTGACTCCAGTATTTCCGATACTCAGAAGCAACCGCACCATTGTTGTTTTCTGTGGCAATGTCCGCGAAGTTGGCATTCAACGTATAATTTGCCGACATGCTGGGCATCAAATAAGACCTGCCGATTATCTTGTGTTCTTGACCTGATTGGCCTTCAGCCAGTGCCGCACGATAAGCAGAGTCATTTTGCAACGCGGCATCGTAGGCTTCCATCAATCCCAACGCGTAAGCAAGATGCGTTTGAAGCAACGCGACACCCATCAGAGCGACAACAAAATAGCGTGGTGACATGCTCACTCCTCCGTCATGGACATTTTGAAGTGGTCCGTAAGCGGCTTAAGTAAATAGTTCATCATGGTGCGTTCACCCGTTTTGACAAACAAATCGACCGGCATCCCGGCACGAACTTTCAGGTTGGCAATTTTCTTCATACCTTCCGGTGTCGCCTTGGCGAGCAGCTTGTAATAAGGCTCGCCGGTTTTTTCATCCACCAAGCGGTCTGCCGAAATTTGCGTCACCGTACCCGGAATATGCGGCGTTTCATTTTGATTAAATGCTGAAAAAATTAACTCAACATCCAGATCGGTTTGCACTTTGTCAATTAAGTGTACAGGCAAGCGACCCTCAACAATCAGCGAATCATCGCTCGGCACAATGTCCATGATCTTAAACCCAGGCGCAATTACCGCACCGCTGGTAAAGACGTTCAGACCAATCACCGTGCCATCTACCGGGGCTTTTACAGAAACGTTATCCAAGTTGTAATCCAAGCCAGATAACTGATTATCCAATGCCCCCGCATCTTTTTGCACATCAGACAATTGCGCCCGAACTTCTTTTTGGTATTCCTGCATAACCTGCTGGCGTTTTAATTTCAATTGTGCAATTTCACGCTGCCCCCGACCAATATTGCCGATGTCTTCGGAAATGGCCGCACTGATTTGCGCATAGGACTGTTCGGTATCCAATAAACGATTGCGGGGCAAGAAGCCATCTTTTGCCAAATTGCGCATTCCATCCAACTGCTCTTGGATGAATTGTAATTGTTGCTGCTTGTTGTTCTTGGCATCATCCAAGCCTTTATTTTGCAACACTAGACCTTCAATACTTTCATCCAATGCACCCAGCTCACTTTGTTTTGCGGCGCGGCGTGAGTTAAATAACTGCTGTTGCAACGCGATATTGCTGGCAACACGCGGGTCGTTCTTTGCTGTTTCGAGTTCGGGTGGAAATTGAATCATTGCCCGCCCATCACGTTCCGCCAACAGTCTTGCTTCGGTCGCCCGTGCGGTGAAGTATTGCACGCGCGACATTTCTGCATCCGCAGTTGCTTGTACGCTATTGATTTTTACTAGGACATCGCCCGTTTTAACAAGATCACCTTCTTTAACCAGAATCGCTTCCACTGTTCCGCCTGTGGCATGCTGAATCGCTTTTTTATTGGTCTCAACGGTAATAGTGCCGTTTAACGGAACGCCTTTATCAAGTGGTGCGAAAGAAGCCCACAACAAGAAGCCCCCGAATCCGCCCAGAATAATGAACCAGCCCAAACGTATATGCCACGATGCATCGGTTTCCACTGCAAAGTGATCGGGTGTTGGTTCGACAATTTCCGCTTCAGTTATTTTGCCAGTTAATGCACTCATGATTGCTTTCCTGCCGCCGACGCGCTTTTTAACCAGCGTGCATTTGCCTCACTGGCAGCCGCTTTGCCCTGTTTGGATGGCTCGGTGTTTTGTATGCCTTGTTGATTATTCATTTTGCCGATTTCGGCAAGTACCTCAGTAGTCGCACCAAACATTTTTGCCATACCGTCGTGCAGTAGCAGTAATTTGTTGGTAATGCTGATCGCGCTGGTACGGTGGGTAATCATCACGATGGTTTTGCCGCGTTGACGCAAATCCGTAATGGCTGCTACCAATGCTTTTTCGCCAATATCATCGAGGTTTGAATTCGGCTCATCCAACACAATTACAGATGGATCATCATAAAGGGCGCGCGCCAAACCAAGCCTTTGCTTTTGTCCACCAGATAGCCCCGCACCTCCGTCGCCAATTTGCGTGTTATATCCCTGCGGCATTTGCAAAATCATGTCATGCACGCCTGTGCGTTTGGCTGCCTGAACGACTTTTTTGGAATCCACCTCGCCAAAACGCGCAATGTTTTCACTGATTGTTCCCGCAAACAACTCAATATCCTGGGGTAAATATCCCATGTTGGGCCCCAGCTCATCTTTATTCCACTGGTAAACATCCGCGCCGTCTAAACGCACATTACCCAACCGGGCGGGCCATATACCTACTAACAACCGAGCCAGCGTGGATTTACCCGCACCGCTGGGTCCGATTACTCCCAGCACATCGCCGGGCGACAGCGTGAAATTCAAATTTTTAATCGCCGCCTCGGATGCTCCAGGCGGAATAGCGGTGACAGACTCCAGTGAAATTTTGCCTTGTGGTTTGGGTAAGGGCATACCTGCCTCACGCGGGGGATTATTATCCAGTAACTCTTTCAGCCGCTCATACGCACTGCGTGTACCGCTCCAGTTTTTCCAGACACTAATTAACTGCTCAACGGGACTCAACACGCGCCCCATCAAAATCGAAGCGACAATCATCATGCCTGCGGTGATTTTATCTTCCAGCACCAGCAACGCGCCAAAGCCTAAAATCAACGACTGCATAGAGGTGCGCGCAAACTTAGTTACCGCGCCGATGATGCCCGCTTTTTCGCTCGCTTCGGCCTGCAATTGAATAAACCGACTGTGCATTTTGAACCAGCGATTCATCAAATTGGGCAACATGCCCATCGCTTCAATCGCTTCGGCATTACGCAAATTATTGGTCGCCATCGTGTTCGCGGCAACTGACATGCTATTGGCTTCCGACAAAGGCTTTTTGGACACCACCTCATTCACATAAGCTAAGGTAATCAACAGCAACGTACCCACCAATGCGAACAAACCCAGATAGGGGTCAAACATAAAGATGACAATCAGATAAATCGGAAACCAGGGTGCGTCAAAGAAAGCAAACAATCCGTTGCCTGTTAAAAACTGGCGGATGTTGGCGAGGTCTTGCAATGCTTGACCCGCATTGCCTCCCGCACGTTTCAGATTTTGCTCGAAGGCAGCGGTATAAATCCGCTTGTTCAACTTCATGTCCAACTGCGCGCCAACCCGAATCAGTATAAAGCTACGCACATATTCCAGCGCACTGATGAATAAATACGCGCCAAGCATCATGATGGTCAGCATCAGCAAAGTGGTTTCGTTACGGCTTGCCAACACACGGTCATACACTTGTAACATGTACAACGCGGGAGCCAACATCATCAAGTTGATGATGGCACTAAAAACACCAACCGTCCTGAATACGCCCTTGAAGCTGGCGAGTATCTCGGCAATTTCGTTATCCGCTTTTTTAAGTATTGGTATCATCGCGTTAGCCCTATTTATTAAAGCACAGTATCACACTATTTATTTTAAGGACAATTCTTTGCCGCTAGGCTTCTACAAACTGAATAATTGACTTAAAAAAAAACCCACTGCGAGAGTGGGTTCAAGAATTTCCACCACTTATTGTTTACTGCTTCAACAACAAGCGGCAGAAACTCACCTGATGCTTTAGAGTACGAAGTCTGCTGCGGTCAAATTATGATGTCCAACCAAAGCAATCTGGAAATCAGTTGATAACGCAGCGTTGACATTACCTTCAATCACGGTATGTTCAACAGCACCAACGTTTTGGTAAAAGACAGTAATCTCACCTGGGCCGTTAAAGAATGGTGTCAAATTGAAGATAAACGCATCATTACCTACTACACCTGTATTGGCATCAATTCCAGAAAGGTCGATGATGTCAGCACCCTGAACGAAATCGGTAATCACGTCACGTAAGGTGGCATTGTTACCCGTTTCTGTCGTCAAGTTGTAGTCAAATACATCTGCACCCGCACCCCCTGTGAGCGTATCTTTGCCCGCACCACCTGTCAGCGTGTCCGCACCATCACCTCCGTTCAGTGCGTTGGCGACGCTGCTGCCGATGATGATGTCATTGCCCGAACCCGAAACAAAGTTCTCCACACCATTGACGGTATCGCTCAACGCAGCTGTTGTACCTGTGCCATTGACCACCGCAGTTGCGGCGGTGAGATTGACATTCAAATTGGCTGTAGTAGAAGAGTAGTTAACGGTATCAACGTTAGTCCCGCCCGTGATGACATCCCTGAAGTTGTCGCCCAGCATAACGAAGGTATCGTTGCCTGCGCCGCCGACAAGATTGTTCGCCACGTTGGAATCAGTGATCACGTTGTTGCCTGAGCTACCCGTTACGTTTTCAATTCCGCTCAAGGTGTCAGTACCAGTTTGTAAACTAGAAGCCGTACCCGCTGTGAGGTTCACGTCAGCAGCAGCAGATGTCCCTGACAGATTGTAAGTATCAATCCCCAAGCCACCAACGTAGGCATCATCACCATCGTTCAGGGTTGCCATGAAGATGTCATTGCCCGCACCGCCATCTACCTGATCGTTGCCTGCACCCGCCGTGATAGTGTCGTTACCTGACAAGCCCAACACAACATCATTACCGCCGCTCGCACTGAATGTTTCCGCAGTCGTGCTATTGCTACCCACATAAACAGTTTGGTCGGAGACAAAAGTTTTGTTGCCAAATGGGTCGGTGTAAGCAGAAGCCAAATGCAACACGTTCGGTGCATTCAACGCACCCGCAACGCCCGCCGCAGTCGTCACCAGATTGGCACTCTTACCTGCCGCACCTGCGATATTCACCCACGTTGCACCGACTTGTTTTTGCCATTGGTATTTCAAGAAGTTGCTTGTGCCATCCGGGTCAACCATGGTGTTAAAGCCGTTGATCGTGCCGATTGTTCCCAGCACATTCATGCTCGCTCCGGAAATACCCATTGATCCAGTCGCTGCTTCATCCACGTTGGTGACTGTCACCGCAATAGACTGGAAGTCATGCGCTGTGCCATCGCTCACTTTCACCATCACGTCATACACA
This sequence comes from Gallionella sp., assembly GCA_040079595.1. GTDB lineage: Bacteria > Pseudomonadota > Gammaproteobacteria > Burkholderiales > Gallionellaceae > Gallionella. Next base: position 6,024 of record JBEBKA010000040.1, read on the forward strand.
CGGTTTGCACCGATGTCTGTCGGAGCTTCAAAGCTAGGTGCGGTAATAAAGCTGAGTTCACCCGCCGCATTGATGGTGAACATCGCTGCATCTGCGCCGCCGCTGATTGAGTAAGTCAAAGCATCGCCATTTGCATCTGTCGCAGTTATCGTTGCCACCGCAGTCGTTTCTTCAGCCATGGTTTTCGCAACAATCGCCGCGCCAGCATCAGACGTAATCACTGGCGCATCATTCGCAGGCGCAATAGGTGCTAACGTGGTTGTTTGGTCGGCAAACTGAGCGAACTCAACCCCCACCAAAACATCCGTACCATCATCCACAATCGCGCCATTCACATCGAGACGTGTACCAAGCGGACCAACGTTATCCACTATCTTGTAAACAGTGATTTCACCCTGATTTGCCGTCACGTATTGGAATGAGGTAATGGTGTAGTCGGCTTTATTACCTGCAAATTTTGCAGTATCAGTTCCTGCCACGCCGCCGTCACCTATCGTGCCGCCTCCCAACAAGGTGGTCACTGTGCTGCCGCCCAACTCCATGTCTTTGAACATGGCAGATTGCAACATAGTGGTGTAGTGATTCTCAAATCCCACTTTAGCCAACAAGCCTTGCTCAGGAGAATCTGCGATGGCCGCAACATTGGCCGCTGCTGCTTCAACAGCCACTGCCGCTGCCGCTGCATTGGCACTAGAAGCCGCAGCGGTAGCTGTTGCTGCATCCAAAACAAGGGTTGCCGCATCAAGTGTAGCCTGAGCAGCTGCAACAACAGCAGCTGACGCAGCTACAGCATCATTCGCAATAGCGAGGTTGTCCGTTGCCACCACGACCGCGTCATTTGCAGCTGTAGCCGCTGCCGCATCTACTCCCGCATCATTGGTCGCCGTGACCAGTAACGCATCCGCTGCGGCAGTTGCCATGGCCGCATTGGCGGCATCTGCTGTTGCAGTTACGACGACATCCGCACTGGCAGCAGCCGTTGTATTTGCGGCATTCGCAGCATTGGTAGCATTAGTCAATGCGATTGTCGCAGCATCAATTGCGGCCAGATCGCCCACCACAATTGCCGCATCCAGCGCAGCTTGTGCAGTTACAACCGCATTATTTGCAACTGTTGCAGCCGCAGCATCATTGTTGGCTGTGTTGGCCGCAGCTACTAGCGCAGCATCAGCAGCCAATGCGGCTGCCGCAGCGTTAGCAGCATTAGTTGTCGCGGTAACCACTGCCGCCGCACTGGCGGTAGCCGTTGCATTCGCAGTTAATGCAGCAGTATTTGCATTACCCAGTAAGCCTGTAGCTGCAATTACAGCCGCAGCCGCCGCAGCCGCCGCAGGTGCTTCAGCCAAAGTCACCGCAGCAAGATTAGCTGCTTCAAGAATCACCGCATCATTCGCCACCACCACTGCCGCAGCGTCAACTGCAACAACAAGACCAGCGGCAGTAAGAGCGGCTTGAGCATTCGCCGTTACGATGGCAGCAGCAGCAAGTGCCGGTTGATCGTTCAGCGCATTTTGCCCGCCAATTACACGGTCAGCGGCTGGGCTGGCAGCGTCAAATGCGCGATGGCTTGCGCCATCAAAATTATGGTTGTATGCGCCACTGTAGGTACCGATTAAGCTGTCCAACCGAATGCCATCACCGATAATCAAGTCATTACCACTTGTACCCATGATGCTGTCATCACCACTACCACCAATCATCCAATTATTGGCTGCTACACCCACCACAGCAGCATTGCCTAAGATGGTGTCATTATTGCGTGAACCAATCGCTCCTTCCACGCCTATCCAAGCAGGGAAGGGTGAAGTCTTGTCAATGGCAACCGCCGGATTTTGCTGGGTGGTGAAATCAATCTTGACTCCTGTAGCAGACGCATTCCAATCACTGAAGTCAATCATGTCAAAGCCGAAGCCTTTACCATCGTTACCCAAATCGGTCAAACCATCTGCCGCGCCGCCCATCACTTCATCTGGCCCGCCGCCCATCGCTTGAGAAGGATTGCCTGGGCGCAAAATATCGTCGCCGTCCAGACCCGCCACAATGTCTTGATCGTCTTTACCCACTAACAAATCATCGCCATTATCGCCCCACAGCAAGTCACCGCCCGCTCCCCCGTCAATGTAATCGTTGCCGTCACCGCCGTGGGTAAAGGCATCGGTTTCACCTTCGCCGTAGATGACGTCATCACCCGCGCCGCCTGAGATTTTGTCGATGCCGATGCCGCCATGAATAATGTCGTTACCTTCACCGCCGATGACTTGATCCAAGCCTGCTGCGGCTGTACCGCTAGACTCACCCCACAGCGTGTCGTCCCCTGCCCCACCGTCGATCAAGTCGCCACTATCACCGCCATAGATAGTGTCGTCACCGTCACCCCCGTACAAACGATCAATACCGCCACCGCCGTAGATGATGTCGTTCGCACCTTCACCATAAACTGTGTCATCACCCGCCCACATGTAAATCAAATCTTTATTATCGGTTGCAACCAACACTTCGTTGGCATTTGCGCCTGTTATCGATGCACCATCTAACCCAGTTGGATCACCTGCATCTGTCACACGTAGATCACGAACGTATTGCACACCACCCACTGTCACAACCGAGCCATTCGAGTTGATGCTTGTGCCGTTTGTTGTGAACACTCCCATGGTAGGGTTAGCCGCCAACTGAGTTGCATACTTGTGATCCGCTTTGTAGTTACCTGTATCGGTCGTGTTGACTGTATCAACCGATGCCGACAAATCAATGTATTTATCCGCATAAGCAAAAATACTACCGTTCAAATGTTCTACACCCGTGTTGCGCTCAACAATATCTTTGAGCTGTGCATTGGCGATTTCGTCGCCCATGTTCAAGTTATTCAAACGATACAAGTAGTAGAAACGATCACCATCCATCAAGCGCGTAATTTGATCAACAAACACCGCGTTGAACGTTTCACCCAACAAACCACCCATGATGTGAACTTCAGCCAAACCGCCTATCCAAGTGTCGATATGGTTGTAACCCGTATCGCCGCCATTAAGGAACGCGATAGCGTCATCCACGGTGTAGCCATAAGCCGCATCAGATCCTTCAGCAATCATACCGTCACGTAAACCGATGATGGCACTGGCGCGACCAATGTCACCGTCAAACGAATACGCCGCAATAAAGTTCACCAGTGATTCGGAGTGAACCATGTTGGCTTCAAAGTCAGCCCAATCCGCATAACGAGTCAAACCAATCGCTTCGCGGAAATCATTCAGCGTTGGCAAGCCAATGTCACGACCGCGCGCAATGTTAATCGCTGCCAAATCCAGCGGCTGACCGAGCAATCCGGTGTTCATCGCGGGCGTTAACAGCTCATCAATTTCGTTCATTTGTTGATGTGTCAAACCCAGCGCAATTGAAGCTGCACCCTTCTCAGCAAACAAGGCAGGATTCAAGAACGCTTGTTCCAAAGCCAAGCTCATCACTTTACCTGTGATACTGCCGTTAGGGTCCAGCGTGTCTATCGTTTCACGCATAGTCGAGTGACCGAAACGGAATGCGTTCTGCGCATACTCCAAAGAAACTGTTGAATCTGTACCGCTGTTATAACCAACAAACTCGGCAATATCTGGTGTGATAGTACGGGCGTATTGATCGACCGCCGCGTGTTGATATTCCATTTCCACGGTCAACTTGGCAGCGTCGAACAACTTGCCTTCGTCCCAAGCAATCGCTCCGCCAGTGGACAATAAGTAATTACCTGCCGCATCGGTAAAGGCAGTAACCACCTGCCAGTCGTGCGCGATTGAATGCGAGTTGTCACCCAGCGTCACCGCACGGGCATCTTGAGCGATGATTGCTTCTTGAATGTTACGTACTTGGAAATTATGTTCTTCATGGAACACATGGTGAATAGTGGTCAACGCAACGTTTTCGTTGGCACGACCATCTCCCGCGATGTAATGGTCACTTACCGAATCAAACAACACGGCATTGGCCAGTGCCGTTGCTTGCGGTGTGCCACCCGCCATCGGACCAAAAGTGGCGAAATTGATGATCGTCCCCAAGCTGTTTGGGCCACCCAACGCATAGTTACCATTGACATCAGGCAAAATACCCATCAATGCCAAGTCGGCTTCCGTGGTAGCCGAGAAATGCGCGGTATCAAAGTGGGGATTCATGTCCAGCAGCAAAGCCTGGTTTGAATTGCCCGCAGTCACGTTGCCATCGGCATCTCGGTTGCGCAGATTCAGCACATCGTCCCACGTTAACGGATCACGACCCGTTGCGATCAAATGGGCATTCAATTCACCCAAGGTTGGTAAGGTATTGTGAGTGCTTTCACCCCAAGAGTTTATCCATGCAGCGGCCATGGTCTGACCATCCAGCATGTGCGCACCCGCATGGTGAGTTATCCCCCCATCAGTCGAAACCCATTCACGCAGCAGGCTGGTGATTTGTGAATGTGAACCATAGGTTTGACTTTGGTCGATATAAGGTGAAGTGTGATTCACCCACTGCGCCTCTCCATTTACAAAGCCACTGATGTCGGCACGCGATACAATAATTTTAGTGTTGCCTTGATCGCCAGGACCATTCGTGCCAGGTGCGCGATACAGCGGATCGTCCAGTGCTAATGGGATGGTGATTTTGGAAGGCTCTAGCCCGCCGCCTTTACCCACGAAATCCAAACCGTGATCAAAAAATTGACCAAAATACGCCAAGAAGCTGTTGCCAGGCGCAACGCCAGGATTGACCGAACCAAAGAACACTTCGCCGTTGCCAGGGTCTTGTGGATCAGTTTGCCCCCCTGCCAAAATGCCGAAGTCGCTAATCACGGTCGCACCTGCAATCAATCCTGTTCCGCCTGGGGATACGGAATCAATCAGCGCGTTATAAGTCAGATTAGTACCGGCGGCGTAAAGCGTTGGATTCCAATGTACTACTTGCCCGCCTGCATCCAACAAAGGCTTAGAGCCACCTGTGGTAATCAATTGGCTAATCATGCGTGGTGTGTAATCGACAATGTTGCCGCCGTTAACACTACCTGTCTCAACCTTGGTGTAGTCAGGGCCGCCTGCTGCATTTTGGAGATTCACCAAATTTTGATTGGTTGCAGAAAGGTTAAACGATTTAGTGGCGTAGAACGCATTCACATCGCTTGCCTCCAACGGCCTTACATACTGAGTATAGTTAGAAGCAACAGTTTGCAAGAAGGGTTGATCGACCGCACCTTGATATTTGTTAACCAGCAACAGGTTATTGTATTGACCCGTTACATCACGCAAGCCTTGGGCTGCGGTGAGTGAAGCGTAAGAAGCACCAAATTCAGCCACGGCTGCCAGAGCCGCCGCATCAGTCGGCAATGCCCCAGGAAGCGGGGTGTGAAGTAATGTTCCTTGAATATCATAAGCTACTGTCGTCCCATCCCAACCGATAAGGATATTGCGCGTGGCAACATCGCTCGAATCAAACAACGGACGGAAGTTAATCTGATCTTTGATAAAATTCAAATCAACGATGTTGAAACGAAATGGTTTAAGTTGAAAGTTGGTAGCCATGATTATTCTCCTAAAGGGATTTCCCTGATTGTGTTCAAACTGCTCTGTACATCACCGATTACTGCACTGCTATTGCTAAAACTTCTGTTTCTAAAACTTTTCTGCCATGAGTGCCATATTAGGTAGCCAATTAAGCTAAGTCATGGCAGATAGTTACTTTTCTTTGTAGGTACAGCGAATTATTTATAACTCAATTTTTGCAGGAGGTTTGTACTGCCTTAACCATTCATGTTGCTAACTCGTTGGTGGCTTGCACCTCGACAAACCTCACTTCTAAGCCGATTGCATCACTGATTGTGAAATTTTAACCGCCACGCCCACTTTGCCATTGCGGGTTTCCACCCGAACAATCTCACCAATACATTTGAGAATGAAATTGACCCCTTGCTTGCCAAACTCAATCACAAAATCAATCAAGTCCCCCAACACAAAAATCGCATCCACTTCAAAGAACACCCCTGATGCGCTAATATCACGAGTCACTCCTTGGTTATTTCGCGCACCTACGACATGCTTCACTGGCACGCGCTCCTCCCTTCTTTTCTCTTGTCCTATTGGGTTTGGCATGGGCATTTCCTTTGGAAGTGTTTTTAGATTGAATCAGTGAGCGAATCGTAAAATTTGACGCGGGGTCGGTCAAAGTACGCGCCTCCTTTTTTCGTAGGAGAACACGCTTGAAAAGTGAGAGTTGAGATAGGACATTGCTCCTATTGACTGGAGATTGCCTCGAATGGCTATGCTCAAAAGTGACGAAAATGGGCGTTACTTTTGAAAGCAGGCAATGAAAGTTTCAGGGTGGAAATAGTTCGCTGAAACCAACGTATTGTCAGCCAACCGAATGACCCTGATAAGAGAGGGATGGAGAAGTAGGGCTTCTCACGAAATGAATTTAACGCTTGACGTATTTCCTTGCGACATACTCATCCACGATGCCCGTGAATTCTTGCGCGATGTTGTCACCGCGTAAGGTCATGGCTTTTTCACCGTCGATATAAATTGGCGCAGCAGGTGTTTCACCTGTGCCTGGCAGGCTGATACCGATGTTGGCGAGTTTACTTTCACCGGGACCATTCACCACACAGCCCATTACCGCGACGGTCATGTTTTCCACACCTTCATACTGCTCACGCCACACTGGCATTTGATCGCGTAAATGCGTTTGTATACTTTGCGCCAGCTCTTGGAAAAAACTGCTGGTGGTGCGTCCACAACCGGGACATGCCGTCACCATCGGTGAAAAAGCACGCAGCCCCATGGTCTGCAAAATTTCCTGTCCCACCACGACTTCTTGGGTGCGATCACCGTTAGGCTCTGGCGTGAGAGAAATACGAATCGTATCGCCGATGCCTTCCTGCAATAACACAGATAATGCCGCAGTTGAAGCCACGATACCTTTTGAGCCCATACCCGCTTCGGTTAAACCCAGATGCAACGCGTAATCACATTGGCTACTCAACGAGCGATACACCGCAATCAAATCCTGCACGTCGCTGACCTTGCACGACAACACGATACGATTGTGCGCCATACCAATTTTTTCGGCACGTTGCGCACTCTCCAACGCCGAAGCGATCAACGCATTGCGTGTGACGTGCGTGGCATCTAACGGCTGCGGCAAACGCGCATTCTCATCCATCATACGCACCACTAAATTTTGATCCAAGCTGCCCCAGTTCACGCCGATGCGCACGGGCTTATCAAATTTCAGCGCGGTTTCTATCATCATGGTGAACGGGTCATCGGCTTCACGGCTGCGCCCCACATTGCCAGGATTGATGCGGTATTTCGCCAAGGCTTGCGCGCAATCAGGATAGTCTTTGAGCAAGCGATGGCCGTTGTAATGAAAATCGCCGACCAAGGGCACATGGCAATCAAGCGCATCAAGTCGTGCGCGAATGTTCGCGACTTGTGCGGCAGCTTCAGGCGTATTCACAGTGATGCGCACCAGCTCCGAACCTGCTTTCGCCAACTCAAAAACTTGCTTAACGGTGGATTGCACATCTGCGGTATCGGTGTTGGTCATGGACTGCACCACGATAGGCGCACCGCCTCCCAACATCACGTTACCAATGATGACTCGTTGTGATGGGCGGCGTAAAATCGAACTCATACTCAACTATTCCAATTTCACGTTAGCAACTTCGCTGGTGCTGTATTTTTTGATGTAACGGTTTAAGTCTACTTGCTTACCCTTGTAGTAAAGGCGCGCCGACTTGGCATGGGCAATTGACAAGTTAAAAGGTGGAGAACCCATCAAATTCAATTCGCTGCCACTCGCGTTGATTTTTGAAGATAGGCTTTTACCACTTCCATCCCTAACTTCAGCCCAAGACTCCTCACCAAACACGATGCGTAGCGCAGTATTCTGGGAAGCCGTATTCGATGCTTCTGTGGGCTTATTAGTTGGCTTAGCAGGTGTTATTCCCAACAGCATATCAATCGGCACGACTTCCTTGGGCGACTCAATTTTTGTCACTGGTGAAACAGGCTGGGGGGTAAGTTCTTGCTTGGGTTTTTCGACCACTTTCGGTTTTTTAGGTGCTGTTACAAGTGGCTCAACTGGCTTTACTTCAACCTGTTGCGCAACTGTTTTTTCCTCAACTTTAAGCACCACAGGTTTTACCACCTCTACCGCTATCGGAGTTGTTACCGTAACCGCCGCAACTGCGGAAGCAATCTCCACTTGCGCTGGCGATTGCTGCGTAACGGCTTGCATGTCGCTTGGCAATACCACGGGGCTTTCTAGCACTGCGCCGCTTGTTTGCGCTTGATCGGACATCTGTGTTTCCCCGCCCACCTCCGCTTTGGGTTCAACAGACGAATCATTGCTCGTGATGGCAAACCCGATAGCAATCGCAACCAGTAACAACGCTCCACTCATCCAAATGAGATTGTGTTTACGCAGGTTGGATTGCGCGGTGGGGAAAATCGTTTGATTCGGGACAGGTGCGGCACTTAGGGTGTTCATTTTTATTTCAGGCAACAAGGCAAACAAAGTTGCCTCGTCCAAGTGCAGCAATCTGCCATAACTGCGCACAAAGCCACGCAAGAAAGTGCTTTCCGGCTTCGCACTAAAGTCATCCGCTTCCAAGGCTTCAATCTGACGCGGCGCAAATTTAATTTGGTTCGCCACATCGCCTACACTCAGCCCCAACGCTTCACGTGCCTTGCGCAACACGCTACCCAACGAGGCAGCAGGCTGTAATGCCTCGACATTCTGAATAGACTCACCCGTATTTTGGTTGGATTCTTCCATCATTCACCACGCATTAACGATTGATTTTCACGAGAATCCGGATAGCGTTTACGCAATTGCGCACTGTAGCTTTCCTCCGAGTTGCGATCCCCCGTTTTTCGTTGAATTTGAATCGCCAGCCAAAGTTGCTCCGCCGACAAATCATCCGATTTTTCCGACAATTCTTTCAAGTACTTTTTTGCCATGAAGTAATCGCCAATCGCAAAATTCAAATCCGCGCTGGCATACAACGCCTGCGGCATTCCGGGTTGTACCAACAAGGCTTTTTGCAAAAACGCCTCCGCATCTTTGGTGTTGCCACCCTTTTTTGAACACAGCCCTGCATTCAAATAAGCCATGCCAGGTGTGGTGTAGAGCGGGTTTTTAACCGCCGCCATAAACTGGGGAATGGATTCCGCTTCTCTTCCGCGTTGACACAGAAACCATCCATAGTTGTTGTGCATATTCGAATCATTTTTATCCAAACTCAAGCTGCGGCGAAAATCCTCCTCCGCCTCCGTGTCTTCACGCAACTCCATGTGTATCAAAGCGCGCACCCCATAAGCAGGCGCGTGGTTTTTATCCGCTTGCAAAGCCTGCTCGATTTCCGCTAACGCAATCCCCAACTGCGCCCTTTCATAATACAAACCCGCCAGTTCGGTATGCACTTTGGCACTTTGATTGACGTTTTTTTCCGATCCATTTGAGCTATTCGAGGTTGAACGACACCCCGCCAAAGCGATAATCAAACATAGCAATGCGATTACTCTAAACATCAGCACCCCTCCGATTAAGCAACACTGGCAACACGAAGTAAATTTCGCTTAGTTTTATCCTGCACCTGCCCCGCCAGTTGACCACATGCCGCCGCAATATCATCACCGCGTGTCTTGCGTATGGTCGTCACAATATCTGCCTGCATCAACACATCACGGAAGCGTTGAATCGCATCCGGCTTGGAGCGTTGATAACCCGACTGCGGAAAAGGATTGAACGGAATCAAATTGAATTTACACGGCACATCATGCACCAGATTGATGAGTTCACGCGCCTGTTTCTCGCTATCGTTCACACCATCCAACATCACATATTCAAAGGTGATGAAATCGCGCGGGGCTTTTTCCAGATAACGCTGACACGCCGCCATTAACATCTTGAGTGGATACTTCTGGTTGATCGGCACTATCTCGTCGCGCAGCTTGTCGTTCGGCGCGTGCAGCGACACCGCCAACGCCACGGGACATTCCTCGCGCAGCCTGTCCATCGCGGGTACAACTCCTGAAGTGGACACCGTCACGCGGCGGCGCGACAAGCCATAACCATGATCGTCCAACATCAAACGCAACGCGCTCACCGTGTTGTCAAAATTCAACAGCGGCTCGCCCATGCCCATCATCACTACATTGCTGATCGGCCACAGCCCCAGTTCATTCTTGCCCAACTGATGGTTCCCCCACCACAACTGACCGATGATTTCCGCCACGCTCAAGTTTCGATTAAAACCTTGCTTGCCGGTCGAGCAGAACGTGCAATTCAGCGCACAACCTGCTTGTGACGAAATGCACAACGTGCCTCGCGTTTCTTCGGGAATATACACCGCCTCAACCGCATTGCCTGTCCCCACATCCAGCAACCATTTGCGCGTGCCATCATCGGATAGCTCTTCACGCATGATGGTCGGTACGCTGACACACGCCCGCTCAGTGAGCTTGGCACGCAAGCTTGCCGCGATGTCTGTCATCGCAGCGAAATCGGACTCCCCTTCTCTGTAAATCCAGCGCATCAACTGCCGCGCACGAAAAGGCTTCTCGCCCATTTCCGTGAAATAGCTAGTTAGTCCATGCGCATCAAAGTCGAGGAGGTTTTGCTTCATTTTTAGAACCTAATTCTTTCCACGAAAAACACGAAAGCCACGAAAAAAAGCCTATCACCTATCAGGCGACGCAGTAAATTTGTTCGTGCTTTTTCGTGCCTTTCGTGGACAACTGCTTTTTCTAGGCTCATTGATAAGCAAGGCTTAACGAGAGTAAACGTTCAACGCAGGAAAGAAATATGCAATTTCCTGTGCCGCAGTTTCAGCCGCATCTGAACCATGTACTGCGTTCGCGTCAATGCTGTCAGCGAAGTCAGCGCGGATCGTGCCTTTATCTGCCTTCTTAGGATCCGTTGCGCCCATCAAATCACGGTTCTTCAAAATCGCACCTTCGCCTTCCAATGCCTGAATCATCACTGGGCCGGAGATCATAAAGCTCACCAAATCATTGAAGAATGGACGGGCTTTATGCACCGCATAAAAACCTTCCGCTTCAGCGCGGGACAACTGCGTCATACGAGCAGCCACAACCTTCAAGCCAGCCGCTTCAAAGCGTGCGTAAATTTGACCAATGACATTTTTAGCAACCGCATCAGGTTTGATAATCGACAGAGTACGTTCAACAGCCATGCTTCTTTCTCCAAACAAATTAAAAAGTTAATCAGAAATTCTGAGGGCGGCATTCTAACAGGCTTTGCTTGTGCTGTCGCAGATCGAAAGGGGTTGATGACTCGGAATTAACAACTTGCCATTGACCGTTGAACTGCCTATGGATAGAGTCTTAACCATGCAATCAAAATCAAAACTTAAAGCAGTCCAAGATGCCGCTTTTATCGGAAAGATTAGAGTGTCTAAATTACGTTGGGCGGCTTCATGAGGCTGGCAACTGATCCAACACTTCGGCAGGCACTGCATGGGCTGTACGTCGCGCTTTTCAACGCTAAGCGCGCTTGTCCTGCGGACTTTCACGGTGGCCGCCTTACAACGATTCAAACCGCCATAATGGGTGTCGAGAACTACGGTTGGCGTGTCGTTGGCATTACGAAAGAAGCTCTCGATCTCTTGGCGACGGCGGACTTCAACAAGAACAAGTTGCCATGGCAACTCTGCCGAGGACACATCATCGACCGTATCGCAACAACTCGGTTGCTGTTCGAGCGCGAGGAACCAATGAGCCTAAATGAGTTCTTCGAGGTCTTCTTGAATGCCGATCGCACGGTCATCATGCTCAACAAACAGAACGATCACACCAAGCAATTTCCCGCTTACATCAAGATCGACAACCCCGATGCAGCACTCTTTCCGAACGGTTCACTTATGAGCTGGAAGCACCGGAAACACGAACGCGAGTTCCTGCGGCAATTGCATTCGGAGTTAATGAATAAGTAGGGGCAGACTCGATAATCTCTGAACGAACATCTGCAAGGAGAGACCGCAAATGAAATCCCGCATCACTGTCATCACCCTCGCTGTGGACGACTTGGAGCAATCCCTGTGCTTCTACCGTGATGGGCTGGGATTCAAAACCGAAGGCATTTTCGGCACAGAGTTTGAGCATGGCGCAGTCGCCTTTTTTGATTTGCAAGCGGGATTGAAACTCGCAATCTGGCCGCGCCAGAGCTTGGCGCACGATACCGGCCTGCCACTCGGCAAGGCAAGCCCCACGGTCGCTGTGCGCCAGGCTCTACAAATTCAGAGGCAACCCAATAACCTCTAACCGAGCTGCTGCCCGTGTTCACGCGTGGCATGAAACTGCACCTTAGGCCAGCGCTCCTGCGCAAGACGCAAATTCACCCCCGTGTCGGCAAGGTATGCGTAGTTGCCATCCACGTCTTTTGCCAAGCGTGCTTGATTGGCTTTGACGAATTCGCTAAGGTGGTTATTGTCGGCGCAGGTGACCCAACGCGCAGTGTGAATGCCGGCACGCTCAAACACGGCATCCACGCCATACTCGGCTTTGAGGCGATGTTCGACCACTTCAAATTGCAACTGTCCGACCGCGCCTATTAGCAAGGTGTTGTCCACCAGGGGTGCGAAAACTTGCACCGCACCTTCTTCGCCTAGTTGGCGCAAGCCTTTTTCTAGTTGCTTGGCTTTCATCGGATCGCGCAGCCGTGCGCGACTAAATAATTCCGGTGCAAAATAGGGGATGCCTTTGAAAGTAAGTGCCTCACCTTCGGTAAGCACATCACCGATTTGTAGCTGTCCGTGATTGTGTACGCCGATGATGTCGCCCGCATAAGCTTCGTCCATACGGGTGCGCTCATTGGCCATGAATGTCACCGCATTTGCCAGCTTCATATCCTTGCCCGTGCGGCGATGTTTTACTTTCATGCCTGACGAATATCGACCAGAACACACGCGCAGGAAAGCGATGCGGTCACGGTGATTCGGATCCATGTTGGCTTGTATCTTGAACACAAAACCGGTGAACGCTGCTTCGGTTGGCTGCACGATGCGCACATCCGTTGCGCGTGGCAACGGTGCGGGCGCCCAATCGACCAAGGCGCGCAGGATTTCGCGCACACCAAAGTTGTTCACGCCAGAGCCAAAAAATACCGGAGATTGCTGACCTTTTAGAAACTCTTGTAAATCAAACGATGCACCCGCCCCCATGACCAGCTCAGTTTCGTCGCGCATAGTCTGCATCTCGCTTGGCGCTTCTTGTGCCATCTGCTCGATGTCCGCGCCACGCAACACTTCCACGTCCTGATTGGCTTTTTCTTCGCCAGGCGTAAAGCGCAACACTTCGTCATTCAACAAGTGGTACACGCCGCGAAAGCGTTTGCCCATGCCGATTGGCCAAGTCACGGGCGCGCATTTAATTTTCAGCACCGACTCGATTTCATCCAGCACTTCCAACGGGTCACGCACTTCGCGATCCATCTTGTTGATGAAGGTGATGATAGGTGTGTTGCGCAAGCGGCACACTTCGAGGAGTTTGATAGTTTGCGCCTCCACACCTTTGGCAGCATCCACCACCATCACGGCGGCATCAACCGCAGTCAGCACACGATAGGTGTCTTCAGAAAAATCCTGGTGGCCGGGCGTGTCGAGCAGGTTGATGACGCAATCGTCAAAAGTGAATTGCATCACCGAGCTGGCGACTGAAATGCCGCGCTGCTTTTCGATTTCCAACCAATCAGAAGTCGCGTGGCGACCGCTCTTGCGCGCCTTTACCGTGCCTGCCATTTGAATCGCGCCACCAAACAGCAATAGTTTTTCAGTGAGCGTGGTTTTACCTGCGTCTGGGTGAGAGATGATGGCAAACGTGCGGCGGCGTTTTACCTCGCTCACTAAGTCGGTATCTGCAATAGCCATGCTTGCGGATAAATCTAAATTGTCGTCGCTGGAAATAGCAGCCATTACGATTCACATGCAGTAAAAAAAATGCCCGAACGGGTCGGGCATTTGTTAAATTAAATTTGGTGGCCCGGGGCGGAATCGAACCACCGACACAAGGATTTTCAATAAGTGCAATAGAACCACATTGAATAACTATACAAGGCTTTATCAGCATTCCAGCCCCATTGCACCACTTCGTCTGAGCATTATAGCACTTCGTTGTTGACGTTCAGTTGACGACAAAAAGCACTCCGAAAAACAGTACGCGCTAAACCAGATTCATCGACTGTGCGGTAAAGGTTCGTTCCGCACCGTGGCACTGCTCGGCAGATGAAACCAGCCTGCGCGGTGGCCGCACCACTGCTCCACTTTCCACCTTGACCGCGTCGAGTGAATCCGAAAGAAGTTGGCCATGCCTTATGCCGCACCTCATCACGCATAAAACCGCATGATGAAGCCCGACATAAGCCATTCACCAACAACGCGAGAGGAAATATCATGGAATCCAAAAAATACAGAGTTTACGCCTATCACGCAATTACTCATGAACCGATTTTGATGTTTGTCGTAATGCTACACGCATACGCTATATTACTGTCACACGACTTGAAACGAGCGGGCTTGGATGGAGAAATAACAGAAATAAGAAGCGAAAGCGAAGGTGAACAAAAAATTATGGAATATCACTGGAATGAAGATTGACTTTCCAATTAAATATAACTACATTAAACACCATGCAAATCACTTTCAACGAAGCAAAAGACGTACTGAATAAAAGCAAGCATGGTGTGTCACTGTCCGAAGCGGAAAAGTTGGAATGGGATGACGCATTGATATGGCAGGACACGCGCCGCGATTATGGCGAGGTGCGCATGATTGCATTAGGGACAATCGGTGTACGTTTGTATTGCGCGGTGTATGTTGATCGTGAAGAGACGCGAAGAATAATTAGCCTTCGCAAGGCAAATAACCAGGAGAAAAAACTTTATGTATCTAACAACTAAATCTGGCAAAAAAATCCTGCTTAATACGCCTGAAGAAGATGCGCAAATAACAGCCGCCGCGCTTACCGACCCCGATAATTTGCCGCTGACTGATGCAGAGTTAAGCCAATTCAAGCGGGTGCGCGGAAGACCCCTAGGAAGTGGCAAAAAAGAGCAAGTTACGCTACGGCTAGACGTGCAAATACTGGAGCAATTCAAGGCGACGGGTAGCGGCTGGCAAACGCGTATAAACGATGCGCTATTAGATTGGGCAAAGCATCACTAATCCAAATCGGAAAAAACAAAACCCGCTTCGGCGGGTTTTTTACACCTTCAAATCATCAAGAACCTCAAGCAGCAATAGAATTTGAGATTTAGAGTTGCTCTTAGAATTAGACCTAAAGCGAGAGGGCAAAAAAGATAACCCTGAATTGGTAAACGTCTCTTTAGCCTCATCCAGTCCAGCCAAAACAATCAACTGACCCTTCCTAACATCGACCGTTGTACTAGCCTGCCTCTTAAATAGAGAGGGGGAATCAATGCTGCTAGTGGTCGTAGAGCCAAAACTAGAAATTTGCTGATCAATAGTAAGGCTAATCAAATCACCGACAAACTTTGGTAAAACAGAAAGAATTACACCGGAAGACTGATACTGAATCGACTGAGACGGATTACCATTTTTATCAAGTGTAACCGCCCCTAACGTAGGAACATCAGAACCAACCGAAATACGAGCAGTATGACCATCAAGCACGCGAAGCATTGGCTGAGAAAGATAAGAAAAACGACTATCGCCAGCAATGGCGGATAAAGCAGCCTGCACAGTACCGCCAATAAAAGTTACAGAGTTAGTTAGGGGCGTGCCAGCCTTAAAAGCAGCTTGAAAATTCTTGGTTAAAATTGTCAGTGCAAACGAATTGCCTGTATCGTGAGAATCGTTAAACTCAACAAGCGCGGCCTTAATCGTTACCGATTGAGCTGGAATATCAACAGAAAGCAACAAGTCATCCAACCGCCCTTTAACTTCATCTGAAGCAGAAAAAATAAGCACATCACCAGATAATTCTCCCTCCACAACCGACGCACCAGCAAACTTAGCGATGCGCGTTAAATAATCCACAGAACGCGCCTTCGACTTGTACGCATAAAATTTATCGTCCTTGCGGGAAACGGAATCATTTTTTTCAATGCCCTGCAAAGCAGAATCGGGCATTGAAAAAACAGCAGGCGAAGAAACCTGAATTGAAGAATTCCCGGAATCAAAAACCTTGGCAATGTAATAAACGCCAGCCGTCTTCTGAACAGAAAAGCCCGATAAGCCAAGCGTATTTTTGAAAGTTTCAAGCACCGAAATTTTTGATTGGTCAGCAAGCGTAAGAGACAACTTCAAATCAGAAGACACGACATCAGGAGACAAAACATAATCCGCCTTTAACATCTCCTTAAAAACAATGCGGGACAAATCAGAAACTGTAACAGAGCGCAAATCAATTGATGTACCTTGCGCATAAGCAGAAACAGCAGCAAATAAAAAAGCCAAAAGTAAAAAAGTAAACGCAATCACGCGAATCGTTATTTTTTTCATCAAGCCTTCTCCTTATACCAAATACCGCCAACCTTAAATTTTGTTCCCGATTCATCAATTTTGAATTCGTAAGATTGCTCCATGCGACCATCAGAAAGAATAACGGTGGTAACACCTTCATTGAACATCTTGCCAACAACAAAAACACTTTCATCCATCTGAATAATTTGCTGATGAACAACAGGAGAAGAGGCGGAATCAGAAAACGAAAAATAAAAACCAAATGCCAAACCAAAGACAAAACCAAAACCCAAAGACACAAAAATTATTTTTTTCATCATCTGCCACCAAGTCATGTAACGACCCTTCAAATGCCACGAAGAAAGGTTGGAAGAAATTCCTTGCTGCCCCAATTCGGCAGAAATTTTCTGCAAAGTGTTGTAACCGTGACGAACATCTGACTGCCTAAAAATTTCACTAAATGATTTAACCGCACTAAGCCCAAAACCGTAATAATAATTTACGATGTAAAACTTCGGCATCATCACTTTCAAACCAAAAGTGCGATGAATGAAAGCGGTAAAAAAAGGAATCCCAATTTTTGAAGTTTCACGACACACACCATGCATATCACAAAGATCAGTACGAATCTGCTTGTCAATCATCGACGCGCCCTGAGCAATCAAAATTAAATCCCAACCAAACTTTCGAGATTGAGCAAGAAAATGTATCAAGGCAGTTCTGTCCTTATCTTTCCAATCACGGGAATTAAGAAAACCAGCACACTCATCCAAAACCAACAATCCGTTTTTCTCTTCCTGAACAGGATTGGGATTGCCAACAGGAAATAAAGGGTGATTTAGTAATTCAGAAACAGGAACATCGGGAAGCCGATAAGAAACACACCGCGAATTTGCAGGTAATAAATTTTCAATAAACAAATCGAGGTTGGTGGCAACAATACGACCTTGAAGCATGTACTGCTGAATTGTTTTAACAGCATTTAAGCTCTTTCCAGTACCGCGTTTACCAGTTAAAAGAGTGGCATCAGTCATATCAATTAAGTAGAAGAGTTACCAATTGCACGAATCAATTTAATTTTTTCCCGATAAAGAAATCCAAAAATCTCAGCAGAAAAACAAACCGTCAAACACGTAACAGTGTTACTTGGCAAAACGCTATAAAAACCAACCAACAACCACTCTTCTGTAATCAAACCGCCAAGGTTAGACAAAAGCGCATGAGCGGCTGTATAAAAAATACCTGTTGCAGCAATAAGCGATGCCGAAACCAAAAGACCCGATGCAACCTTTTTCGTAAAATATGTTGCAATCCAACCAAAGAGAGAACCAAAAATACCAGTAAAAAAATTACCCATAATTTAAGACCCGTCGTTAGCTCTAAAAAAAGCACGAAAAACATAAATGGCAGCACCAACCATAAACAAATACCCCAAAACCTGCCTAACCAAATCAAGTTGAGCGCAAATATCCACATAGCCAGTACCAGAAGCACCATTCAACAAACCACCCGAAACAGACGATGCCCAAGGAATAGGCTTACAAGCAATAGCATTACCCGGAAGAATAGATGGAGCCCAACTGTAAGACGGCAAATCATTGCCAGCAGCAGAAATATTATCCAAACCTTGCTGCATCGAAACACTAGGGTCAACACCGAAACCAGTTGGCTGAATACCCCCGTTCAAACTGCTAGCAATACCATCAAGTTTAGAATTCGTCTGTTGAAGCGTTACCTCTTTTGCACAAGAAGGACAATCACCACCCTGAGGAGCATTACCCGAAGAAGCACCTTCCTGAGTACCTGTACCGTTAGATGTCGATGAAGATTGACCCGTCACCTCAGGCGTACCCCCACCAGAAGATGGTGAAGAAACATCAGTTGTAGTTGTAGTGGTCTGACCAGTAGTCGCATTAGGATGTTTTTCAACAATGGTAGTAGCGCCAGTTGTAGGATTTAACGTAACAGTGGCAGTAGAACCATCAGAACGATTTATCGTAATTGAATTAGGTGTAATTTTAGCCTTTGCACCATCAGGTAAATCCTTACCACCAACACCCATAGCAGCGGCGCACGCGTCGTTTTGAGGATCGGAAGAAAAAGAACCACCAGAAGCAAAAGCTTCGCAAGGTGTTAAAGGTGGTTTTTTTGCAGCAGCAGGATTAATAAGATGACAAGTTATAGGACTCGCTGAATAATCAACCCCAGGAGAAACCTCGAATCCAGGAGAACAAAAATAATACTCAGCAATATAATAAATCTGCGCACCAAAATAAGTGTAATGACATTGATTAAGAACAGATTCTCCAACAACATAAGTGACATTCGGATAACTAGGATTTGGATTTGGATTCGGCATCGCTACCGCATGATAAGCAGCGCAAGCACCAGAAATAGTAGAAAACTTCTGTTGGTTATACAAAAAAAGTTTAGGCGGAGATTCAGTATTAGGAGGAGATGTAGGACTAGCCCAACCATCAGGTGTAATCTTAGGCGCAGCAGCACCATTCAAATGAACAACTAAACCGCTACCAGTATTAGAAGGAACGGAAGATGCCGGATCAGTATTAAAAACAATACCCAAAACACCCGCATGAATACCTAGTGAAATAAGAAACGGAGCAGCAGGAC
>JBEBKA010000041.1:0-24389 GCA_040079595.1 Gallionella sp.
GTATCAAGGCAATCGAACAATAGAGCCTAAAACTTAAGGAATTCTTAATAGTACAACCTTAATAAGCCTCTAATTTTTATCACACGTATGCATTTAAAATCCTTCAATTAAATTTGGCTGAAAGTCGTATGGGAAAGTTTTCAGCGTCACTTTCATTTTCATGTCATCTTGGTCAATGTGGTCAACCGCCCATGTACTTAAAAATTGAAAATAATGTTCGACAACGCTTTCAGACCATTTGCCTTGCAGGGCTATTAACTCCTCCTCGATGATCTGCATTTCATTCAGAATGTACTGGTGTTCTAAATTGTGCTGATCGAAGCGATAGTTAATCGCCCGTGCAATTCCAGCTTCGTTCGCAAAATGCAAACGTGAGGTGTCTGTGAGCCGTTTCAAAGCATCCAAAAAACGCGGAACTTGTTTTACTTTAATAGCACCATCCACTTCGTTAACCAGCTTAAAAATATGTTGATGCTCGGCATCCAGTGTTGCGTTGCCAACACTTAGTTGCTTAGACCAAGTTAATTTCATTTAACCTCCTTCTGAGGAAACGACCCCCAGCCCTTGGCGGTAACTACCCGCCATTTGCGGCTGGGGTCTTTGATGTGGGATAAAAAGATGGATTTTGATTGAATTTTCAGGACTCTCTAAAATGGAGAGTCCTGACTGGCTCATTGAATTGCAGATTCACATTTCAGAACGCGCCAAACAGCATCAGTGTGCTCAATTGGCTGCCATTGGCAGGTGAACCGTCATACGCGCTACCAGAATACATTTCATGGTTGAACTGCAGTTGCACGTTTTGAACAATCTGGTAAGTGCCGCCTATCATCAACGCATTATCTCCACTTCCAGTTGCTTTGCCATTGTCACCTTTGCGATAGGCCATCAGCAAAGTGGCTTTACCCGGCAACACCCCCAACTGTCCAGCGATGGTGGTGGCGGTTATTGCATTGGGATTAGCATTGAAGAAGTTTTTAATTGTGCCGACGACCTGGTTGCTGCCACTCGCGTTTGCATGAGTCAGGTAGACTCCCAAAGGCATGGCAGCCACTTCACCCTGTGCCTGCGCATCAATTGCATAAGCTTTTATTTCTACTGCGGTCAGGTCAGGTTTTGTTGCACTGCCATTCCACAATTGCGCACCTAATCCGGTATCCCAGATACCCATTTTGGGGGTAACAGCAAGTCTCAAATAACTCGCCGTAGGTGCGCCAGAATTGGCGGCTCCCACACTGCGTGGTGACCATTTACTGAAGTTGGCGAAATACATCGTATTACTGGCAATCACCGCAACACCTTCAGCTGCACCTGCTGTGCCGATATACTGCTGCGCGGAAAAACTTTTGCGTGCCTCCATGATTCGACCGCCACGCACCGCGCCGGTATTTAACAACTCAAAGCCATACGCCACCCCTTGCGTACCGGTGGTAAACGGAATCACGCCTGCCTGATAGTTGCTCACATTGTAGATAAAAGGGATTTTGAAATTCTCAACTACCGACCCGCCAGTGTTCTTCAAATTTAACTCGAGTTGAGCACCGATATTTTCACTCACGCGGCCACCCGCAATTAAGAGTAATTCATCGGGGAATTGTAGCTGGCCATCATTGGTTGTATGGGTAACTGCGGTCGTTGTTCCATTGGTCTTTTGATAGCGAATTTTTGTGACGACACCCGCATTTAATGTTGCGGGTAGCGAGAACCCTTCAGTCCCTTCCACTTTCAGCTGACCACCCGTCATCGTATAACCCCCCGCCTTGAATGATCGCCCCATCTCATTTAGAGCGGGGAAGCTCTGAAAGTGACAGATACTGCATTCCAAACCAGTTTGACGCGTGTACCCTGGAACTGCATAAACATGGGAAGCCATCGCCATGGCCGCTACGATAGCTGCCAATATATAGATAATTTTTTGCATGACCATCTCCTTAAAGTTACTTCTGAAATTCTTAACGACCTTGCGAACCTCAGTTGATGCACTATGAACTAACAATAGAGCCAACCAGAACCCTATCAATAAGTCATACCGAATAGATTGCCACTACTGCGTCAGTACGTTCTGTGCGTTAGCGCACTGAACGTACCTAGATTCAGCATATAGATTGTGGCAGTAGCTACATTGTCGAGCTAAAGTACAATCGTCAAAACGCTCCCATTTTGCCTTTGAATATTTGCAAGCAGACTTAAAGCAAACCTGCCTCCATTTCAAAATAATTAAGCGAGGCGTACTGTGTCATAGAATGAACTAAGTTGATTTGATTTAGGTCAATATGCGTGTCATATTCATAAGCCGCGATGTTCGCAGAGTGCTAACAACAGGAATTTCCCTAGATGCATGAATAGATTGATTAACTACCAAGGAGGGAAACGTGAAAAAAATAACACTAATCGGATTCATAGTTTTGATACTCACCACCACGCCAGCAATTGCTGAGAGCGTTTATGCGGGCGTTAAGTTGGGTCAAGCCAACTATAACTACAACAAAATAACCAATAATGACCAAGCCGCCTTTGGTTTGACAGCGGGATTTGTCATTACCGAGGCCGCTGCCATCGAAGTTGAATACAATAATTTGGGCGGCTATGACACCGCTACTGGCAACGTGAGTGGCAGAGCATTTAGCCTGAGCGGAATCGGCTCGGTGCGGCTCAGTCCGCAACTTTCGTTGTTTGGAAAATTGGGACTTGCCAGCACAACCTTGGACGATACAGCCAAGCCAGGATTTGTGGGAGATGTTAGCTATTCGACTGTAGGCTTGAATATCGGCTTGGGCGCGCAATACAACATCAGCCCCTTCGTGGGTGTTCGCGCTGGGCTGGATAGCTTCAAAGTAGGCAACGCAAACTCGAACACCGATAGGACTCGCATGATTTATATGGGTGCGGTATTCAAACTGTAGGCGACCAAGCTCACCCTTGGCGGGGTTGACTGGTTTTGTACTTGTCCAATGCCCTGCTGTCCCACTTCACAAATTGTGATGAATTTTAATCCTTAAGTTTTCCTTAAGGTTGGGCTTTTATTGTGCGACCTCGTCATTCATACGAGGAGGTCAAAATGTTACGCAATTCCACAGTGTCTGTTATCGCCTTGGTGGCGATGGTTGGCTCGGTACATCAATCCGCTTGGGCATTCTCGACTGGTGAGTTGATGACCGCGCTCAAAGGAGATGCAAAGCAGGCGAATGCCGCATTTAAGGAATTTTCTGCGGCACGGGGCGAGTCTTTTTTCAAAGCTAAACATGGCAATGAATGGAGTTGTGCGTCGTGCCATACTGAGAATCCTGCTGCATTAGGCAAGCACGCAAAAACCAGTAAAGATATTCAGCCACTTGCGCCTACCGCCAACGCGGAACGTTTCACTGACGAAGCCAAGGTTGCCAAATGGTTTAAGCGCAATTGCAAAGACGTGCTGGATCGTGTTTGCACCCCGCAAGAAAAAGGCGATGTACTCGCTTACTTGATGACTATTAAAAAATAACTAGGAGATGACTATGTTAAAGCAACGTAAAAATTTGCATCGTGGTGTATGGGTAATTTTATTGGCGATGGGCGCGGCAATGAACGTTGCACAAGCCGATGACGATGAAGGTTACGGCGAAAGATCACGGGGTAAACATGCAGAGAGAGCCAAGCAGAGTGAGCCCGTTAACGCGACCTTTAAGGCGGAGTGTTCCGAGTGCCACATTGCCTATCCGGCAAAATTATTGCCTGCCGCATCGTGGCGAAAAATGATGGCTGGCTTGGATAAGCACTTTGGTTCGGATGCGTCATTGAGCGAAGCTGACAATCAAGCAATCACCAACTATTTGGTGAAACATGCCGCCTCACGCTGGAAGTCACCCACTGCGCCGTTGCGTATTACGGAAACGGCTTGGTTCAAAAATGAACACGATAGTGATGAGATTCCATCGTCTGTCTGGAAAAATCCTAAAGTGAAAAGCCCGTCAAATTGTGGTGCATGCCACACACGTGCGGAGAGCGGCAGTTTTGATGAGGACGACATCAAGATGCCTAGGTAAAATAACCGTCTCATACGTTGATTGAAAACACATGCGCGTACTGGTCATTGAAGATGATATTTTGTTGGGCGATGCAATCCAAGCTGGATTGAAGCAAGCTGGCTATGCCGTGGACTGGATGAAAGACGGCGTATCAGCAGACCAAGCACTCAGCACCGAGCCTTATGTTGCGGCAGTGTTGGACTTGGGGCTGCCGCGCCTATCAGGCTTGGAGGTATTGCGGCGGGTGCGGGGTCGCCATACACCGATACCTGTGTTAATTCTCACCGCGAAAGATACCGTGGAAGATCGCATCAAAGGGTTGGATGCAGGCGCGGATGATTATCTGGTCAAGCCGTTTGATATGGGCGAATTAACGGCACGACTGCGTGCGCTGATTCGTCGTGCCAGCGGCAAAGCGACTTCCTCCCTCACGGCGAGAGGCGTTGAGCTGGATGTGACCGCGCACCAAGTGCGCTACCAAAATCAATTGATTGATTTGCACGCCAAGGAATTCGCGGTGTTGCAGGCATTGATGCTCAACACGGGAAAAGTGCTGTCACGTAGTCAACTCGAAGCGCAGCTTTATGCTTGGGGCGAAGAGGTCGAGAGTAACGCCGTCGAAGTGCATGTGCATCATTTGCGCCGCAAGCTCTTCCCTGAATTGATTGAGACCATACGCGGGGTGGGTTACCTCATTCCCAACGAGGGAAGAATTTGAGATGGGCGGTTCATTAAAACAACGGCTGCTGGTGCTGGCATTGACCACGATGGTTGCGGTATGGGTGGCGGCAACGGCGGTGACTTACTACGATGCGCGCCACGAGTTTGAGGAAATATTGGATGCGCATCTTGCTCAATCTGCGACATTGCTGATTGTGCAAGCCTCACACGAATTTGAAGAGATAGAAACCGAACACACACCCTTGTTGCATAAATACTCGCGTCGTGTGGCCTTTCAGGTGTGGAATGACGGTAATGTGTTGAGTCTGCACTCGCTCAATGCACCCTCACAACCCCTTGCGAGTATTGAGCGAGGCTTTAGCAATAGCGTAATTGATGGAAAACGTTGGCGGGTATTTAGCACCCGGGATGATTCAGGGAAGCATCTCGTGCATGTGGCAGAACTCACAGAAGTACGCGATGAATTGGCGAATAGTCTCGCGGGAAATCTGCTCTTGCCATTATTGATTTCTTTGCCGCTGCTAGCTATTTTGCTGTGGATTGCGATTAAACGCGGCTTGAGTCCACTGGTTAAATTAACGGACGAGATTGCACAACGCGACTCGGACAATCTTGCGCCACTAACAATTAAAACCGCACCACGCGAAGTGATGCCATTGATGGCGCGACTCAACACTTTGTTTCAGCGCATCGCCGACTCCATGCAAAAGCAACGCCGCTTCACTGCCGATGCCGCGCACGAATTACGCACGCCTGTTGCAGGCATCAAGGCGCAGGCGCAAGTGGCACGAGCTGCCAACGGCGAGGCGGAGCGTAATCACGCGCTCGACAAGGCGATTCTTGGTTGCGACCGCGCCACGCATCTTATTGAGCAGCTCCTGACGCTTGCACGCGTCGATCATTTGGGCGATGACCTGACTGAACATTGCTCACTGAGGGATATCGCCGCAGAGGTGATCGCCGATATTGCACCTGCGGCGTTGAACAACAATGTGCGTTTGGAATTGCACGCAGATGATGCAGGGGGGTTACACGGGAATAGTGTATTGTTGCGAATTTTATTACGTAATCTAATCGATAATGCAGTTCGCCACACGCTGACCGGTACATCCGTTTGGGTCGGTGTGGCGAATGAACCAGGGCAGATTATCTTGACCGTGAAAGACAATGGTATTGGGTTGTCGGAGGCTGACCTAGTTAGAGTGTCCGAACGTTTTTATCGCCCGATAGACACCCGTGCGAGCGGCAGCGGACTGGGTCTATCTATCGTTAAACGCATCGCCGAAATTCATCGTGCTTCGTTGAACCTGTCAGCCCATCACGAAGGAAAAGGGTTGTGCGTAACGGTGATTTTCAACACGATTTGAAACGGATTTTTTGCGACTAAATCAACGGGTTGAGTATGCTAAAATTCGCCCATGATTTCATCCATAAAAACAGCGATGGTTAAGCAGCGCACCTTAAAAAATTCGGTCAGCGTAACCGGTGTGGGGTTGCATAGTGGCGAAAAAGTCACGCTGGGCTTGCGTCCCGCACCATCTAATACAGGCATTGTATTTCGTCGTGTGGATGTAAAGCCTATTGAGGAAATTCGTGCGCGGGCTGATCTGGTACACGACACACGTCTTTCCACCTGTATGGAGCAAAACGGCGTGCGCGTGGCAACGATTGAGCATCTCATGTCCGCGCTGGCGGGGCTGGGTATCGACAACATTTATGTTGATTTGGATAGTGCCGAAGTACCAATTATGGACGGCAGCGCGGGGACGTTTGTGTTTTTGCTTCAATCAGCGGGCATCACGGAACAGTTCGCCGCCAAAAAATTTATCCGCGTGAAAAAGACCGTTGAAGTAAAACAAGGTGATAAGTGGGTACGCTTTGAGCCGCATCAAGGCTACAAGCTAACTTTTACGATCAACTTCCCTCATCCCGTTTTCACTAACACCAAGCAGCATGTGGTGGTGGATTTGGGCGAACATTCTTACATTCACGACATCAGTCGCGCACGGACGTTTGGTTTTATGCACGATGTAGAAAATATGCGTGCGCAAGGTTTGGCGTTGGGTGGCGGGCTAGATAACGCCATCGTGATGGACGATTATCGCGTGCTAAACCCTGATGGTCTGCGCTCGGCAGATGAGTTCGTCAAACACAAAGTCCTCGATGCGATTGGTGATTTATATTTGTTGGGGTATCCCGTCATCGGCGCATTCTCTGGCTATAAATCAGGCCACGCGATGAATAATGCCTTGGTGCGCGAATTACTTGCCGATCAAGAAGCGTGGGAATTGATCACTTTCGATAATGTGGAAGCAGCACCTGATTTTTTGCGTCTGCAACTCCAAACGATTTAATCTCAAATTCAACTAGGCGGGTATATGGCAATCCTGCGTTTATTTATCGTGCTGGTGGTATTGGTGCTGATACTCAGTGTAGGCATGTACCTCTTCAGACGGGATGCGCGCTACCTGAAATTCGCCAAACAAGTTTTGCAACTTAGCGTGTATTTACTGCTGGCATTTTCCTTGTTGTATATCTTGGAGCGTTATGTGCTGTCTGGCTGGGGCGTGCTGCTGTAAACAACCAAACCTATCCCGCCAATCCCACGTAAACATTCTGCACATCATCGTCGGCATCAATCGCCTCCAAAAATGCTTCCACTTCTGCGCGTTCGGCTTCGTTCAGCGTGACCGTATTTTTCGGGCGATAACCTAGCTGGGCAGACTGTACGGCAAAGCCATAATTGGGGAGTGCCTTGCATACGGCATCAAGGTCGGTGGAGTCAGTCAAGAATAATGTCGCGCCCTCTTCACTCGCCTCAAAATCTTGCGCACCCGCCTCAATCGCAGCGAGTTCTGCATCGGCATCATTGCTAGTTGGGCTGGCTTCTATCATGCCTTGATAATTAAAATCCCACGACACTGAGCCCGCCGCACCGAGCTGTCCCTTGCGGAACAATGTGCGAATGTTAGGGTAAGTACGGTTCGCGTTATCAGTCAAACACTCGACAATCACAGGTACTTTATACGGTGCAAAGCCTTCATAAGTAAGGCGTTCCAGGCTTACACCGCCATCCAGCAGCCCCGCACCTTTTTTGATGGCGCGATCTAAAGTTTCTTTCGGCATGGAGGATTTTTTCGCTTGCTCAATCAACAAGCGCAAACGTGAATTCATGTCGGGATCAGCCCCTGAACGCGCCGCCACCATAATTTCTTTGGACAGCTTGCCGAAGATGCGACCCTTGGCGTTTGCTGCGATTTCTTTATGTCTTGCTTTCCACTGTGCGCCCATGTTTATTCTCTAAATCTATCAAGTGTTGATTGAAAAAAATTGCTAGCGCGCATCTTGCCTGAAGTGATGAGACGCATCAATCAGCATTGATGGCTCGCAATGACAGCCGCACCTTACTCCAGACTAAACGGCACAAACAATTTCTGTTCACCGCGCAAGATCAACAATGCGGAACGCTTGCCGCTCTTGTTGATGAGCGCGTTGAGTTGTTTGACGCTGGAAATTTTTTCGCTGTTCACTGACAGGATAATATCGCCGGGGCGGATGCCTGCTTTTGCGGCAGGGCCATCGCCAACCTGCTGCACTAGCAAACCCTCCGACACGCCTGCTTGCTTGCGTTCTTCTGCCGTTAACGGACGCGCCGCCAAGCCAAGGTCGCTCTTTTCCTGACCACCTGCTTTGCCTGATTCACTGGCAACTCTTTCACCTACGTTCAGTGTGATGTCTTTGGTTTTGCCTTTGCGCCACAGCGTGATATTGGCTGAGCTACCTGGTGCGACATCCGCCACTATTGAGGGTAATTCAGACGAACGGGAAATTTCTTTGCCGTTAAATTTCAGAATCACATCGCCCGCCTCGATGCCGGCTTTATCTGCGGGGCTGCCCTCTTCCACCGAACTAACCAACGCACCCGTCGGTTTGTCCAGCCCAAAAGTATCGGCGAGTTGTTGGTTCACCTCTTGGATCATCACACCCAAGCGACCACGGCTCACTTTGCCGTTATCGAGCAACTGCTTTTCCACTTTCATCGCCACATCAATGGGAATGGCAAAAGACAAACCTTGATAACCGCCGCTGCGGCTGAAGATTTGCGAGTTGATGCCGATCACTTCACCGTTCATATTGAACAGCGGCCCGCCTGAGTTACCTGGATTGACAGCGACATCGGTTTGCAGGAACGGCACATTGCCTTCGTCTTCCAATGAGCGGGATTTTGCCGAGATGATTCCTGCCGTCACGGTGTTTTCAAAACCAAACGGCGAGCCGATTGCAATCACCCATTCACCCACGCGGGCATTCTTTGGGTTGCCAATTTTTACCACAGGCAAATCTTTGGCATCGATCTTCAACACCGCCACATCGGAAAATTTATCCACGCCTTTTACCTTGGCTTTGAATTCACGCTTGTCGGTGAGCTTGACGATCACCTCCTCGGCATCGGCAATCACATGGGCGTTGGTGATGATGACCCCGTCCGAGCTAACGATAAAGCCAGAACCCATACCATGTGTGGGTGTTCTACCCTGCGGCTGGGAAGGCATTTGAAAGCGGCGGAAAAATTCGTAGAAGGGATCGTTCGGGTCAACCTGCGGAAATCCGGGGAAACCAGACATACCACTCGGCGCGCTACCCGATACGCTGATATTCACCACCGCTGCCCCTTGCTGTGCTGCTATCTCGGCGAAGTCCGGCAACGTCACCGTTTTTTTGTGAACGGATGTCACATCATTTTGCGCAGCTACCGCCACCGGAATAACTGAATGCTCTCGATGTGCATAAGCTTCATACCCACCCGCCAAGATTAAGGACAGGGCGATTGAGGCAAGCGCATATTTCGCAGAATTTTCACTTACTTTCATGTTTTTTCTCCTTCGATTATCACTAAAGCCATGCAGCCAATCACAGCGCAATCACTTTAAGCAGGCTACATTACAAAAACTTGCGCTGCTAAATATAAGAACTCAATGCAACAATTTCAAGCCCCTCTGACACAAAGATGTTTCATATTGTTCATTGCCTATTAAGCTACAATTATCTGCAATATAAACTCGCCTTAATTTTAAGGAGTGCATGATGAAAACGGTCTTCAATTTTATTGCCATTGCGTTGCTACTTTCGTTGGTTGGTTGCGGTACAAACCCTGTCACGCATAAGCGCGAGTTCCAGTTTATTTCCGAGTCGCAGGAAGTGGAAATGGGGCAAAAAAACTATGCCCCGGCTCGCCAGCAACAAGGCGGCGATTATGTGATCGATCCAGAATTGACCGCTTATGTGCAGAGTGTGGGCAAGAAATTGGCAGCGGCTTCTGATCGACAATTGCCTTATGAGTTTGTCGTACTGAATGATTCTGTGCCCAACGCGTGGGCAATGCCTGGCGGGAAAATTGCATTCAATCGCGGCTTGCTTTATGAGCTGAATAGCGAGGCAGAGTTGGCGGCAGTGTTGGGTCACGAAATTGTACATGCTGCCGCGCGACACGGTGCGCAAAGCATGGAAAGTGGCATGTTGCTGCAAGGCGCGGTGATGGCGGCGGGTATTGCAGCGCAAGATAAAAGTTATGCCAATTTGATTGTGGGTGGGGCGCAATTAAGTTCACAACTCATCGCCACCAAGTTTGGTCGTGATGATGAATCTGAAGCTGATTTATACGGGATGCAATACATGAAGAAGGCTGGATATGATCCGCGTGCCGCCGTGACATTGCAGGAAACATTTGTACGGCTGAGCAAAGATCACAAGTCGAGCTTTATCGAGGGCTTATTTTCCAGTCATCCGCCATCGGATGAGCGTGTCGCGGCCAACAAAGTTACGCTCGCAGCGTTAGGCGAAGGCGGCGAGTGGGGAAGAGAAATCTATGCGCAGAAGGTGGCGAAATTAAAATCCACTCAGGCCGCATACCAAGACTATGACGATGGCGTGAAAGCTTTGGAAAAAGGTGATGCAAGCTCCGCTGCGTCATTGGCGAAAAAAGCGATTGCAGCCGAACCCCGTGAAGCCCGTTTCCAAGAGCTGCTAGGCGATGTGGCAATGTCTAAAAAGCAGAATAAAGAGGCACTGGGTTATTACGAAAAAGCCATCAAAATGCAGCCGGATTATTTCCGTCCGCATGTGCAGAGCGGCATCGCGCTGAATAATTTGGGACGAAAATCCGAAGCGGAAAGTTATCTTAATAAGAGCAATGAATTGTTGCCAACTGCTCCCAGTTATTATTTGTTGGGGCGGTTTGCAGAAGATCGTGGTGATGTGAACACCGCCATGCAGCATTATGAAATGGCTGCCGGGTCAGATTCCGAGATAGGCAAATCGTCCGTTGAGCGTTACACCCGCCTTGATCTGCCGCGTAATCCGGCCAAGTATTTGCAATCGGGCGCGCAAATGGATGGGCAGGGTAACGTGTTTGCCGTGGTGCAAAATCCTACCGCCGCAACGGTAACTCGCGTGCAAGTGCGTCTGGTGCGCTACGATCCTGCCACCAGCAAACCCGTTGCACAAAGCCAACCCTTGTTGATTACTGCAAATATCGCATCCAATCAACGTGGGCAGGTTGCGGTGGTAGGGGTGAAGTTAACAACTCAAGCCGAATTAAATCAGTATGGGGTGATCGTAGAAAAGGCGGAGTTGGTTAAGTAGCCTAATTTATATCTCCCGTCATTGCGAGCGTAGCGAAGCAATCCAGAGATTTTGAGCTCAAAACTGCACTGGATTGCCTCGGCAAGCCTCGTAATGACGGAAGAAGTGAATATATTTGGGCTTCCTAATAAGCCGGAGTGCCCAAGTGGTGCAATGAGATTTATTCAGTGTCTACTTGACTTATCGCGTTTCTATACGCGACAAAAGCCGCGCCACAGATAGCCACGCACCCAGCCAGCCGAGATACATTGAGAACATCAGCAAGGTGAGGCTGTCGCCTAGCGAGAGTGAGTGCAATACGAATTGGCTGGCGTAAAGTTGCGATAGCGCGACGAGATTATAGTTAAGCAGCATGACGCTGATGGTGATTATAAGCCATGCGGCGATCCCGCCAAGCAGTCCTTGCAGTGCGCCAAAATAAAGGTAAGGGCGGCGAATGAAGCTGTTGGTTGCGCCGATGAGTTTGGCGACTTCAATCTCTTCATGTCGTGTGAGAATTTGCAGGCGAATAGTGTTGAAGGTGATAGCAATCAGCGCAAGACTGAGCAGGCACGTCAAAATAATGACTACCATCCACGCAAATTTCAGTAAGGCTTCGAGCTTGTAAGCCCATGCTGAATCGAGTTGGGCGATTTCCACTTTGGGTAGTTTTGCCAGCTCGTTGCGTAATTTTTCCAGTGTTGGCGCATCGCTTTGTTTGGGGTGAACGATGAATGCATCGGGTAAGGGATTTTTCTCAAGGCTATCAATCACGTCACTCAACCCGCTGGTTTGTTTGAGTTGTTCCAATGCTTTTAGGCGAGGCACAAATTCACTGCGGGCGATGTCGGGATGTTGGTCGAGTTGTTTGCGCAGCTTGGCTACGTCATCTTCCTGCGTATTCATTTGCAAGTACAAACTGACCTGAGGCGTGCTGGATAACTGTGTCGTTAAGGTTTGCGCATTGGTCAGCAAAACGTATAAACCTGTAGGCAGGCTGAGGGTAATCCCGATGACGAGGAGGTTAAAAATCCCAGCCAGCGGTGGCGTAAACATGCGCCGCAACACGCCGATATTTTGAGTGAATATCTGCTTCACGTTTGCAACTCTCCATGCTTGAGCGCGAGTACGCGCACATTAGTATGTTGCAAGACAGTATCGTCGTGAGTAGAGATCAACAGCGTCGTTCCGACTTGCTGAAATGATTTGAAAATCGCCATGATGTCATGCGCGGAACCGGCATCCAGGTTGCCCGTCGGCTCATCAGCAAGCAGGATGGTGGGACGATTAACGATAGCGCGGGCAATGCACAAGCGTTGCTGTTCGCCGCCCGACAGCGTGATGGGATGGGATTTTTCACGGTTGAGCAAACCCACTTTATCCAGCGCAGCGCGCACCCGTTTATGGCTTTCACGATAATCGAAACCACCGATTTGTAAGGGCAACATCACGTTGTCAAAAACATTGCGATCAAATAATAATTTGTGATCCTGAAAGATGATGCCGAGGTTGCGGCGCAAAAAAGGCAACGCGCGCGGCTTGAGTGCATTGAGGTTTTGTTTGTTCACCAGCACGTTGCCAGTAGTGGGGCGTTCGATGGCTGCGATAAGTTTGAACAAGGTGCTTTTACCCGCACCAGAGTGTCCCGTGAGAAATACCATCTCGCCTTCAGCGATTTCAAACGAGACGTTTTTTAACGCATCGTAGCCACCGGGGTAACGCTTGTGAACGTGTTTGAAGGAGATCATTTCAACAACAAAACTGTGTCCACGAAAAACACGAAAGGCACGAAAAAATAACGCGAATAATTTTCGTGTCTTTCGTGTTTTTCGTGGATAAATGTTTCTTTCACTCGTCCATCCCTAGCAGCGCAGCAACAAAATCCTCCGCAACAAACGGGCGTAAATCATCCAGTCCTTCACCCACGCCGATGAAGCGCACGGGAATGGGATGCGCCTTCGCAATGGCAGCAATCACGCCGCCCTTGGCTGTGCCATCCAGTTTGGTGAGTATCAGCCCGGTCACGCCCAGTGCTTCGTCAAAGGCCTTCACTTGGCTGAGGGCATTCTGTCCCGTGTTGGCATCCAGCACCAGCAGCACTTCATGCGGTGCATCGGGCAACACTTTGGCGATGACGCGCTTCACTTTTTTGATTTCTTCCATCAGGTGCGCTTGTGTGGTCAACCGTCCGGCGGTATCGGCGATCACCACGTCGATTTTGCGCGCCTGCGCAGCTTGCACCGCATCGTAAATCACCGCAGCAGCATCGCCGCTTTGTTGCGCGATGACGGTGACATTGTTGCGTTCGCCCCAGGTCATCAGTTGCTCGCGTGCCGCCGCGCGGAAGGTGTCGCCTGCTGCCAGCAACACCGATAAGCCTTGCCCTTGCAGATACTTCGCCAGCTTGCCGATAGACGTGGTTTTTCCCGCACCGTTTACGCCCACCATCATCATTACGAAAGGCTTATGTGCGTCGGCTTGCAGCGGTTGCGCCAGCGGAGCGAGTAGCTTCAGCAAACAATGCGCGAGGGCTGCTTTCATCTCGGCAGCTTCGCTCAGGCGATGTTCTTTTACGTGGTGGCGCAGGTCAGCCAGCAATGCGCGCGTGGCATCCATGCCGACATCGCTGGTGATGAGGATGGTTTCCAGCTCCTCGTAAAGTTCGTCGTCGATCTTGCCACCACCGCTAAACAGGCTGGTGAGTTGGTTGCCCGTGCGCGCCAACCCTGATTTAAGGCGGGCAAGCCAAGAGCTTTTCGCTGGCTCTTCAGTCGATTGGGGAGGAGATTTTTTTAAGAAGCTGAACATGTGGTCGAATTAGAGAGGAAATGTCAGAATAATGCGCGACACATTTTAAGCTGATTAAACTTTTAGGGCTAGAAATTATGAGTGTGAAGCTAATGTAAATTAGCATTGATGTTACTGGGTTTACTGGGTTTACTGGGTTTACTGGGTTTACTGGGTTTACTGGGTTTACTGGGTTTACTGGGTTTACTGGGTTTACTGGCTTCACCTGGCCACCATTTTATTACTCACCCATTTCCATCATATCTCTTGAATCAGCTGCCCAATCCGACGGAAAGGTGGCTTGGCATTTTCGGACGGTGCTATAAGTGATAGCATGGTGGCGTACGCATCGAAACATTCGTACGGCACGATCACGAATTCGAAATGCATTGCCACGTCTATTTACCTTTATTGATTACCCGTATGTGCCACGAACGACAAATCATGTCGAAGGGGGTGAATAGCAGAATCAAGGAATGAGTGCATCGGCATTGAGGACTTACTCAAAATCAAAAACGGGTGCTAGCCGTGGAGTATTTGGCTAGGAAAAACACAACAAAACCTCCACAAAGTGTCCCTTAAATCAGCTATCCCCAGTGTTACTCTCCTTATAGCGAACATCAAATTTCGGTGGGAAGTGCTGCCAAGTCCATCGCTGAACTAAGGAAGCTCAACCCAAACGATATGGGCAAAATTGATCAAGCAATTAAGGCGAGCGGGCAAAGCGAAAAGGATCTGGGCTACGTGCCTATGCGTACCAAAATTCAAGATTTAGCGGTGTTGGTGGGGAAACGCAATGGTGAAGTCATTCAGCTATTACTGCTCAAGCCTTGGTAAAAGTCGCATTCTGTTTTACACAACCTTGCCTGGATTCATCAATTCATTCGGGTCTAGCGTGTTTTTAATACTGCGCATCAACTCTAGTTCCAGCGGGTCTTTGTAGTCGCGGATAGTGTCGCGTTTAAGTTGCCCCAAACCATGCTCGGCACTGATGCTGCCGTTCAATTCGCGCACTACCTCATAGACAATATGATTGACCTCGTTTTCATGTTGCTCGATGAAGGCTAGGTTTTTTTCGGCATCAAGTAATGACAGGTTGTAGTGAATATTGCCATCACCCATGTGTCCGAACGCCACTATTCTCAATCCTTCGTAAGCCTTATTGAGTGCAGCATTAGCGCGAGTGATGAATTCCGCCACCTGGCTGACGGGCACGGCAATATCGTGTTTAATACTCAAGCCCTCTCGCTTCTGCGCTTCGCTGATGTTTTTGCGTAACTTCCACCAACTCTCCGCATCGTTCATGTCAGTGGAGATGTCGAACTCCAACACTTCACCACCGAAGCTCAGCAAGCCACTACGCAATGCACCATCTAATGCGCCTTGCAGGCCATCGGCAAGTTGAATTAGCACGTACCAATCATATTGCTGCTTGAAAGGTTGATGAACATCATCAATGTGTTTCAATACCAAATCCATACAACTGCGCGAAATGATTTCAAAGCTGCTCAATGCTTGTCCGCACGTTTCACGAATATGCGCCAACAGTCGCACCGCCACATCGGGATTAGCAATAGCCACACAAGCAGTAGCTCTAGATTGTGGACGCGGAAACAATTTCAACACCGCAGTGGTTATGATGCCGAGCGTACCTTCCGCACCAATGAATAAATGTTTGAGGTCGTAACCTGAGTTGTCTTTGCGCAAGCTACGTAAACCGTTCCAAATGCGTCCATCAGGCAATACCACTTCCAGACCCAGCACCAAATCGCGCATATTGCCGTAACGCAACACACTGACTCCGCCCGCATTGGTAGATAGGTTACCGCCGATTTCGCAATGATCGGCAATTGCGGTAAGCCCCAACGGAAACAGCCGATCATTTTTTTCTGCCGCATCACGCACGCTCGCCAAAGTACAGCCTGCCTCGACGGTGAGGGTGTAATTGATCGCGTCGATGACGCGAATTTGATTCATGCGCGACAGGTTAATCACCACCTGCTCACCTTGCGGCAATGGCACGCCACCGCCGCATAAGCTGGTGTTGCCGCCTTGCGGCACCATAGCGATGTGGTTTGCCACGCACAGTTTTACCACGTCCGAGACTTGCTGCGTATTACTCGGAAACACCACTGCCAATGCGTTGCCCGAATAACGTCCGCGCCAATCGGTGCAATAGGCCGAAGCGTCTGAATCCGTCAGTACGTTACTTGCACCGACAATTTTTTGCAGCAGCGCGATCATTTCAACGGGGGATGCAAATCGGGGTTGGAGGGTTGTTTCAAAAACCAAATTTGGTACAGCGAAATCAATATCTGCGCCGCCATCGAAAACCCCAGCAGCGCACCCGCCACAATCACAACAATCGCGTAATGCGAATCCCACTTGGTAAGAAACCATGACAACACATCGATGAACACCGCCACCATCGGTGACACCACGAGAAAGCGTTTGAAATGAACGTTAACCTCGCTTTGAATGAATATAAAGCCCAACACAAACAACAGAATGCTGATGCCAAATAAATGAATGTGCGACAGCTTGAGCAAACTCGCCAACGACATGCCCATATCCACCTCGGCAAATTTATGGATGCCTTCATAACTGTCCAAATCGGGTAAGTTCATTCCCGAACTGCTCACATGACAATTCAAACAGGTCTTTTGTAATATCGGTTTGATCTCCGGCTCGTAAGCCGCCTGTTGCGCGCCGTCCTTGAGCCACGCCACCATTACCCCGCGATCCTCTTCCTCGATATAGCCCGCCATCGGACCGCGTATCGCGGCCTCCAGACGTGTCCCGCTGCGATTGCCGTAATAGCTGTTCGCCACATCCACGACCGACAGTCCGGGCTTGCTGTCATTCATTTCGTGCGTCACGTACAGATAGGCAGTTGCCATTAAATAGCCTAATCCCACCAGCAATAAAAATGAGGTGTAGAGCAATTTTTCGCTCAAAGTGCATTGGTAAAAACGTTTTGTGGACATGCTTCCCCCCGTGAGTTCAGATTTAAAATGCAATGCCTAGCTTGAAGAATACCTGATTTGGCATCTGGTA
Organism: Gallionella sp.; assembly: GCA_040079595.1. Classification (GTDB taxonomy): domain Bacteria; phylum Pseudomonadota; class Gammaproteobacteria; order Burkholderiales; family Gallionellaceae; genus Gallionella. The sequence goes on from JBEBKA010000041.1 coordinate 17,151, forward strand.
TCCAAGCCGCTTTCTGGGTCATCGGCTCAACCTCTCCACGCCGTATCAACCTCCTGCTGTGTAATCGTGGTAAAGTTTTGTCCTTTAGAAAAGCACTCGAAGGCGCACCCGCCAACAGCAACCAAAGGAAGCTCCCCGAAAATAGTCAGAAATCAATTACTCTAAATTAAATGCCCAAAGCGAATAATCAACGACGCGATTTGATGCGCGAGCAGCTCGCGCATCAGGCTGCCAAGCTCATGGCGCAGGATGGCATTACTGACCACACCTACGCCAAACGCAAAGCCGCTCGCCAGTTGGGTGCGGCGGATACCCAACATCTGCCCAGCAACGGCGAAATCGACGACGCATTGCGTAGTTTTCGCCAATTATTTCAAAGCGACACTCATCCGCACATTCTTCATGGACTACGTGAAGAAGCCTTAACCCAAATGCAAATGCTGGCAGAGTTTCACCCTTACCTGACGGGTTCAGTGCTTAGCGGCACGGCTGGCGAGCAATCCGACATCAACATCATGTTGTTTTCAGACGATGAAAAAGCGGTGTTGCTATTTCTGCTCAAGCACCAGATTGAATTCGCAGATGGAGATTGGAAAATACGCTTGGGCGGACACGAAGAGACTGTGCCCAGTTATACTCTAACGGGAGAAACTGGCACGTTGGTACACATTATTGTATTGCCCGAAAACGCACGCTACAGCGGCAGCCGCCACCCGAAGACACACGCTGATATTGCCGCAATGGAAACGTTACTAGCAGTTTAACCAACGCCCTGTGTCACCAAGCCCGCTCTATTTCTTTAACCACTGGGCCGCATCCAGCGCGAAGTAAGTCAGTATCCCATCCGCCCCAGCACGTTTGAATGCCAGCAACGCTTCCAGCACGCAAGCCTCTTCGTTCAGCCAGCCGTTTTGTGCGGCGGCTTTGAGCATGGCGTATTCACCACTGACTTGATATACGAAAGTCGGTGCTTTGAATTCGTCTTTTACACGGCGCAAAATGTCGAGGTAGGGCATGCCAGGCTTGACCATGACCATGTCCGCACCTTCTTGCAAATCAAGGCCAACTTCCCACAGTGCCTCATCGGAATTGGCGGGATCCATCTGGTAAGTATATTTATTGCCTGCACCTAAATTGCCGCTAGAACCAACCGCATCGCGGAACGGGCCGTAGAAACTGGAAGCGTATTTGGCAGAGTACGCCATGATGCGCGTATGGATGCAGCCCTTGCGATCCAGTGCTGCGCGCACTGCTCCAATGCGGCCATCCATCATGTCAGACGGCGCAACCACGTCCGCCCCTGCCATGGCGTGAACTTGCGCTTGTTGCGCAAGCACCACGACGGTTTCGTCGTTCATCACATAACCGCTGTCGTCAATCAAACCGTCTTGCCCGTGACTGGTGTAAGGATCGAGCGCAATGTCGGTCATAATGCCTAATTCGGGGAATTCCTTTTTCAATGTCGCCACCACGCGTGGCACAAGGCCGTCCGGGTTATATGCCTCTTCCGCACCTAAGCTTTTCAACGGGGTATCTATCACAGGGAACAACGCCATCATCGGCACACCCAGCTTCATGCACTGCTCGGCATCTTTCAGCAGCAAATCTAAAGTTTTGCGCTGCACGCCCGGCATGGATTTCACATCCTCAACTTTATTTTTGCCTTCCAGCACAAAAATGGGATAGATGAAATCGTGGGGGGTGAGTACATGCTCACGCATCAAGTCGCGTGAAAACGAGTCGCGGCGCATACGGCGCATTCTGCTTTGAGGGAATTGGCTGAGTGTTTGCATGATTTTTCCTACATGAAGTAATTATCGGGAACTATTCTTGAAGCTTACTATCTGATGCTTTGAATGATGTGAATCATTCCACGTTTCTCCTCCCTGAGCGTGCGTCTTAACCTTGTTAAGACTTTGCCCCTAGCTTTATTCCCTTTAGCTAGGGGTATTTTTTTGCCCAGTTGCAAACCAACCCGCAATTACCTTCTCAGCTTCTTCTGTCCCTGCTTTTTTTAAGCTAGAAAATAACTGTACCGAGCTTTGCGCAAAATGTTCTGTGAGATGAGATTTTACACGACTCAACGTTAATGTCGCTTGCTGACGGCTTAACTTATCAGATTTTGTCAGCAAAATATGCACGGGCTTACCTGTGGGGGCAAACCAGTCCAGCATTGCCTCATCCAGAGCGGTCAACGGATGGCGAGAATCCATAATCACCACTAAGCCGCACAACTCATCACGGGTTTGCAAATATTGTCCGAGCAAAGCCTCCCAATGTTTTTGCACATCGGGCGGCACTTTAGCGTAACCGTAGCCGGGCAAGTCCACCAAAAATGTGTTCGGGCTAAGCGAGAAATAGTTGAGGTGCTGCGTTCGCCCCGGCGTTTTGCTGGTGTAAGCCAAGCGCACATGGTTTGCCAAGGTGTTAATCGCGCTCGACTTGCCAGCATTGGAACGTCCAACGAAAGCCACTTCTTTGCCGCCGTGTAGCGGTAAATCCTTGATGTGATTTACCGTAGTGAAAAATGCCGCTTGTGAAAAAAGTCCCATTACTTCCAGTTTGCGAAGATTTTATCCGCCGCTGCAATAGTAGCCGCGATGTCCGCCTCCGTATGTGCAGCGGACACAAAACCTGCTTCAAAAGCCGACGGCGCAAGATAAACACCTGCATCCAACATTTCGTGGAAGAAGCGATTAAATGCCTCTTTGTTACTTGCCATCACTTCAGCATACGAAGTCGGCACACTCGCGCTGAAATACAAGCCGAACATACTACCGATGGACTGAGCGCAGAAAGTCACACCGTGTTTCTTCGCGCTAGCGGTCAAGCCTTCAGTCAACTGCTTAGCTACTTTGGTCAAGTGATCGTAGAAACCAGGTGCTTGCACCAGTTTCATTGTCGCCAAACCAGCTGCCACAGCAACAGGGTTGCCAGACAGCGTGCCAGCTTGATACACCGCACCCAACGGAGCGAGGCATTGCATGATGTCGCGTCGACCACCAAAAGCCGCGGCAGGCAAACCACCACCCATCACCTTACCCAAGGTAATCAAATCGGGCTTGATGCCGAAATGACCATGCGCGCCCTGCAAGCCCACACGGAAGCCGGACATCACTTCATCTAAAATCAACACCGTGCCATGCTTAGTACACAAGTTACGCATCGCATCAAGAAATTCACGTTTAGGCAGAATCAAATTCATATTACCTGCCACAGGCTCGACGATCACAGCAGCGATCTCGTTGCCATACTCAGCAAAAGCTTTTTCCAATCCAGCCGCATCGTTGTAGTCCAGCACCGTGGTCAGTGCCGCGATTTCCGCTGGCACACCCGACGAACTAGGCTGACCAAATGTCAGTGCGCCAGAACCTGCTTTGACCAGCAATCCATCCGAATGGCCGTGATAGCAACCTTCAAATTTGATGATGCGAGAACGACCCGTAAAGCCACGCGCCAAGCGAATTGCCGTCATCGTCGCTTCTGTTCCTGAGCTGACCAAACGCACCATTTCCAAGCTTGGCAAAATTTTGCACAACTCTTTAGCGATGACTAATTCGCTCTCGGTTGGTGCGCCAAAACCCAGTCCTTCAGCGGCAGCAGCTTGCACCGCTTTGACGACTTCAGGATGGCAATGACCAACAATCATCGGTCCCCATGAATTGACGTAATCTATGTACTGCTTGTCGTCCGCGTCCCATACATAAGCACCCTTGCCGCGCTTGAAGAACAACGGTGTACCGCCTACCGATTTAAACGCGCGCACAGGCGAATTCACACCGCCGGGAATGATTTTTTGAGATTCGTCGAAGAGTTGTTGATTACGTGAAGTCATGTTGTTCTTTCTGAAAATAATGTTGAAAATTGCTGTGCTGCCTGTTTAATATCTGTCGCGCCAAACACCGCTGAAATCACTGCCAGTGCATCCGCGCCCGCCTCGATTAACTGCTTACCATTTTGTAACGTGATGCCACCAATCGCCACTATCGGCACGCTCAACTCACGGCGCGCTTGCTGCAATAATTCCAGTGTCGCAACGGGCGCATTCGGCTTGACCGACGACGCAAAAAACGCCCCGAATGCCACGTAATCTGCGCCTTGCTGCACAGCCTGCTGTGCCAGCTCCAAGCGATTATAGCAAGACACACCGATGATTTTATCATTGCCTAAGCACTGCCTCGCCTCGGCTACACTGCCATCATCACTGCCTAAATGCACACCATCTGCCGCAACTTGATGCGCTAACTGCACGTCATCATTGACAATGAATATTGCGCTAAATTCACTCGTTAATTGTCGCAACAAAGTTGCTTGAACTACCCGCAACTCGCTATCAGCGAGCTTATTCCGATACTGCAAAACCTGCGCACCGCCCTGCAAAACCCATTCCACTTTTCGCAACAACTCCGCCGTATTTAATTCGTCCGGCGTAATTGCATAAAGGCCTTTAATTAAGCAACGCCGGCTTTTCTTCACCCTCATCCTCGTCGTCATCTTCACCGCGCGCCCAGAATAAACGATCCGGAATATGCTGCCCCATACCGGGACGGAAGCCCGTATTCAGGGCTTGCCAAGTATATTCCTGAGCCTCCTTCACCGCTTCGGGCAGATCAACATCCTGCGCCAACAATGCCGCAATCGCGGAAGCCAAGGTGCAGCCTGAGCCATGATAAATGCCAGGCAACCTTTCCCAACTATCGGCACGCACCACACCACGTTCACTGTACAAAGTATTCGTCACTTTAAGCGTTTGCTCGTGTGTGCCCGTAATCAATACATACTCGCAACCCATCGCTAAGATGCGCTTGGCGCATTCTTCCAATGAAGGATCATCTTCTTCGTCATCTTCATTCAACGCCAAGCGGCGCGCCTCAATGCTATTCGGCGTAACCAACGTACACTGTGGAATCAGCAACTCGCGCATCGCATCCAGCATATCGTCGTCAGCCAATTCATCGCCTCGACCGGAGGACAAAATCGGATCAAGCACCAAAGGAATATCGGGGTAATCCGCCAAAATACTCGCAATCGCCGCGATGTTATCGACGCTGCCCAGCAAACCAATTTTGAACGCCGCGACTGGCACATCTTCCAAAATCGCCCGCGCCTGATCCGCCACCCATTCCGCATCTATCGCCAGCACGTCATCCACGCCACTGGTGTCCTGCACCGTGATTGCCGTCACCACCGACAGCGGATGGCAACCCATACTGGCGATGGTTAAAACATCGGCCTGCAAACCCGCCCCACCACTGGGGTCGGTAGCGGCGAAACTCATGACTAACGGAAACGATTCAGACATATTATTGGGCAATGGTAAGATGTGCGGCGAGGTTCATTTTACCCTATACGTCCCCACAACCCAACCATTAAACTATTATGACTACACCCGAATACAAAGTTTACATGTGCCTCATCTGCGGCTGGATATACGACGAAGAAGTGGGCGCGCCCGAAGAAGGCTTGCCCGCTGGCACACGGTGGGAAGACGTACCCATCAACTGGATGTGCCCGGAATGCGAAGCGCGTAAAGAAGATTTTGAGATGATGCAAATATAGTCTCAAATCACTCGCTATAAAATTTCGTCATTCCCGCTTTCACGGGAATGACGAGCTGCCAAGTTATTTAGCTTAAGGAACTTCATTTATGCGCATCCTCCACACCATGCTACGCGTTGGCGATTTGGAAAAATCGCTGGCGTTTTACACTGGCGTACTCGGCATGAAATTACTGCGACGCAACGATTACCCTGATGGCAAATTCACCTTAGCCTTCGTTGGGTATAGCGACGAAGCCAGCAGCGCAGTGATCGAACTCACCTACAACTGGGGCGTGGAACACTACGAACTCGGTAACGCCTACGGACACATCGCCATTGAAGTGCCTGATGCCTACGCAACCTGCGAAACCATCAAACAACGCGGCGGAAAAGTGGTGCGCGAAGCAGGACCGATGAAACACGGCAGCACTGTGATTGCGTTTGTTGAAGACCCAGATGGATACAAGATTGAGTTGATACAGAAGAAATAAAGCATAGGAATTGGGAGAGAGAATCCCCCAACGGTATAAGCTAAAACTTGTACATTAACCCAGCACTCAGAAAGTTAATATCGCCACGCCCTGTAATTGTGCTATCCCCCGCGCTATGAAATTCATACTGGGTACGCATAGCAAATTTTGAATTGAAATCAAACTTTCCCCCAATACCAAACAGCACATCTGTTCCAGTCGCACCAGGATTGGGCGGAGCCGTAGGAGCAGAATTGGCTCTGGCAACATCCCAATGCGCAAATCCCAACTTGGCAAATAAAGAAAGTCCATTCCCCATGGGCAACAACCCAACACCAGAAAATTGCCACTCCTTGGTCTCAATGCTATCAGTGACTCCAAAGCCTGACGCGGTGGTTTTGCCTGCATTGAAGTGACTTATCTCGGCGGCTATATTTTCGTTAATTTGATAGCCTGCCGAAATCCTAGACCCACGGTCACTATCGGTGCAAGTGTTATAAAACATGCTGGGGATGTCTTTGCAGCTATTTTTATAGGTAGATCGCCCCAAATCTACGGCAACATAAAAATTGTCAAGACCCGCAGCCATAGCTGGAGATGTCATCCCAATAAACACGATGCCAACAATTACATTTTTGATGCTCATTATTTCCCCCTAGTGAATAGCGATTTGCTGAAACAAATTGTAGCCCCCCCCCCGCAACTTCAACAAGTTTTAATTCCAAACAACTCCGCAAGATTTTTTAAATCCCTTTGCGCTTTAATTACTCATCGAAAAATGATGAGGCATGTAAGCCATGCAACCATCAGCCATTGGAATCAATTACGGGGAACGCTTAAACCGTGTGAAGGCGTATATCTTCGCTCATCAGGATGATGAGTTGGATTTGCTCAAGCTCGCCAATTATCCGCGAGCTTTTCTTTCTTGGCAGCCGACGTTACTGCATCGTCGAGAAAAGATTCAAATTCCCGTATTGCCTGCATGTCTTCAAACAACGATTTGCCAGCTGCGGCAAGTAATGTTTGACGCAATGTTTCTCGTTGTTGTGCGTCACAACCCAGAGTTAAAGCCAGTGGCGCATAATCTGCCAATCGTTGCACAACGGGAGCATTTGCTACGCCCATTTGTTGATACGCCGCTGCCACATTTCGACCCCGACCAAATTTCCCCGGCCAGGTCACCACGGGCGTACCTATTACCATCGCATCGTAAAAGGTGTTGCCGCTGC
>JBEBKA010000042.1:0-24288 GCA_040079595.1 Gallionella sp.
GCTCTGTTTGTTTATATTGCAATAAAGAGCAGGTCATTTTTTGCGCTCATCGTTTTATTTTGTTCGGCTGCGGGAGGTTATTTATTTCACGAGGTTGGCTATGTTGATCAGTTATTGTGGATTTTTGCTGCCATGGCAATTGGGTTACTTGAGCGTAATTATTTGTTCTTGGCAGCCTTGCTATTGTGCTTGTCAGTGTTGATACACGAAATGTCTGTTTTCACTATTGTGCCTATTGTATTGGCTTACGCTGTGGTACGAAAAAAACTAGATGGGATTGCTTATGCCAAACTTCTCATTCCCCCTGTTGCATTGTTTTTGGTTATTTCTCTATTTTTCCAAGCGGTGTCTTTTGATACGATCAAACTATATTTCGAAAACGCCATGAACTGCGGTTCACCAATCGTGAGGAAAGAGTACTTCAAGCATTACCTTCAGCCATTTCGGTCTGAAAGTAACGTGGTGTATTACAGCTGGCAGCAGTTTTACATGGCGATATTGCCCATTATCGTTCTGGCATGCACGTTAGTTTTAGCTATCCGAAAAAGATTAGGGTTGCTACGGCTACAGACGTTGCTGATTTTGGCTTGCTGTATTAGCCCTTTATCGCTCGGATTGTTTGTGGCGGACACAAGTCGCTGGATATTTTTGGGCTTTGCACAAGTTGTCATTGTTAGCATTATTGCTTCATGGGCATTACGTCGAAATGGTTTTCGCAATACATTTCCTGGGATTCCTTTTGCGATTGCACTCGTATTGGTTGGGGGGCTATTACAATTAACTTACTTTGATCATTTTTCGCCGCGCACCCTTTCGCCTGATAATCTAAGAGCTTTTCCAAATTATGTCGTCGAACAGTTGTTCAATTTGCCACGACCATTATAGTTCACCACTGGCTTTGTAGAGGTATTCATGAGTGAAGCAGTTTTAATTTTAGGAGCAACTTCTGCCATTGCGCGCGCTACTGCTGCTGCCTTTGCCGCACGAGGTGATGCTTTGTATATAGCTTCGCGCGATGAAGATGAATTGCGGCGCATTGCTGCGGATTTACGATTGCGTCACGGGGTTGATGTGCATCACTGTTTGTTTGATGCAGAGGCAACAGAAACACACGAGGCATTTTTCAAAATGGTAATCGCAACGATGCCCAATTTTTCCGGTGTGGTGTTGGCATTTGGCTATCTTGGAGATAAACAAGCTGCGCGTGACTTTAAGGCTGGCGAAAAAATTATCACGGCAAATTTTACTGGTGCTGCTTCTATCCTCAGCTATTGTGCAAATTATTTTGAACAGAAAAAGAGCGGATTTATTATCGGTATAGCCTCGGTAGCGGGAGATCGTGGCAGACAGAGCAATTATATGTATGGTGCGGCGAAAGGCGCGTTGAGTTTGTATCTACAAGGGTTGCGCAATCGGCTGTATGCCAGTGGTGTGAGGGTCATCACTATTAAGCCTGGCTTTGTGGATACCGCCATGACGTATGGATTGCCTGGATTATTTTTAGTAGCTTCACCGCAAGCTATCGGCGAGCGCATTGTAGGTTCGTTGAGTAAATCGACAGATGTGGTTTACTTGCCTTGGTTTTGGCGTTACATCATGCTTATCATCAGGTGTATTCCCGAGCCTATTTTCAAGCGGATGAAGTTGTGAGCAAAGCGGTTAAGCCCATCGTAGCGGCATTCGATTTCGATGGCACACTCACGAGGCACGACACGATGTTCCCATTTCTACTTTTTGTCGTTGGGAGGAGCGCGTTTATTCGCCACTGCATTAAACTTTTACCCACGTTAATAGGCTATAAGTTGGGCATTGTCCGTAACAACATTGCTAAAGAGCGAGTATTTATCTGCTTTCTATCGGGTATGTGCGTGGTCGAGTTGCGGCATAAGGCGGAACAATTCGCAGTGCAAAAATTGCCTGCATTATTGCGCATCGAGGCGATGCAACGCCTAACTTGGCACAGGCAACAAGGGCATCGCTGTGTAGTCATCAGTGCATCGCTGGCAATTTACTTGCGACCTTGGGCTAACCAGGTAGGCTTTGATGATGTACTCGCAACGCAATTAGAAATACTGCAAGATGAAAAAATCACTGGAAAATTATCAGGGGGAAATTGCTTTGGCACTGAAAAAGTAAAGCGACTTGAAAAGCTACTGGGTGATAGAGCAGGCTATACCTTGTATGCTTATGGTGACAGCAGTGGAGACAAAGAGTTGCTGGCTTATGCGGATTATCCTTACTATCGAAAAATGCCAATTCATTGAGGCGAAATGATGCTTGATTTACTCCGTCTGATGCGCCCCTACCAGTGGGTTAAAAATGCTTTTGTGTTTACCGGGCTGCTATTCGGTCACGCTTGGAATGATGCCAATTTGGTTGTTGGTGCAGTGACTACATTTGCCGCATTTTGTTTGCTATCCAGCGCGATTTACACGATTAACGATATTGTTGATGCTGAGCAAGACAAGCAGCATCCCCAAAAGCGTAATCGCCCATTGGCGGCAGGTTTGGTTTCTATACCTGTTGCGTTGTTGCTTGCCGCATTGTTGAGTGTGTTTGGTTTGGGACTGGCATATAGCGTCTCACCCACAGTGTTGCTTATTTTGTTGGGTTACGCGTTGATGAACATCGCCTATTCATTGCGCCTCAAGCATGTGGTGATTCTGGATGTGTTTATCATTGCCACAGGTTTTATGTTGCGCATCTTGGCGGGTACGTTGGGGATTGGTATTCCACCCTCGCAATGGTTACTGCTGTGCGGTCTGATGGTGACGCTGTTTCTGGGTTTTACCAAACGCCGTGCGGAAATTATTGCGCTAACAGAAGATAAAGCCGCGCATCGCAGAGTGTTGGAACATTACAGCCCTGTGCTGTTGGACAAGATGATAGGCATTACCGCTGCCGGGCTGATTATGAGTTACAGCCTGTACACCATGAATGCGGATACGATACACATACACGGCACAGCCAATCTTATCTACACCGTGCCGTTTGTGATGTATGGCGTGTTTCGTTACATCTACCTGTTACATCACCAAAGCCGTGGTGGAGACCCCTCGCATGATCTGCTACGTGACCCGCATCTGTTCATTGTGGTGGGGGCGTGGTTGGTCGCAACAATCTTGCTCATTGCATGACCGGCAACGTTCTGAGCGGCTGGCGTTTTCGCGCGCTGTTGTTGATTGTGCTGTTGAGTGCCGTTGGCTATCTGGGGTTCTCTCTGTGGGGTGGCTGGCGTGATGTGGTTGCCGCACTGATTCGTGTTGGGTTCATCGGCACTGCTATTGCGTTGGCACTTTCCTTAGTGAATTACGGACTGCGTTTTGTGCGCTGGCAGAAATTCCTTGCGCTGCTGGGTCATCGAGTTCCGCATCAAGAGAGTTTACGTATCTATATTGCTGGTTTTGGCTTGACGATACTGCCAGGCAAAGCAGGCGAAGCCATTCGCAGCGTGTTCCTCAAGCATCATGGCGTGACATATCCGGAAAGCCTTGCAGCGTTTTTCTCGGAACACTTCTCCAATCTCATCAGCATGTTGATACTCGTGGCGTTGGGACTGTGGGTGTACCCGCAAGCGCAGATAGTCGTGGCGATTTTGGCAGGCGTGATTTTGGTGGTGCTAGTAGTGATTCAACAGACTCGATGGTTAAAAATTCTGGAAATGTTTGCACAGAAGCGGTTGCCAGATCGATTGGGGACGCTGGTTGGGCATAGCATTGAGATTGTGCTGCATTCGGGTCGTTGCTTTAAGTTGCCTATGCTGATGACTGGCATCGCGCTTGGGCTAGTTGCTTGGGGCGCGGAAGGTCTAGCGTTTTATTACATCATGCACACGCTAGGTAGCGACATGTCGCTTCAGGTCGCGCTGTTTATTTATGCGTTTTCCATGTTGGTTGGTGCGATTAGCTTCTTGCCCGGAGGTTTAGGTGGCACAGAGGCCACCATGGTTACATTGCTCATCCTGAATAATGTTGCTCAACCGCAAGCTGTTGCAGCGACGGTCATCATTCGTTTAGCAACGTTGTGGTTTGCGGTTGCACTGGGTATTTGTTCACTTTTAATCATAGAACAAAAAAACAAATCGGTGTGATTGGTGTGATTGCGCCACCTATAAGGAAAACCATGGTAGGGAATACCCCCCAATAATGGCGTATAATGAGCGTGGTTGAAGTGTTTTACCGCAATGATTATTAAGAGAAAAGATATTGAATACCATCAGCTTTACGGATCTAAATTTAGCCCCAGAAATTCTCAAAGCATTAAACGAGTCTGGCTACATCACCCCTACACCCATCCAAGCGCAAGCGATTCCGCTGGTATTGGCTGGGCAAGATTTAATGGCGGGGGCGCAAACGGGGACAGGCAAGACAGCGGCTTTCGCGCTGCCCTTGCTGCAAAAACTATTTCCCTTTGCCAGCTCCAGCACCTCTCCTGCGCGCCATCCTGTACGAGCATTGATATTGGTGCCAACCCGTGAGTTGGCAATTCAGGTGGAGCAAAGTGTGCGGGAATATGCCAAGCACACCAATCTGCGTTCGCTAGTCGTGTTTGGCGGTGTCGATATCAAAACGCAAACACCACATTTGAAGTCGGGTGTGGAAATTTTGGTGGCGACACCAGGGCGATTGCTTGATCACATTGAAATGAAATCAGTGCAGTTTGGTCAAGTTCAAATGTTGGTGCTGGATGAAGCGGATCGCATGTTGGATATGGGGTTTATGCCTGATTTGAAACGCATTTTGGCGTTGTTACCCAAGCAGCGGCAAAATTTGATGTTTTCTGCCACCTTCTCAAACGAGATTAAAAAGTTGTCAGCCGAATTTTTGGTGAATCCAACGTTGATTGAAGTGGCGCGTAGCAACGCCTCCAATGACAACATCACACAAAAGGTTTACAGCGTTACGCAACATGATAAGCCCGCACTGCTCAAACAATTGTTGAGCAGAGATGACGCAAAACAAGTCATAGTATTTACCAAAACCAAATTGACCGCGAGTGCTATCGCTAAAAAATTACAGCGAGAAGGCGTGGCGGCGGATGCAATTCACGGTGATAAAAGCCAACTGGAACGTATCCAAGCACTGGATGCTTTCAAGCAAGGTAAGGTAACCGTGCTGATTGCCACAGACGTAGCGGCACGCGGTTTGGATATTGACCAGCTGCCTATGGTTATCAATTATGAAATTCCCAGTGCGCCAGAAGATTACGTTCACCGCATTGGACGAACCGGTCGGGCAGGGGCGTTGGGGACGGCGATTTCGCTAGTGTCGCCAGAAGAGGAAAAGTATTTGGTGGAAATTGAAAAGCTGATTAAACGGGAAATACCCAAAGAAACAGCCATTATTCCGCAGCAAACAACCAGAGCCGAGCCACCACATCGCACTGAACATGCGCCTCGCCACTATGTGCCGCACCCGATAACAAAAAACAAAGCGGTGCATGACGCGTGGTTTGATAAGCCTTATGAACCAAGCCAAAATGTTGCGCCCATCGCTCAAGCAACAGTGCCAACGGTTAAACCTAAAGCCCAAGTTGCGGCATTATTTATCAGGAGACCAAGCTTATGAAATCCCTGAAATGGATTTGGATACTTGGCGGTTGTTTATTGCTGGGTTGCGCAACCATACCTAAAGGACTTGAGCCTGTGACTCACTTCCAAGTCGAGCGGTACATGGGACGCTGGTATGAAATAAGACGTTTAGACCATCCCTATGAAGTTAACTTAACTAATGTATTTGCGGACTACACTCTGTTGCCAAATGGTGAAATTGAAATGATCAGTCGCGGCTTTCAAACGAGAGAAAACCGCTGGCTTATCGCTAAAAGCACCGCATCTTTTATCGGCAACAAAGACGTTGCCAGCTTGAAGCTAGCTTTTGATGGGCCTGCTGATGACGATTACAACGTATTATTTATCGATTCAAGTTACCGCTACGCGATTGTGACCTGCGATGATCGTGACGGACTCTGGATATTGTCACGCGAACCCGTGCTGGATAAATCCATTTTAGATAGCTTGGTGGCAAAAGCGAAGGCTTGGGAATTTCCCACCGAGCAACTGATTCAAGTCGAACAAAAAGCAAAACCTTTAATTTGATGAGCCATAAAGTTTCCGTGCTGTTTGTTTGCATGGGCAATATCTGTCGATCCCCTACTGCTGAGGCGGTGTTCAGACAATATGTCGAGCATGCTGGCTTGGCTCAATTCATCACGACGGACTCCGCTGGAACACATGACTACCACATTGGTGAGCCACCCGATTTGCGCGCGCAGCACGCCGCATTACAGCGCGGCTACGATATGAGTGACTTGCGTGGTCGCCAAGTAGCGCAGGCAGATTTTCAACATTTCGACTATGTGCTGGCGATGGATCGAGCCAATCTGGTGATTTTGCAAAAACTTGCCCTTCCTGGAAGTAAAGCTCAAACACAATTATTCCTGAGTTATGCCCGCCAGCATAGTGACGCAGAAGTACCTGATCCTTACTACGGTGGATCAGCTGGCTTTGAGCGAGTGTTGGATATGATTGAAGACGCAGCGGAAGGGTTGTTGCAACAGATACGCCAACGCTCGCAAAAATGACCTATAGTAAAGTCGCAGAATTATTTTTCAGCCACCAATATCACGCCAGCCAATGGCGGTAAGGTGATTTCGGCGGAGTAGGGCAGCCCCATCCAAGGTGTAGCTTCAGCTTGTATCAGTCCTGCATTGCCCATGTTGCTCCCAGCGTAGTATTCCGAGTCGCTATTCAGCACTTCACGATATTGGCTTTGTGATGGCAAGCCAATTCGGTAGTGAGTGCGGGGCACGGGGGTGAGGTTTAATGCCACGATAAGGTATGAGCCATCACGTGCTTTGCGCTGAAACGACAGCACAGATTTTTGCGCGTCATTGCAATCTATCCACGAGAAACCTTCGTGCTGAAAATCCAAATCATGCAGTGCGGTGAGTGTGCGATAAAGCTGGTTAAGGTCGTGCGTGAGATTCTGCACGCCGCGATGGAATTCGTTACCCAGCTGCCACCATTCCAACTCCCATTTGGATTGCCATTCGCGACCTTGCGCAATTTCATTGCCCATGAAATTCAGTTTTTTTCCGGGGCTGGTCATTTGATAAGTTAACAGTAAACGTAAGTTGGCGAATTTTTGCCACGCGTCGCCTGGCATTTTTGATAACAACGAGCCTTTGCCATGCACGACTTCATCATGTGAAAACGGCATCACGAAATTTTCGCTGTAGGCATAAATTTGTGAGAAAGTGAGTTCGTTGTGGTGATAGCGGCGATGCACGGGATCGTTCTGGAAATAACTCAGCGTATCGTTCATCCAGCCCATGTTCCATTTGATGGAAAATCCCAATCCGCCCAGATAAACAGGGCGCGACACGCCTGGCCACGCGGTCGATTCTTCGGCAAAAGTGAGCGCGCCAGGGAACTGCTCATGCACCATGATGTTCATTTCGCGTAGAAAATCGACCGCTTCGAGGTTCTCACGACCGCCGTATTTATTGGGTATCCATTCGTCCGCTTTGCGCGAGTAATCCAGATACAACATCGAAGCAACTGCATCGACACGCAAGCCATCAAAGTGGAATTCGGATAGCCAATAATGCGCGCTGGACATGAGGAAACTCTTCACCTCGTTGCGTCCGAAGTTAAAAATATGTGTGCCCCAATCTTGATGAAAGCCCATACGCGGGTCGGCATGTTCATACAACGCTGTTCCGTCGAATTGAGCCAAAGCCCAGCTATCTTGCGGGAAGTGGGCGGGTACCCAATCCAGAATTACGCCGATGCCCGCCTGATGGCAGGTGTCGATCAATAGGCGCAATTCATCGGCAGAGCCGAAACGGCTGGTCGGCGCAAAATAGCCTGAACACTGATAGCCCCACGATTCATCGAGCGGGTGTTCAGACACGGGCATCAACTCAATGTGCGTATAGCCCATGTTTTTCACATAAGGCACGAGGTCGGTCGCCAGTTCACGGTAAGTATAAAAACGACCATCGGGATGACGCTTCCATGAACCCGCATGGATTTCGTAAATGTTTATCGCGGAATGCAGCCAATCCCATTCACCGCGTTGCTTCATCCACGCATCATCTTGCCAGCGATGTTCTCGAGTAGGTGAAGTCAATGCTGCCGTGCCTGGACGCATTTCGTAGCCTTGTGCATAAGGGTCAGTCTTGGTGAGCAATGCGCCTGTATCACGATTGCGAATTTCATAACGATACAGCGCGTGCTGCGAAATTTCAGGCAGGAAAATTTCCCACACCCCGCTAGAGCCATGCAAGCGCATGGGGTTGAGGCGACCATCCCACTGATTGAATTCACCGATGACGCTGACGCGTTCGGCATTGGGTGCCCACACTGCAAAGCGAATGCCCTTAACGCCATCAATTTCGACCACGTGTGAGCCGAGCATACGATAGCCTTGCTGTAATTTACCTTCGCTAAATAAAAATAAATCTTGTTGGGAAATATGCGCGGAGAATTGGTAGGGATCGAATATCTCGCGTGTTGCCGATCCTTCGCTGATGCGCAATTTATAAGGGCTGGCGGGCTGTGTCTTGCCGCGCCATTCATATACGCCGCTAGGGTGAATTTTCTTGAGTGGCTCGCTGTTATTTTTGTTGTGTAGTTCTACTTGCGTCGCGGAGGGTTGATAAACACGTATCACCCATTCAGCTTCATCTTGGTGCAAGCCGAGCAGTCCAAAAGGGTCATGGAGACGGGCTTGTAGCAACGATTCGATTGGTGTATTCACTTTAATCCGCCCATTTTTCTTGTCTAATGGGGCGATTGTAAACGATAATGCACATACGAAATAAGCTAAATGAGGGGTGCGAGATGAATTCAGAATTGAGTTATTTGCAAAAAAAATATCAAACAACCGCAGGCGAAATTGCCCCTCGATTTGTTAGCCGACTGACCAAAAATACTTATGCGATGGTGTTGGCAGGCGGGCGCGGTAGCCGCCTGCATCAACTCACCGATTGGCGTGCCAAGCCTGCTGTACCGTTTGGTGGTAAATTTCGCATCATTGATTTTGTGTTATCCAATTGCGTGAATTCTGGTATTCGGCGTATCGGTGTAGCGACGCAATACAAATCACATAGTTTGATTCAGCATATCCAGCGTGGTTGGTCATTCCTTAATGGTCAATTCGGCGAATTTGTCGATTTGCTCCCTGCCCAGCAACGCATTGATGAAGAGCATTGGTATAAAGGCACAGCCGATGCCATCTTTCAAAACTTGGACATTGTGCGTACCTCCAACCCTGATTTCGTCTTGGTTCTGGCGGGCGATCACGTTTACAAAATGGACTACGGTAAGTTGTTGGCTTTTCACGTGGAAAGCAAAGCGGACATGACCGTTGCCTGTTTGGAAGTACCTGTTGCAGAAGCCACTGCATTTGGCGTGATGGATGTCGATAGTGAGTCACGTGTGGTGGAATTTGTCGAAAAACCCGCCAACCCACCCTCCATCCCAGGCAAGCCAGAAAAGGCACTCGCCAGCATGGGGATCTATGTCTTCAATAGCCAATTTTTGTATGAACAATTGATCCGTGATGCAGATGATCCCAAGTCCAGCCATGATTTCGGCAAAGATTTGATTCCGCATATGGTAGAAAAATATCGCGTGTTCGCACAAAGCTTCGAGCAAAGTTGCGTGGGCATGGCCAAAGATGAAGCACCTTATTGGCGAGATGTAGGAACCATTGATTCCTATTGGGAAGCGAATATGGAGCTAACCAAAGTGATTCCAGATCTGAATATGTACGATCAGGAATGGCCTATCTGGACACATCAAGAGCAATTACCACCCGCTAAATTTGTGTTTGACGAGCCTGATCGACGAGGTATTGCAATCGACTCGCTGGTTTCTGGCGGCTGCATCGTCAGTGGCTCTACCGTGTACCACTCAGTGTTGTTTTCAGATGTTCGCGTGAATAGTTATTCCACAATTGAAGACTCGGTGTTATTGCCCAATGTGGACGTGGGTCGCTACGTTACGTTGAAACGTGTGATAGTCGATAAAGGCTGCAAAATCCCTGAAGGCTTGGAAGTCGGCGTGAATCCTGAAGAAGACCGCAAACGTTTTTACGTGAGTGAAAATGGTGTAACTTTGATTACAGGGGAAATGTTGGGGCAGGCGAATCATA
Organism: Gallionella sp.; assembly: GCA_040079595.1. Classification (GTDB taxonomy): domain Bacteria; phylum Pseudomonadota; class Gammaproteobacteria; order Burkholderiales; family Gallionellaceae; genus Gallionella. The sequence continues at coordinate 10,164 of JBEBKA010000042.1, forward strand.
GTTTTCGCTAATAAATCACCCAAGCCGCAGGTTATTAACAGCCAAAACTATTCGTCTTCCTTGCATCCCAAGGGGCTGAGGGAATTAACCCACAAAGATTAAAATCAATCCCGTTCATGCTGCTCTTTAATCAATGCAGTATGTTCATTATTATGAAAAAAACCATCGACCTTGTTTTCCTCTGGCACATGCACCAGCCAGATTATCGTGATTATTCCACTGGCGAGTTTGTGTTGCCTTGGACATATTTACACGCCCTCAAAGATTATTCCGATATGGCATATCACTTGGAACGGCATCCAAAAATTCATGTGGTAATGAATTTTGTGCCGATTTTGCTTGATCAGCTGGAAGATTATGTTGATCAATTTGCCACAGGAACGCTTCGTGACCCGCTACTAAAATTGTTAGCGCAAGAGGAGGGGAGCGCGTTTTCTGCCACGCAGCGACAGCATATTTTGGATGCCTGCTTTCGCAGCCATCACTCCAAGATGATTGAGCCGTACCCTGCCTACAAACGCTTGTCCGAGTTGTTTAATCGCTTGCAGGTAGATGGCGAGGCGGCGTTGTCGTATTTGTCTGATCAATACATGGCGGATTTGCTCGTTTGGTATCACTTGGCGTGGTGTGGTGAAAGCATGCGGCGCGAAAATGAGCTGGTGGTGCGCTTGTTAGATAAGGCAGAAGGCTTTAGTTATGCTGATCGCAAAGAGTTTATTAGTTTGATTGGCGAGGTTATTTCAGATGTCATCCCACGCTATCGTCAACTTGCTCAATCAGGGCAAATCGAAATTTCTGCCACCCCGCACTATCATCCGCTTGCGCCGCTGTTAATTGATTTTGCCAGTGCAAAGGAAGCTATGCCTGATGCGCCGATGCCGCAATCAGCCATTTATCCAGGCGGCAAAGCGCGTGTTGCCGCACATATTCGCAAAGCCAAGCAAAGCCACAAAGCGCGGTTTGGTAGTGAGCCTCATGGATTATGGCCTGCGGAGGGTTCAATCTCGGATGCCACGCTGGCTGTGATGGCGGAGGAAGAGTGTGCTTGGGCAGCAAGCGGGGAGGGCGTGCTGGCAAACAGTATCAATAAAGCACAGCAGGGCTTGCCGAATCGTGGGGAATACTTATATCGCCCGTATCAGCTGGCTCAGAGCGCAGACGGGTTAAGTTGCTTTTTTCGAGATGACAAATTGTCTGACTTGATTGGTTTTGAGTATTCAAATTGGCACGGCAATGATGCCGCTTCGCATTTTGTAGGGCAAATTGAAGCCATTTCAAGCCATGCCGCAGTGGGTGAAACGCCTATTGTGAGTGTAATTTTGGATGGTGAAAATGCGTGGGAGTATTACCCCTACAATGGTTTTTATTTCCTCGACCAGCTCTATACTCAGCTGGAAAATCATCCCGTTATCCGTACCAACACTTATAGCAACTATCTTAAAACAGCTGCGGGACACCATGCGGGATCATTGCCCAGCATCGTAGCGGGCAGTTGGGTGTATGGTAATTTTTCAACCTGGATAGGTTCAGCCGATAAAAATCGCGCATGGGATTTACTTTGCGAAGCCAAGCAAAGCTACGATAAGGTGATGGCGACAGGTAAGCTGAGCAAAATAGAGCAAGCCGCCGCTGAAAAGCAGCTATGTTCATGCGAAAGCTCGGATTGGTGTTGGTGGTTTGGCGATTACAACCCTGCCAATTCGGTCGCCAGCTTTGATCGGCTGTACCGACACAACCTGAGCGAGCTTTATCGCTTGTTAAAACTCACGCCACCTAACAGTTTATCCGTGCCAATTAGCCATGGAAGCCGTGTTGGCGGGGCGAGCGGCGCAATGCGGCGCGCAACGGATTAGATTAGGGGGAGCTTCATGCTTACGCAACGTGCTAGCGGCATACTGCTTCATCCCACCTCGCTTCCTGGCACTTTTGGGTCGGGCGATTTGGGCGAACATGCCTATCGGTTTGTGGATTGGCTCAAAGCGGCGGGACAAACTTATTGGCAAACTTTGCCGATAGGGGAGATTGGCCCAGGAAATTCCCCCTACATGAGTAGTTCGGCTTTTGCGGGCAACGTATTGATGGTGGATTTGGCTGAACTCGGTCGTCAGGGTTGGTTGAGTCCAGGTGACTTGATACCTCACCCACAATTCAAAGAAAATCAAGTAGATTACGCATTAACTAAATCTTTTAGATTAAGGAGATTGCGACTTGCCGCACTGCGATTTACGGCTAATTCAAGTGAGGTGATGCGGCAAGCTTTCTCGAATTTCTGTGAGGAAGAGCAGGATTGGCTGGACGATTACGCCTTATTCATGGCGATTGCCGAACAGCAAAGTTGGCGCGAATGGCAGCAGTGGCCTCAAGCATTGGTTCGTCGTGAGGATCAAGCACTTCGTCAGATTGAGATTGATTGCGCCGAAGACATTGTATTTTGGAAGTTTTGCCAATGGAGCTTTTCGCGCCAGTGGCTTGGATTAAAAAGCTATGCGAGAGATAGGGGAGTTCACTTAATTGGTGACGTCCCTATATTTGTTGCGCTGCAAAGCTCAGACGTTTGGGCGCATCAATCTCTTTTCGAGCTGGACGAAAGTGGTCAGCCTTTAGTGGTTGCGGGTGTGCCACCAGACTACTTTAGTGAGACCGGGCAGTTGTGGGGAAATCCGCTTTATCGTTGGTCTGAACACGAAAAAAACGGCTATCGGTGGTGGATATATCGCATTAAGAAATCACTTCAATATACTGATTTATTGAGAATAGATCACTTTAGAGGCTTCGCCGCTTATTGGCAAATTCAAGCCGATGCGCCGAATGCCATTCATGGGCAATGGATGCTTGGCCCCAGCGAAAAATTGTTTTACGCGCTCGAAAAAGCCATTCCTCATCTGCCGATTATTGCTGAAGATTTGGGAATAATTACACCCGATGTGGTTGAGCTTCGCGATAAATTCGGCCTGCCTGGCATGCGCATATTGCAATTTGCCTTTGGCGAAGACGAAAGCAATCATTATTTGCCGCATCACTATGTTGCTAATGCCGTTGCCTACACGGGCACACACGATAATGACACAAGCAAAGGTTGGTGGAACACGATTTCAGACCATGAGCGTGAATTTGCCAAGCGGTATTTAAGCTGCGACGGACAACACATCCAATGGGACATGATTCAGGCACTGTCAAAATCAATTGCGAACACCGTCATTTATCCGATGCAAGACGTGTTGGGGCTGGGTGGGGATAGTCGGATGAACTATCCTGGCTTGGCAGATGGAAACTGGGAATGGCGGTTTACTTGGGAGCAAATCCAGCTTGATCAAACTGAAACACTGGCTAAGTTGAGTGCTGAGAATCACCGCCTCTGCCAAACCGTATCCAATACTTTCCAGTAATCAGCGTCCAGGTTTTCGGCTTTTTGAGAACGATTTTTACGATGCTTGCATCGCTAGGAATCCTTACCTGTTCCCAGAATATCACAATGATGCGTAATACGATCCAACAGTGCCGTAGTTTTTGCTGTGTTAAAAACTTTAGCCCTATCATTGCGCAGCAAGGTCTTACCCAACTTACTAAGGAGATCCTGATTTAGGAGAGGTTTGACATACTGTCTTGCAGTTTACCGAGAAATAGTTTGCTTTTTCCAATTTCATTCAGCAGAACCCCACTTACCCAAAATACATCTTCGACACGGCCACCTAGGGTGTTGATTTTAGCGCGATGCAGGCGCAAGTCATGCTGATCGAAAATTTGCGCGAGGTGTGCCAATAGTCCAGGGCGATCTCCCGCAACAAGGGAAAGTACATACAGACCTTTGCTGTCCGATCTAATGGTGGCTTCGGTGTTAATCGGGAAGTGTTTGAGCTGGCGATTGACACGCCCCGTCGGGGTGATTGCAATCGGTTTGGCTCTCGCTATTTGTTCGGTGAGCTCAAATTCAATATACGTCATCACATCTCGATAAGCCGTTTTGCCGCGCACCGCTTCGAGTATCTGAAAGCTATTCAAAGCGTAGCCGTGCTGCGTGGTATGAATCTTTGCTTCCACGATGGTATAGTTTAAGCGCGTGAAAAAATCACAGATGCGTGCGAACAAGCCACGCTGGTCTGGACAATACACCAATACCTGCAAGCCTTCTCCCACACGGCTGAGGCGTGTTTTGATGATGGGTGAAAGGGTGTTTGCGTGATAAGCTAGCAAGCGCGTGTGCCAAGCGATTTCTTGCGCCTCGTGATCCAAAAAGTAGTTGTCGTCTAACTGCGCCCAAAACAGTTGGTAAGAGTCTGTAGCCATCGCGTAGAGATTCAGGGTGTGGATAGCTTGCTGGCGCACCTCATGTAGCTGGTCAATCGCTTTGCCAACTTTCAAAAAGCGGCGGGTGTAACGAAACAAATCCTCGATCAGCTTGGCCTTCCAAGCGTTCCACACTTTCGGGCTGGTGCCGCGCACATCGGCTACAGTCAAGAGATACAGCGCGATGAGATAACGCTCATTTTTGATTTTTTCGGCGAAAGCGGCGATCACATCAGGGTCGGACAAATCTTGTTTTTGTGCGGTGGCAGACATGCAAAGATGTTGTTCGACCAGCCACACGACTAGGTCGCTATCATCGCTGCTGAGTTGGTGTTGCTTGCAAAATTCACGCGCATCTTTTTTACCGAGTTGCGAATGGTCGCCACCGCGTCCTTTGGCAATGTCGTGAAATAATCCCGCGATGTATAACACCTCAGGACGTGCAAATTCATTGAGTAATTCGCTGCAAAGTGGCATTTCGTGCGCAAACTCAGGCACGGCAAAACGGCGTAGATTGCGCACCACCCTGAGGATGTGTTCATCGACCGTGTAAACGTGAAACAGGTCGTGCTGCATCTGACCGACAATGCGCCCAAAGGCAGGAATATAGCGACCAAGAATACCGTATTGATTCATGCGACGCAGTGCATGAAGCACGCCTTGAGGCTGGCGTAAAATTTCAATAAAGCGGGCGCGATTATGTGGGTCACGGCGAAATACAGGGTTAATTTTCACCTGCGAACGACGCAATGCACGCAATGTTTTTGCGCTGAAATCGGTCAGCTCAGGGTGTTGCTCCATCAGCAGGAACAACTCAAAAAGGGCTGCGGGAATTTGCTCGAATAAATCATCTTCGCGAATTTCCAGCAATGAGCCGATGACTTTGAATCGTTCATTCAAATTGTGCTGAGGGAGCGTTTCTTTGAACAAGTAGTCTCGTAAGGTTTGCAAAATGATAGTGTTGAACTGGCTCACCACACGTCGCGTCTGGTAATACTGCTGCATCAAGTGTTCGCTGGCGCGGCGATTCTCCGTGGCAGTGATGCCCATTTGTTCGGCGAGTGGGGTTTGAAACTCGAACATGAGTCGGTCTTCACGTCGCTTAGCAAGATAATGCAAGCGGATGCGCAGGATTTGCAGCAGTGCATCGTGGCGCGTAATCTGTCGAGCTTCACTTTGACAAATCAACCCTGCTTGCGCTAACGCTGACCAGCGTGTACCCAGCCCCGCTGCGCGGCTAACCCAAGTGATCGTTTGCAAATCGCGCAGTCCACCTGGGCTTTCTTTGAGGTTGGGTTCGAGGTTGAAATCCGCATCAACAAACCGCGTATGGCGCTGTTGTTGCTCATACTGTTTGGCGAGAAAAAATTTGCACGGATCAAGGGTCTGTTGCACTGCCTGATGTAGATCATCAAATAGTTCGGTATTTCCGCTGAGCAACCTAGCCTCAATCAAATTGGTTTGAACGGTAATGTCCGTCGATTCACTTAAACATTGTGCAACGGTGCGAATGCTGTGACCGACTTCTAACCCTATATCCCACAACATGCCAATCAGCATGGTCAGCTTCTGCTGCAAATTATCGTCGGGTTCAGCATCCAGTAAAATCAGCAAATCAATATCGGATTTTGGATAGAGTTCATGGCGACCATAGCCCCCCACCGCAACGAGAGAGATGCTATTTGGCATGGCAAGTTGCTGCCAAACGCGTTCTAGATATTGATCAACAAGTCGGCTGTGTGCTTTGAGTAATGGTGCAGGCTTGCCGTGTTGCAAGAAACTTTGTTCGAGAGCCGAGCGGTCACTGCGTAATGTCTCACGCAATGCGGTGATAAAACTATGCGTTGGGCGGGGGAGGGCAGCCATCGGAAACGGTCAATACCTCAAAGCCAGTATCGGTGACGAGCAGAGTATGTTCGTATTGCGCGGAAAGGCTGTGGTCTTTGGTGACTATCGTCCAACCGTCGCCCAATTGTTTGATGTCTTTTTTACCCGCGTTAATCATAGGCTCAATGGTGAATACCATACCGGCTTCGAGGCGCATGCCCGTTTTGGGTTTGCCGTAGTGCAATACCTGCGGTTCTTCATGGAAGCGCGCACCAATGCCATGGCCGCAAAATTCGCGTACCACGCTGTAGCCCAGCGGCTCAACGAAACTCTGGATAGCATGGCCAATGTCGCCCAAATATGCGCCGGCTTTGACGACACGTATGCCGCGCCACAGCGATTGATAAGTTACGTCGCACAAACGCTTGGCTTGAATAGAAGGTTCGCCGACGTAGAACATGCGGCTGCTGTCACCGTGATAACCGTCTTTTATGACAGTAATGTCAAGGTTAACGATGTCGCCGTTTTTGAGTGCTTTGTCACTTGGCACACCATGGCAGATTTGATGATTGATCGAAGTGCAGATGGACTTGGGATAAGGGCTGTGTCCCGAAGGCGCGTAATTCAACGGGGCAGGGATGCCGTGCTGCACATTCACGATCAAATCATGACAAAGCCGATCCAGCTCATTAGTGGTGACACCCGCTTTGACATAAGGCCCGATGTAATCCAATACCTCGCTGGTCAAACGTCCGGCAACACGCATTTTTTCAACTTCTTGAGGGGTTTTGATGGAGACGGACATGTTGGGAATCTGGATGAAAAATTGGCGCGAAGCATAGCACGCGCCAGTGACTACAGCAAAAATACGATGCTAATCGGCAATTGAGATTATTCGCTTAGCTGAACTTTTGACTCTTCTTTAATGGAGGTCAGAATTTCCACGCGACGGTTTTTAGCGCGGCCAGCAATAGTTTTGTTATCCGCAATCGGTCGGGTGGAAGCCTCACCCGTGGTGAGAATACGTTCAGCCAACACACCCTGTTTCACCATGTATGCTTTCACCGATTCGGCACGTGCCAACGATAACGGAATGTTTAACTTGTCCGTTCCCATGCTGTCGGTATGGCCTGAGATGTTGATGATCGGATCGGGGTTATTTTTGGCAAAATCAATCACGCCTTTAAGCTGTTTGAAAGCGATAGGTTTAAGTTTTGCAGAGTTGCTGACAAAGTTAGTACCTTCGATGACCAAAGGCTTATCTGAAAATAACGTCGTGGCAGCGGTGATGACAGGCGCGATGATAGGCACTGCTATTTCGGCGACAGGTTTGGCTCGGCAGCACAAATATTCCGCGATTGCCTCGGTTTCAGCCGCACTCATGCGCTTGGCCAATAGCGGCATCGTGCCAGACATGTCGGTTTCCCTTAGCCCAGTCCTGAAATCATCTAGCTGCTTGATTAAATACTCTTTGTGTTGACCACCTATAATTGGGAAAATCGGATTATTGAGAGGGCGGCCTAGGCCTTCTTCACCGTGGCAACTGTTACACTGGTAAATAATGTATAGCCGTTTGCCTTCCTCATTATTTTTGGAGATAGGGTCAAAGGGCATAATAGGTTGGGCAGCGAAGTAGGCGGAGATATCGAAAGCATCTTCTTTGTTGGTTATAGTAGCGGCCATGTCCGTCATGATGGGGTCGCTGCGCGAACCTATCCCAAAATCAATGAGCTGCCGCATGATATATGCGGCCCATTGCCCGGAGAGATTTGGGATATTGGGCATGATGCTGATTCCATCCTCGCCATGACAACCTTGGCATAGTGCAGATTTTTCTTTCCCCGCGACAACATCGCCGATACTGACACGCTGCCCTATTTCTAGAGGAGTACTCCCAGGGATCATGGGGGCCGCCGCAAAAGCAGTGTTGATAGCCAGCAGTAACGCAATTGCTGATATTGTTATAGGGTGATTTTTTGGGTTAAACATCACATTTGGTTCGGTTGGAATAGTTTAGTTCGACGCAATTCTTTCTTATATTCCATGTTGAGTCAATGCGGTTAACACATGCTGTTACTTTTACTCATTAAGACACATGGAAAAACTGCCCTACTATGCTAAGCCACTTTTGACTCAATACGTGATGGTCAGTGTTCTCGCTTGCGTACCCGTGCAGGCTGCGCTTGTACAAGTTCCGGCCTGTCCCGCAGCCATTGTGCCGTTGATGAAGAAGGTTTTTGCCAAGCCGTTGCCCACGCTGGAAAGTGGATTTACGCCACCCGTGTTGAGTGTGTTCAGTGCCAGTGTGTAGTTGAGCCCGGTCACTACGCCGACGGTGGTATCGAGCGTCATGGTAAATGGTAATAAATTGCTGCAAGTAAGTGCGAAAGAGGAGTTGGCAATGGCTGGCGTGGTGCGGAACGCAGCGTAGGTAAATGCCACGCTGGCAGGGGGGGTGGTGAGTGTGCAGCTGGCAGGCGCGTTGATGATGACAGGAAACGTACCGTTGGTGAACGTGACTCTATTTCGACCGCCCCCGCCGCCTGGTCGAGCAATTGTCATGGTGACGGTGTCGGTGTAGTTGCCGATGGGCGCGGCGGCAGCTTGTAGCGGAGGGATGCAGCCGTAGAAGGTATAAATATTCGTGACGGTGGTGTTGACCGCCATGTTGAAATTTGCCGCAACAGTGGGCAAACGCGTTGTTCCTTTCCAGGGGGTGGCACAGGTGGCGACGGTCGAGACCGAATAATTGAGACGTGCCGCGCCTTTGGCAGCACGGTTTTGTGTGCCGAGTGCGTTCAGTCCATTGCTGGCGGTGACTTGGTAACTCACCGCGCCATTTCTGTTGCGACGCCCGCCCGCATTATCACGCGTGCAGGTCACGGTAAACGTAGTGGCGGTGATGTTGGTCGCGGTATTGGCGGTCACGTACGCAGTGGAAAATCCGGGCGAGGTGACGCTGCAAAATATCGCCGCTTGCACCGTATGGGCAAACGTTAGCAAGCAAGCGATTGCCAGACCTATCGTATATTTTTGTTTCATCGTGCAACTCCTTTGCAAATCAGCGAACCCAACCGAGCGATTTCGTCGACGGTTTCGGGTGGCAGTGTGACATCTATTTTGCATTGCTGACCGTTCCAGTTCAGCAGCACCGTGTTGGTCGGACGCAAGCCTGTGACAAACGCTTCGCCGCGCCGCGCTACATAAAACTCTTGTTTGTCTCCCTCAATGCTGACGATTGCACCCGCAGGGGCAACCTCGCCATCATCCAAGGTAATTTTCAGCAATGCGGCACGACCGCCGCGCACGGGGAAGACCGCTTTCACGGCACTGCGCCAAGCGGGGATCACACTTTGTTCGATGGTATCGATCTCCGCGCTGATGGGCAAATCGTTGGGGCTGAGTCGGATGGAGTTGTCCTGATAGGGAATCAGTCGAGGAATCAGTGCCACGCCTTTTGCGTTGGTGCGTGTCAGCACATTGCTGCCAATGCCGATGCCGATATTGCTGTATCCCTCCACTTCAGCAATGGCAAAACTTTGATCGACGCGTTGCGTGGCAAACAAGTTTTTGTCGGCGAAAACCAGCCCGCCATTTGCCCCCATGCGCAGCGCGTTTTGGTTGGGCGAGGTGCTGACATCGCCCGTCAATTTTCCGTAGCGACCCACATAATACGCGCCACCTTCGGCTCGCACCTGACCTTGCTGCTGCCCCGCCAAAACACGCCATCCCAACGGTTTGTCGTTGTCCGGATTTTGCATCGCAGAAACATAAAAATCTTGCTGTCCGCTGTGGGTAGTAGCCGAAGAATTAAAGGCACGGCTGTCCTCCAAAGGCATAGTAAAAAACACCCCGATGGAAGTGCCGTCCGCACCCATAATGGCTCGGCTGGCGTTGATACTCAGGCTATTCTGTTTGCCAATTTTGGTCGAAATGTTACTTGAAACAGTGGTCACACGTGTGTCGTCATAGCGGCTTAGCGTTGCCAAGCCCACACCAAACGAGGTCGATTTTTTGGTGACATAATCCCAGTTACCTGCTAATTGTAGGCGTATCGGTGCAGTGTTTATATCTTGTCCCAGCTGGCGGAAATTGCGTGTCGCCCCTTGTGCTTGAAACGATACGCTGGTGTGTAGCCCGTCGCGCTCCAAACCCAGCAACCATAATCCGCCGCGTAATCCTTCGCCACGGCTGACTGCCAATGATGCTTGTCCCAATACTTGTTTGGGCAGGGCGGACACCGCGCCGAGTCCCACGGTTTGTTGTGCGCGGGATAACTCCGCATGACCTTCCAAAGTGAGATTTGCGCGTTGACCGTGGCGCAATGTGCCACTGGCGAACCCGGTGCCGTAGAGGTTGCTAGCAACGCCCATATCGTGACGTACCGTACCCGCCTCAATACTCCAATCGTTCAAACCTAGCGCAAGCAATTCGGTGCTGGTGAAAAATGATTGCTCAATCACGGTCTCGCGTCCCAGAATATCTTTCACCACCATCCTGACATCGCCGCTATTTGCCAACAACGGAAAATTGTCGATGGCAAATGGACCGGTCGGCACACTGGAAACTTGGCGCAACACATCGTTCACATACATTTGCACTGTGGAAGGTGCGGTTGAAACGCCGACCAGTGCAGGAATAGGCTGACTGACAAACCCTGGGGTGAGCGCGAAATTTGTACCGTACTGAATGCCGCCGAAATATACATTGCGTCCCCACATGCCTGCGCGTGTCGCGGTGTCACCGAATCTCAGAGTGCGATTTTGATTGGGGAAATCCCGTGTGAATAGGGTCTCCAGCCGCACTGCATTACGCGGGGTTGGGGAGGCGGGATTGTTGGTTAAATTACGTCCCGCTTGGCTGCTGCTCAACACGCCCCACGTATTGGACGCGCCGATTTCAGTGAGTACGCTTAAATCGTTTGTGGTGTGGGCATTACGCAACATGGTAGTGGCGTAATTGAAATCATAATTCAAGAACGCGCTCGGTAAAATTGGGCTGGTGACAAGTTGTTTGGATGGTTCTTTTTCCAAGCGAGTGGCAGCAAATGCTTCGGGTGAAAACAGCATCTCTGCCGACTGATTGGCAAAGTCCATTTTTAATTTATAGCCTGGCACAGCGGTCAACGGCCAGTAGGCTTGCCCGTCAAATTGGTAGTCGATGGGCTGTGCGGTGGGGGAGAGTTGAACCCGCCACTCTTCAAACGCATCGAAGGGTGCATACATCGCACCTGCCCGCTCCAGCAGCAGCCAGGTGCCACTCTTTGCGCCGTTCACCACGACTTCTACAGGATGGAGTTTATCTTTGGCTTTGGGGGCATCCAATGCTATTTCTTGTGTGCGTTGGGGTGCTGCCCGACTAACGACAATCGGCGTGATGACGATGGGCGGCGTTTCTGGTTTTACTTCAGCGGGGAGAGGCTGCGCACTAATTTTTCGAGTGAAGAGTAGTGAAGTGGGTCGATCAGCTTTGGGTGTTGCCTCAACTTCGGGTGCAATACTTGCGGCTGGTGCGGGTAGCACTTCAACCTCAGGCATGGGTTCAAGTAACGATTCAGTTACCGCAGCACCTGATGCAGAGCCTATCCAAGCAATAAGTGGTAGCAAAATCCAGCGCGGGTGAAAGAGGTAGCCCACGCTGCAAGCCTTATTCTGCAATCGTTACATCGAATGCCTGTTGCGTGCCATCATCCAAGCGAACGTTGAGTTTTGCTTTGCCTGAAGGAATGGCTTTATCGGCAGATTTGATGTCAACTTGTCGCTTGTTGGCGGGCAAAATATAGCCACCGCCCTCGCGGCTCGCCAACACTTTTCCTTCGGCATTGCTGAGTTCTAAATCAACTAATTGCGCATAGGCTTTGCCAGTGTTTTCGCATGACACTTTAACCGTATCGGCTGTGGAACGTTGTGCAGTGCAGCCGAGTACCGATTTCGCAGTCGGGGAGGTGATGAAGACAGGCAGTGAAAACGCCAGTGCGATCTGCAATTGCAAATCACCTTTGTTGGGTTTTGCTTCGGGTACTTCGCGCATAATCAAACGGTAGGTCAGCTGCTCGTCGGGCGGCACAGAGCGCAACCGCGCCAAGCGCACCACTTGGCGAGCTTTGGCAGCCAGCTTGATAATGGGTGGAGAGAGCAATAAATCTTCGGTTAATACCAAATCATCTTCACCATCTGGCTTTTGCTTCCACGAATACACATCCGCCTGCATGACTAACTCTTCGTCCCCTTCATTGGTGACGGTGACGGCAATCGCCTTATCTTTTGGGGTCATGTAAATGCGGACAGGCGTCACGGAAAATGGCGTAGCCAAAACAGGCATCGCAAGGCTGGATGCGAGCAAAATTGTCAGTAATTTGGTCATATTATTTTTCATGCGAATGTCTGCTTTCGTCGTTGAGGGGGTATCGCTTAAAGTCTATTAAACAGGTGAATAAATCACTTCACCATCCTACCATCAATTCCAAATATTCCCAGTCTGCCAAATTGATAATGCGCCAGGAGGTGACTGTGCCAGCTCCCACGAATTGATCGGCAGTGGTCGGCACGCCCGCGCCTGACAATTGCGTCACAAAACGGTAGTACCCATCTTGAGTTGCAGACCAAGGAAGATTGCTGGTATTGCCTGCGAAACGCACCGCCCTGCCAGTGGAACATTCCACCGTAACCGCTTCACCAAACGTGCCAATACGAGTACTGCTGCGGCACAAGCCAGCATTTGAGGTGGGGTTGCTGGGGTGAAAATTGATGTCCACAGTAAACTGCGCGTTAGCCTGCGCGGCATAGCTAAATGGTATCCACAAAAACAACAGTGCCGCTAAAGCAAATACCCTAGCGGCAACCCCTGTTTGAGTGAGCATCCCCAAGAGAACGCTCTGGCCCATAATCTACGATGTAGCTTGGTTAGATTAGTTTAGTAAGCAACTGTAACAGTGTGTGCTTTGTTGGTTGCTGCTGTATTCATACAGTTGGCCGTTGTGCATGTACCTGTTTGCCCCGCCGCGATTGTGCCATCAATTGAGTAATTTTGCGCTACGCCAGTACCCGTACCGCCGCCGACTGGCGGGATAACTGCCAAGCTGTATGACAAATTAACTGCATCATCAATTGTGTTAGGGCTTGATACGGCAACCGTATAAGGCAATCCTGATACGCAAGTAACAACAAAGGGTGTTGATGCCGTAGCAGCAGTTGTTTGCAATGCGGTGTATGTCAAAGACATCGCGCCAGGTGTGCTAACGTTACATGCAGAAATCAGATTGACGTTCACATCAAACCCGCCACTGATTACGGATGCCGCTTGCGCAGAAGAAGCGGCTGCTAACAACATCGTTGCTGCGAGGGTTGATGCTGCGATTTTTTTCAATTGGATGCTTTTCATTTTGATACTCCCTAAATTAAAAATAAAGTAAAAATTTACGATTGCTTGATGGGATGCTCACCGTTTTAACTCGGTGAGCGGTATAACTTAGTAAGTGATCGTCAAAGTACGTGCTTCTGTGCCGCTGCATGTTGCAGTCAGACATTCACCGACTTGTCCGGCAAGTATGGTGCCATCAAGAGTAATGGTGTGTGTATCAGGTGTTCCAGGAATACCTGCCGCTGCGGCTGCTCCAGGAGCTGCAACAGAGCTAGTCAAAATATCGTAAGTAAGACCTACAATTACATTAGTGCCTACAGCGTCGAGTGATAGTACTGGCGCGGGAAGCCCACGGGTACATTCAACAGTAATGGATGAGCTGGTCACACTGTCCGTAGCTTGGAAGGCGGTATAAGCAGGAAAAGCCAGATCTGGAGCGGCGACAGATGATATTTGACACGCGGATGACAACGATGCCGACACGTTAAAATTTTGGTTAAGCGGAACAGCTTGTGCAGAAGGTGCGGCAATGGCAAACAAGCTAACAGCGAGTGTAGAGGCGAGAAACTTTTTCATTTGATGCTCCTTAAATAATAAAAATTAGATCGGTTACGCACAGTAAGTGAGGCGTGCACAGAGCAGTCAGCAATAGCTA
>JBEBKA010000043.1:0-23766 GCA_040079595.1 Gallionella sp.
AGTGGCACGACTGCCAACAACTTCACCAATCCAGTGGTATACACGGTCACGGCTGCGGATAGCTCTACCGCAACGTATACCGTAACCGTTACGGTGGCACTCAACTCAGCCAAAGCCCTTACTGCGTATTCACTGGCGGGTGTAACAGGCACGATCAATGAAACAGCAAAAACCATTGCGGTCACGATGCCTTCAGGGACAAACGTAACGGCTCTCGCTGCGACATTCACCACTTCTGGTGCAACGGTAAAAGTTAGCACCGTGGCTCAGACAAGTGGCACGACTGCCAACAACTTCACCAATCCAGTGGTATACACGGTCACGGCTGCGGATAGCTCTACCGCAACGTATACCGTAACCGTTACGGTGGCAGCAGTATCAGGTGCAGGTGTAAATCTTGGTACAGCTGGGAATTATGCCATTTTGGCAAAATCAGCTATCTCAACTGTACCCGCTTCAGCCATTACGGGTGATGTTGGTGTGAGTCCAGCAGCGGCAAGTTTTGTTACTGGATTTACATTGATAGCGGATCCTAGCAATGTATTTTCCACTTCAACTCAAGTAATCGGAAAAGTCTACGCAGCAGATTACGCAACTCCAACTCCTGCAAACCTGACTACAGCCGTATTGGATATGGAAGCTGCATATAGTGATGCTGCTGGACGCGCACCAACCTCTCCAGCAACAACGGATGTGGGTACGGGCATCCTTACTGGCTTAACCTTAACACCTGGTGTTTACCAATGGGGGTCGGCTGTAACAATCCCTACTGATCTCACACTCAATGGTAATGCAACAGATGTGTGGATTTTCAAGGTAGCAGGAACCCTCGACTTGGCAGCAGCAAAGAGCGTTATTTTAAGTGGGGGTGCTAAAGCCAAGAACATCTTCTGGCAAGTATCCGGTGCAGTGACCATTGGAACAACTGCTCACTTGGAAGGTGTGGTTTTGTCGGCAACAGCCATTACACTCCAGACTGGCGCATCAGCTAATAGCAGATTGTTAGCTCAAACTGCCGTGACGTTAGATAGTAATGCTGTTACACAACCTGCTCCGTAATCGTTGAGTTAATTATTATTAAGTAGTAACCAGAGGTCGTCGAAAGACGGCCTCTTTATATTTCAAACCACACTGAGCGAAACCCGAAACAGTGGGCGGGCAAGTTGGGGGAGTTATGCAGCATCCTTAAAAGTTTTTGCATAAAAGCTGTTGGCATATTCGACGAGTGAATTGTTGCCGACTTTGGCATTTGAAACCTGCTGGCATCGAAGATTTTCGTTGGCGTGATTTACGGCACGCTTGGGCAAGCTGGCGGACACCCACGCATGAATGCAGCAGCTTGGTGGATGGAAGACAGGAGCAATGGTGGAACGTTACGCACACTTTGCACCTGACCATCTGGCAAGTGCGGCGGCTCGATTGGATTCGGTAAAGTTGTTGAGCTACTATTTGACTACAGTCACCAAATAAAAAAGGCTCACATCGCTGCAAGCCTTGATTATATTGGTGGGTCTGGAAGGACTTGAACCTTCGACCAAAGGATTATGAGTCCTCTGCTCTAACCAACTGAGCTACAGACCCGAAAACTTTTTTTTAATTTTCGCTATCTAGGAAGCTCTTCAACTTCTCAGAGCGCGAAGGGTGACGCAATTTGCGCAGTGCCTTTGCTTCAATCTGCCGAATCCGTTCACGTGTCACATCAAACTGTTTGCCCACCTCTTCCAGTGTGTGATCGGTGTTCATTTCAATACCAAAGCGCATTCGTAATACCTTGGCTTCGCGTTGGGTAAGGCTATCCAAAATATCGGAAGTTGCACCGCGCAGACTGTCATAAATCGCCGCATCAATCGGCACGGCGGTATGCGTGTCCTCAATAAAATCGCCCAAGTGTGAATCATCGTCATCACCCACCGGGGTTTCCATGGAGATGGGTTCTTTGGCGATTTTGAAAATTTTTCGGATCTTATCTTCCGGCATTTCCATTTTCACAACCAAGGTCGCAATGTCTGCCTCCTGCCCGGTCTCTTGCATGATCTGGCGCGAGATGCGATTCATCTTGTTGATGGTTTCAATCATATGCACCGGAATGCGGATGGTGCGTGCTTGATCAGCAATGGAACGGGTAATCGCTTGGCGTATCCACCAAGTCGCATAAGTGGAAAATTTATAACCGCGACGATATTCGAATTTATCGACCGCTTTCATCAGGCCGATATTCCCCTCCTGGATCAAGTCGAGGAATTGCAAGCCGCGATTAGTGTATTTTTTCGCAATGGAAATCACCAAACGCAAGTTGGCTTCAATCATGTCGCGCTTGGCACGACGTGCCTTCGCTTCGCCATTTGTCATCTGGCGATTGATTTCTTTGAGGTCAAGAATGGGGATGCCCACACGTTGCTGCAAGTCCAGCAATTGTTGCTGCTTTTCTACAATGGCATGTTCGTAACGACCTAGTGTTTCGCCGTAAGGTTTTTTAAGCTTGAGTTCTTGCGTAACCCACTGCAAATTTTGCTCGTTTTCGGGAAATACTTTAATAAAGTATGGGCGAGGCATTTTTCCTTTGACGACGCACATATCCTGAATACTGCGCTCGCTACGCCTAACCTCTTCCACCAAACCGCGCATCGTGTCGCATAACGCATCCACTTGTTTTGCAGAGAAGCGGAATTTCATTAGCTCTTCAGTAATGCCTGCTTGCAGCTTGTCGTATTGCTTACTGCGATAGCCGTGTTTCTCATAAGCCTTGCCAATTTTCCCGAACAAATCTGAAATGATGGCAAAGCGTTCCAAGGCATCTGCTTTCAGTTGAGCTAGGTTTGCGGCCGCTTCTGCTGCGGCTTCTGCCGCAGAAGCCTCTTCGTCCTCTTCTTCGTCAGCTTCTGGCTCGGCTTCTTCAACACTTGCCGCCACCATTACTACGTCATCTTCGGTGTCAACAAAGCCATCAATCAGCTCATCGACACGCATCTGATCAGCTTCAATTTTTGCCACTAATGTCAAAATTTCCGCAATGGTCGCGGGGCACATCGAGATTGCCTGAATCATATGTTTCAGGCCTTCTTCGATACGTTTGGCGATGGCAATTTCTTTTTCGCGGGTCAGTAGCTCCACCGTACCCATTTCGCGCATATACATACGCACGGGGTCTGTAGTTCGACCAAATTCAGAATCAACGGTTGATAATGCTGCCTCAGCTTCTTCCACTGCAACATCATCTGCCACGGCGGGCGCAGCGTCCGTCATAATCATCGATTCGGCATCGGGCGCGACATCACACACACTCACACCCATCTCGTTAATCATGCTGACCACGCCTTCGATCTGCTCGACTTCGAGCATGTCCGGCAAGTGATCGTTAATCTCCGCATAAGTCAGATAGCCGCGCTCCTTTCCCAATATAATCAGGGCTTTCAGGCGCGTGCGACGTGCGTCGATATCCAACTGCTGATCGGCAGCAGACTGCTCAATTACGGCAGCGATTTTACCGATTGGTTTTTTCTTATCTTTTGG
Organism: Gallionella sp.; assembly: GCA_040079595.1. Taxonomy (GTDB): domain Bacteria; phylum Pseudomonadota; class Gammaproteobacteria; order Burkholderiales; family Gallionellaceae; genus Gallionella. The sequence continues at coordinate 3,511 of JBEBKA010000043.1, forward strand.
CTTTGCCATGTTCAACTTCCTAAATTTTGTAACGCTCCGCTAGCCTCATATAAAGCCCATATAAAGCCGCAGAAAAGCGGCGGATTATACCCGAACCCATCGATTTTTACTCAACAGACTGAGGTGAAGCAGGCTGGTAGCTGAAATAACCCTATTTTGGTTAAATCCTTACCCTCTCGGCATCAAGACAGTCCCACACATCTGTTTAATTCACGCGGGATTGATACAGTGCCGAAAACCGTTTGCGCAGCTGCTCCAACTTGGGTTTGTCATGCACTACGATATAAGGCTGATTGGGATGTAACGCAAGATAGTTTTGGTGATAATTTTCAGCGGCGTAGAATTGTTTTAGCGGAACAACTTGCGTGACAATGGGTGAGGAGAAAGTTTTTGCGGTTGTGAGTGTTTGAATATAGCTTTGTGCTTGTTGCTGTTGTTCCATGCTGGTGTAAAAAATTGCCGAGCGGTATTGCGTACCGACATCTGGCCCTTGAAAATTGAGTTGGGTGGGATTGTGCGCAACGCTAAAAAATACTTGCAACAGTTGCTGATACGAAACCTTTGCAGCATCAAAACGTACTTGCACCGCTTCGGCGTGACCCGTTGTACCTTCACTAACCATCTCGTAACGCGCAGATTTTGCGTCTCCACCTGTGTAGCCAGACACCACTTCCGTTACACCTTTAACATGCTTAAACACGGCATCCACGCCCCAGAAACAGCCGCCCGCAAATACAGCGATTTGTTGCGTGGCATGGCTGGCTTGAGCGGCAAGCAAGCTGAAAACGAGGATGAGTTTGAGTAATATTTTACGCATGGCATTTCTCCTATTTAGTACGGCGGATTAGCCGAAGGTGAAAGCAAATGCTTCCGCCTCCGCATCTAGAAATTCGATCTTGAATGTGTGTTCGTGAACGTCGCCGCTTTGCCGAATCAGTTGATACAGCCGCTGTTCTTTGATAATCCCATTGCCCTGTTCATCAATATCTACGCCGTGATCGGCTTGTGGAGCCGCCCCGTCAATGGTGACTTTGAAGGGAATGGATTTGCCGTTTTGTGAACCCAGAACCAGGTGCAAATCACGCCCGTAAAAATGGAAGCTGATCGCGCCGCCGGATTTTTTCAGCAGGGCGGATTGCTCGCCAATTTGCCAATCACCGCTCAATGCCCATTGATTGAGCTTGAGCGAGGTGGGTGTACTGTACTGACGCGTGACATCTTTGTTGATAGCTTCAGGCGAGCTAAAGCTTTTTTGGCGTGTGTAACCCAGATAGGTTTCTGGTGAGCGTCCCGTTTTGTCTGCCATCGCCGCAGCAGTCGCACCCACGCCTGCCACTTGCACTAAATCATTCGCCACCAACAAATCTCTGTTGCGCGCTTCCTTGAGGAGGCTTTGTATCATTTGCTCCGTTTCTTGATATTTTCCTTCACCAAAATGCTGGTGACGAATTTGACCTTGTGCGTCGATCAAATAATGCGCGGGCCAATACTCATTTTTATAGGCATTCCAAATCTCATAGTCGTTATCCATTGCCACGGAGTACGTGATGCCTAGATCACGAATCGCTTGCTCAACATTGCGCTGATCTTTTTCAAAGGCAAACTCAGGGGCATGCACACCAATGATGACCAGACCTTGGTCACGATACTTCTCATTCCATGCCTTGATGTAGGGCATGGTGCGCAGACAGTTGATGCAGGAGTAAGTCCAGAAATCCACCAGTACCACTTTGCCGCGCAACATTTCATTGGTTAGCGGAGTGGAATTCAACCAGCGTGTCGCACCTACCAATGGCGGAGCAGCCCGATCCTTTTCTTCGATTGTAATGGGCATAGGTTTATCCAGTTGAGCGATGAGTTTTTGCTCGGTGCCGGTAGTGTTAATAAACGAGAACTGCGACAGAAATTTGGTATCCCATCCTAGTGCAATCATCACCACCCCCGCCACGACAGCAATACCCAATCCGCGCCGCAACCATTCTTCCGCGCCGAGGCTGCGCTTCATCAGGCTGAACACACGCCCGCCTGCCAGCAATGCCAAGCCCAGGGAAGTGGCCGCACCCGCTGCGAACACCAGCAGCAATAACGCGCTGTATAAATTTGCACCGTTCAATGCCGCACCTGCCAGCACCAAACCTAAGATCGGTCCCGCGCAGGGAGCCCACAAAAAACCGACTGCCACGCCAAGTAACAGCGAACCTTCGAAGCTAACCTGCCGGTCGGCGCGTTGCTGCAATTGACCGCCCAGCGCGACAAATGGACGCATCAGGCGATCCGACAAGGCGGGAAATATCAGCGCAAATCCCAACAGTAACAGCAAGCCCATTGCGGCATAACGGCCATATTGATTCACCGCAATTAACCACGCGCCACCCACTGCGGCGAAACTGGCCAGCACGGTAAATGTGGCAGCCATGCCTAACAAAATTGGCAAACCCGTGCGGCGGAACGATTGTTCAGAACGCGCAAAAATAAACGGTAAAACGGGCAAAACGCACGGACTCAATATCGTCAGCATGCCGCCCAGATAGGAAAGAAAAAATATCAACACGGCTATCTCGAATACGGAATGAAACGTAACGCAACCGTGTTCATGCAATAGCGCAGCCCCGTAGGTTTCGGGCCATCATCAAACACGTGTCCCAAGTGTGCATCACACAAATTGCATTGCACCTCGGTACGCTTCATACCAAACAGACCATCTTCAATGTTGTGCAAGTTATCTTCCGCAATCGGCTGCCAAAAACTCGGCCATCCTGTGCCGGAATCGTATTTGGTTTTGGCATCGAACAGCGCGTTATCGCAGCAGACGCAACGATACAAACCCGGCTCATGCCTATCATAACCAGGCTGCGAGAATGCCCGCTCCGTGCCTTGTTTGCGCGTAACCTGGTAAGCGAGCGGGGAGAGCGTTTTCTTCCATTCAGCGGCTTTGTTGACTTTGGTTAACGCGACTCGACGCAAAGCTTTTCCGTCATCCGAAAATTGCATGATGGTGACTTTGTCATGAGCCGTCTCTTTCGCATAGGCACGCATCGCCACAGTTGCGGCAAGGCCTGAGAGGGTGAGTAAAAATTGTCTGCGTTTCATGTTGTGCTCCTCTTTTTCCTTAGTATCGTGAGAGTGATAAACCTTACAGATAGTTTGGTTTGCACAAACAAAAATGGCTTGCATCGCTGTGTAAACGCAGCAGGTGTGGATGCCATGCAGCAAATCAGGTATTCTTCAAGTCGGTGCGTTACACTTCTTTGAACCCGCGAATGATAATATGATTGAGGCAGTATTAAACCCTGTGGTTAGGGAGTTACAAAAAAAAATCGACTCCAACCTATTAAGAAAGTCTGTATCTGCTATCTTTCAAACAATACGAAGAATTCGAGGATTTCAATGTTTGACAAGGATTGTATTGTTTTTTGAATTTACCAGTGCCATCAAAGAAATTCAGCCCAAGGATTTTTTGGGTAAAAACGTGCGCGGCTTGCTGGAACACGATGACGGAAAGACATTAGTCACCATCAAGGCGGCTATTGCTGACTTAGGCTATACACTGATTGAACCCAGAATTTTGAAGGCAATTTTTTACCGCGTTCCGCAGAAGCGGGAGCGTTTGTTCTTGGTCGGCATTCGCAATGACTTGGTTAAGTTTGCCAAATTTAATTGGTCATCGCCGCATAAGCGCATGATGGTTTTGCGTGATGCGTTAAAGGCTGGCAAACTCTATCCAAACGATGTGCCCAAATCGTTTGGGCAAACCTACCCAGAAAAAAAGAAGGCAGTATTAGACCTCGTTCCACCTAAAGGTTATTGGCGTGATTTGCCAGATGCGGTGCAGCGTGAATACATGAAGAAGAGTTATTTTTTGGGCGGCGGCAAAACAGGCGTGGCGCGCAGACTGTCGTATGGCGAGCCGAGCTTAACGTTACCTTGCGCGCTCGCGCAAAATCAAACCGAGCAATTGCTGCTGTTTAGACCCTCACAAAGTCAGCCGCATGTCTAAAGCGCAGACTCCCCCCATCGGCATTTTCGGCGGCACGTTTAATCCGATTCATTATGGTCATTTAAGGCTCGCTGAGGAAATGTTGGAGTTGGCTGGATTGCAGGAAATCCGCTTTATTCCAACGGGAACGCCACCACACCGTGATGCGCCGCAAGTATCTGCACAGCAGCGCAGTGAGATGGTGAAATTGGCAATTGCCGATCAGCCTGCTTTTGTTTTGGATGAGCGTGAAGTTAAACGCGCAGCCAAGTGTTACACCGTGGATACGTTGTGTGAATTGCGTGCTGAGTTAGGCGAGCAACGCCCCCTCTGTTTGCTGATGGGCGGCGATGCGTTTTTGCAATTGCACACTTGGCATGAATGGGCGCAATTATTTGAGTTGGCGCATATCGTGGTGGGTTATCGCCCTGGTTTCACTATCGAAGAGCGCATTATTAGCGCACCGATTGAATTGCGCAGACATTACCAAACACGCTTGTGCGCTGCCTCCACATTGAGTCAACAAGCACACGGGGGGATTGCCGTGCTGGCCATTCCTAAACTAGAAATTTCGGCGACGCTGATACGCAGCCGCATCGTCGAGCAACGCAGCATCCGTTATCTATTACCTAATTTGGTAGCGGACTACATTCATCAACATCACCTATACACACCATGCTAAATACTGAAGATAAAACCAAAGCCATTGTCGCCGCACTGGAAGACATTAAAGCCACTGACATTACCGTGATCGACACCAGCAAACTCAGCTCGCTATTTGACCGCATGGTAATTGCCAGCGCGACCTCGCGCCGCCAAACCAAAGCTCTTGCGGACAACGTGGTGATTAAACTCAAAGAGCAAGGCGAGGAGATTATCGGACGCGAAGGCGAGGACAGCGGCGAATGGATATTGGTCGATCTTGGCGAAGTATTGGTTCACATCATGCAGCCCGCAATACGCGAGTATTACAATCTAGAAGAATTGTGGAGCAAGGCGCAGGCAGCGCGCCCTAAATTGGCGGGGACTAAGTAATACCGCGTGCTAAATTGATCTTGGTAAAACCATTGTCCACGAAAAACACAAAAGACACGAAAGAAAAACAGGGGCGATGGTTGCGATTCTGCTTTTGATTTTTTCGTGCTTTTCGTGTCGTTCGTGGACAAATGTTTTTGAATTTTTTGCACTCCGCATGACATGAAGCTCATCATCCTCGCCGTTGGAAACAAAATGCCCGACTGGATCACGCAGGGGTTTAATGAATATGCCAAGCGTATGCCGCGTGAAGCGAAAATCGAGTTGTTGGAAATCAAACCCGAATCGCGCACCTCTGGCAAAACCACCGAGCAAATTATGCAGGCTGAAGCGCAACGCATTTTGAATGCCTTGCCTTCAGCCTGTTTGCGGATTGCACTGGATGAGCGCGGCGCAACCCCCACTACCAAGCAACTCGCCACTCAAATGGAAGCTTGGATGCGTGGCGGACAAGATGTCGCATTCATTATCGGTGGCGCGGACGGCCTGCATGAAACGGTTAAACAAGCTGCACAGCACCTGATGGCATTGTCTTCACTCACCTTGCCGCACGCTTTTGTACGGGTATTACTGGCGGAACAGTTGTATCGAGCATATAGCTTGATGCACAATCACCCCTATCACCGCGAGTGAAGCCTCAGATGTCATCCCCTTGCGGATTTAGTTGAATGATTACTGAGATTTTTGGGTAACCCTTATGGCCATGATTAAACAACAGCGCATTTACCTTGCTTCGCAGAGTCCGCGCCGCCGCGAGCTACTCAAGCAAGTTGGCATCAATTTTGAGATGTTGCTGTTGCGCGACGATCCCAAGCGCGGTGTGGATGTGGATGAGACACCTCAAGCGATTGAGCAACCCGAAGACTATGTGAGGCGTATCTGCCAAGAAAAAGCCGAGAAGGGTTGCCAATTATTGCGTTATCGCAATTTGCCGATGTTTCCCGTATTGGCGGCCGATACCACGGTGACGCTGGATGGAAAAATTTTTGGCAAGCCCAAAAATGCCGAACAGGCGGCAGAGATGCTGCGTCAGTTTTCCGGGCGTGAGCATCAAGTACTCAGTGCGGTTGCGATTGCCTTGGGCGATCAAATTGAGTTTGCCATTTCCACTTCCACCGTGCGTTTCACCACCCTCAATGAAGATCGTATCCGCCGCTATTTGCTCACCAAAGAATACAACGACAAGGCGGGCGGCTATGGCATACAAGGTCAGGCAGCGGCGTTTATCGAACACATTTCAGGCAGTTATTCCGGCGTGATGGGCTTACCCTTATTTGAAACTGTGCAATTGCTGCAACACTTCAACCATCCCGCACCATGAGCGAAGAAATTCTCATCAACGTCACTCCGCAGGAGACGCGCGTTGCCGTGATGCAGCTCGGCGTGGTGCAGGATCTGCACATCCAGCGCAGCAGCAGTCTGGGCATCGTCAGCAACATCTATTATGGCAAAGTGGTGCGCGTGTTGCCGGGAATGCAGTCGGCATTTATTGATATTGGTTTGGATCGATCCGCTTTCCTGCACGTCGCTGACATTTGGGGCAACAACCACAACCAAGAACCACCCAAGCCGATTGAGAAAGTTTTGTTTGAGGGGCAATCACTGCTGGTGCAGATCATCAAAGAACCCATCGGCAGCAAAGGCGCGCGGCTCACCACGCAACTCAGCATCGCGGGAAGGTTGCTAGTTTATTTGCCTCAAGAGACGCATGTCGGCGTGTCGCAACGCATCGAGAGCGAAGAGCAACGCGATGCCCTGCGAAACAAACTGCAAGCGGTGCTGCCAGCCGATCATCAAGGTGGTTATATCATTCGCACCGCAGTGGAAGCCTCTGCCGATCCGGATTTTTTGTCGGATATTTTGTATCTGGACAAACTTTGGGACAATCTGAAAAATTCAGTCAAAACTGCCAGTGCGCCGCAACTGCTTTATCAGGATTTGAATCTCAGTCTGCGCGTGATGCGCGATTTCGTCAGTGACAGCACCACCAAAATTTTAATTGATTCGCGCACTACCCATCAAAAAATGCTGGAGTTCGCCAACGACTACAACCCCTCCGCGATTGCCAAGCTGGAACACTATCCAGGTGTGCGTCCGCTGTTTGATTTGTATGGTGTGGAAGAGGAAATTGAGCGTGCGTTGGCAAAACGTGTTGACCTCAAATCAGGTGGCTATCTCATCATCGACCAAACCGAAGCGATGACCACGGTGGATGTAAACACGGGCGGATTTGTCGGGCTGCGCAACTTTGACGACACCATTTTCAAAACTAACCTAGAGGCAACGCAAGTCATTGCACGACAACTGCGCTTGCGCAATTTGGGGGGGATTATTATTTGCGACTTCATCGATATGGATACGCAGGAACATCGTGATGCCGTATTGGAAGAGTTTCAAAAAGCCTTGGCGCGCGACCACACCCGCATCAGCGTGAATGGCTTCTCTTCACTGGGCTTGCTGGAGATGACACGCAAGCGTACGCGGGAAAGTTTGGCTCACGTACTGTGCGAACCTTGCCCAGTGTGTCACGGGCGCGGCGAGCTTAAAACCGCGCAGACTGTGTGCTACGAGATACTCCGCGAGATACTCCGCGAAGCACGCCAGTTCAACGCGCGTGAATACCGTATTTTGGGTTCTCAGCAAGTGATAGATTTGTTTCTGGACGAGGAATCACAGGCACTGGCGGAGCTATCCGAATTTATCGCCAAGCCAATATCCATGCAGGTCGAAACGATGTACAGCCAAGAACAATACGATGTCATCTTGATGTAAAACTTCCCGCACCAAATTTAAGGTTGTGGCTTTTGAGGCGGCCGTATTATGATGCCTAGCAAGTTTGCATGATGATATTGCGCAAAACTGGCTTATTGGCAAACTTGGCTTTTGAAATTCCGACTAAATACTTTAAGGAGCAAATCATGGGGCTGTTCGACACAATTGTAGGTGCAATTCAAGGTCAGGCGGGTTCTGCGCCTGGCGCGCAGGGCGATTTATTGGGATCAGTAATGGGCATGTTGAATGATCCTAAAGTGGGCGGACTATCTGGCTTGGTGGAGAAATTTACCCAAGGTGGATTGGGCGAGCAGGTTGCTTCCTGGGTGAGTACCGGAAAAAATCTTCCCGTATCGGCCGAGCAAATTCAATCTGCACTCAACTCTTCCGGCTTGCAGGATATTGCCGCCAAGTTCGGTTTTAACACCAGCGATATCGCCGGACAGCTATCCAACTTGCTGCCGCAAGTAGTAGACAAGTTAACGCCGGATGGTCAAGTGCCAGAAGGTAATGTCGATTTGTCCAAATTGGCATCGTCAGCACTGTCAGGCTTATTTGGCAACAAAACAGCATAGCTTTTTGCTGAATCGCAAAAAAGGGTTTGCAGTGATGCAAACCCTTTTTTATTTGTGCCTCGAAACTGACCTCCCTCCTCGGAAAATCGGTCTTCCAAAGGTAAAGAGGGGCTTACGCCCAGCGTTGCTCCAAGAGACTGTTCACTGATACCACGCATGACGGCAGTCGGACTGATACACCATTCTGGTCGGGGCAGCCATAAGCAACCACTTGGCAACCGTTCTTTAGTTGCTTAGTGAGATGGCTAGTTGTTCCAATGCGAATCCAAATGAAATCCGTGATGGCTCGTAGCGGCATTTGTGCGGACTGATTTTCAGATGCCCCCTGTGCTAAACTCCTGCCCATGAGCCTTACACCCCGCCTCCCGCAAGCAAGCAAGCAAGCAAGCAAGCAAGCAAGCTTCCGTTTGCCTCGCCCGCATTAAGTTCCCACGCTAAACACCGCGCCCCGCGCGCGCCTCCTTGAGCCTTCATGCTGCCGCATGATGCACCCTCAACCCACTCAAGGAGAACCCCGATGTTTGCCGTACCCAGAAAAATAACCACAATCACCCTCCTCATCGCCAGCCTGCTGTTGCCCAGTTTGGCTCAGGCCGTTGCCACAGATGCTTGCTTCAATTTCCTCAACGCACAGGATTACGCACGTGCCGAAAGCGAAGCCAAGCAACTACTGCAAAACAGCAATCTTGATCGCACAGAAGAACGTTATGCCCAACTGTGTCTAGGACGCGCTTATTTCAACATAGGGCGCACCACCGATGCCCTGCCCGCATTGCAGCGCGCAGAAGCCCTGTCGCAAACCACCGAAGAATTGGCTACCGCCTACAACTGGCTGGGTTCAATGTATAGCAGCCTAGATGACCTGGATCGTGCCGAGCTGTATCATCGGCGCGCGTTCAAGGCTTACCGCGAACTGGGCGACAAGAAAAAAGTAGCCACTGCCCTGAACAATCTGGCCTTGGTTGCACAAAATCGTGGCGACACCGAACGCGCGCTGCAACTTTACCGCGAAGCACTTGCGATGAAGCCGAAAGCTGAACAAGCCACCACGCTCAACAACATCGCGTCAATACACGACGGACGCAAGGAGTACAAGCAGGCGATCAAGCTGTTGCGCCAGGCCATAGCCATCGGCCGCCGCAACGGCGATACGCATCACTCTGCACAATGGCAAATCAATCTGGGCGACATCCTGCGCAAAGCCAAACAATACGCCGCCGCAGAAAAAGAACTACTGGCGGGGTTGAATGCTATCCGTCTGGTAGGTGACAAAAACTGGGAAGCCTCAGCTTGCAAAGCGTTGGGAATGCTGACAGTCACAAAGGACAACCCCAAGAAAAGCGGTGTCGAAGCACGACAATGGTTTGAAAAAGCCGAAGCCCTCTACCGCGAGATCGGCGATACCGATAATGCAAGCAAAATTGCCAATTTGTTGGCAGGAAAGTGAGGCAATACATGAACACCGAAATAAACTCTCTTCTTTTGCACGCCGTCTTACCATTTGCAATACTCCTTGGCATCGTTATGTACACAACAAAAACTATAGTCGATACGAATGAAAGTCAAAAAGACCCTTCAATGATTGAAAAGATTAAGGCCGGTGAAAAAAGCCGATGGAAAGGATTGCTGATCACCTTTGTCGGCGGATTATGCGGCGCAGTGATAACTTACTTTAAGCCAGATGACTCTTGTCACTATCAGTGGTTATACGAAAGTATTGCGCAAACGTCATATATGTTTGCATCTGCAATCGCAGCAGGATATATCGTGCATGGTTATAAGCATTCTGATCCCAGCCAAGCAGAACAAAAAAAGGAAACAGAAAATGATGCGCAATAAACTCATTTGCTTGTTCGCCCTGTTGGGCATGACCATTTCCCACCTCGCCCTTGCCGCCAACGCCGCACCGCTTGGTCAGGAGTTAGGTGTTGCCACTTACGCGCAGGTGAAGCAACAAGTCGGCGGAAAAACCGATCTTTCCGATGCCGGAACCAACAAATTTTCCGGCGGCAAGATGTTGCAGGGAAATGGCGATGGGCTGGGCATGGCGGGGTTGTCCGAGGTGACGTTTATTTTCGACCACACGGACATGCTGGCGGGTGTGATGATGACGTTGCCCAAGGACAGCTTCAAACCCACATTGAAAGCCCTTTCCGCCAAATACAAACTGGTGGATAGCGTCGTGCCATTCGTCGGCAACGCCTCGGCGAAACTGAAGCAGGGTGATTCGATCATCAAGTTGGATGCGCCGCATCTTTCGTTCGAGATGCAGGTGCTGTATCTGACCAACAGTTTGAGTCAGGCATTCCAGCAGCAATCTTCCAGCGAACGCACCGCGAAGGAGAAGCGGCAGGCGGATATGTTTTGATTACTTCCTCCCCGACAAGGGAGGGTTGGAAAGGTCGGAAGGAATGTAACCTTGCGGGCTGGATCAGTTTTTATGCTGAATCATCCGATAGTGGCTTGCCAATCTGTCCAGCATCACCAGCAATGCGGGTGTCATCTGGATGACCGCGTTCACATCGGCGGCAAACGATTTTGCGTTCTCGACGTACTCGTGCGTCAGGCGATTTCTGATGGTGCGGAGTTCGGTTATTTGTTCCGACGGCACGCTTAATATCCCCGCGCGTTCCGCGACCGAAAAATTTTCCAGCGCAGTACCTGCATGTTCGCCAACCACCTCCAGCCACGTCCTTAACACCTTGTCAGCCAAATAATCCTGGAATCTGCCGAAGCGGGCGCAAAAAGCACTCACTCGTTCTTTTTTCATTTCGTCCGATTCAAGATTGCGCACCCATTGCTCGTTGATCGTTTCTTTGGCAATCCAGCCGTATGAAAACAGCAGCTCATGGCGAATTTTTTCACAATGCAAAAGTGCATTGTCCAAGCGTTCTCGGCTATTCATAACGGAATGCCCCGCATCCCTTCCTGATAGATCAACGCATTCGGCATGGAGTCATCTTTAACAACAATATCGATGGGAAAGAAATCGCCCAGTTTTGTGCAAATTCGTGCGGATAGCTTGCGTGCCTTTTCTTGGTGCAACGGGTCGATGCCCTGAATATCAATATACAAGTCAATATCCCCGCCTTGCCTGGCATCATCTGCCCTGGAGCCGAACAACCGAACAACCGAACGCTCACCGAATATTTCGCGGGTCGCTTCCACAATGGCAGTGCGTTGTCGTTGAGTAATCCTCATGCAACCCCCAAGCTTTGTCCAAAAATGGACAAAAACAATGTTTGGAATTCTACTTGATGCGGCTGATGTTAGCACCGAGCTTAACCAGCTTCGCTTCGATGTGTTCATAGCCGCGATCCAGATGGTAGATACGATCTACTATCGTTTCGCCTTGTGCAACCAAACCCGCAATCACTAACGAAGCCGAGGCACGCAAATCCGTTGCCATCACCGTTGCACCTTCAAGCTGAGCCACACCTTTGATGATTGCAGTGTTACCTTCCACATCAATCTGCGCCCCCAAACGACGCAATTCTTGCACGTGCATAAAACGATTTTCAAAGATCGTTTCCACCACAATCGCGCTGCCTTCCGCGATGGTATTCAACGCCATAAACTGCGCTTGCATGTCGGTCGGGAAGGCCGGGTACGGTGCGGTGCGCAGGTTCACTGCCGTTGGGCGACGTTGCATATTGATGCTAATGCTTCCTGTTGCCACCTTAATTTCCGCGCCCGCTTCACGCAGCTTATCCAACACGTTATCCAGAATGTCAGCACGCGCCTCGGTCAATGTGATGTTGCCGCCCGTTGCCGCCGCAGCCACTAAAAACGTACCACTTTCAATACGGTCTGGCATCACGCGATGGTTCGCGCCGTGCAATTTTGTAACGCCGCTGATGGTAATGGTGTCGCTACCCGCACCTTTAATTTTCGCACCCATTGCGATCAAACAATTCGCCAAGTCAACGACTTCGGGTTCGCGCGCTGCGTTCTCCAATACGGTTTCACCCTCCGCCAACGTTGCTGCCATCATCAGATTTTCCGTGCCTGTCACGCTGACCAAATCGAAGCTGATGTGCGCGCCTTTTAATCGCTTGGCAGTAGCGTGGATGTAACCATGTTCGATATGGATTTCAGCACCCATCGCCTGCAAACCTTTGATATGCAAATCCACCGGGCGTGAACCAATCGCACAGCCGCCAGGTAAGGAAACACGGGCTTCGCCAAAGCGCGCCACCAGTGGTCCCAGCACGAGGATCGCCGCACGCATAGTTTTCACCATATCGTAAGGTGCTTCCAATTTATCAATTTGCGCGCCGCTGAACGTGGCGGCTTGCGATGTTGCAGAAATCTTCACGCCCATTTGCGCCAACAATTTTTCCATTGTTGCCACATCGTGCATGTCCGGCAAATTGCTTAAATGCAACTCGTCCGCCGTCAATAAGCTGGCGCACATAATAGGTAGCGCGGCATTCTTCGCACCCGAAATCCGCACCTCACCGTGAAGTTTTGTCCCGCCATGAATCGCCAGTTTCTGCATTATTTTGCCGCCCATTCTTGCGGGGTAAACGTCTTCATCGACAACGCATGAATTTCCTCGCGCATCCGATCGCCCAGAGTTTGATAGACCATCTGATGACGCTGCACACGGCTCTTGCCCGCAAACGCCTCGCTGACCACCACCGCCTCAAAATGTTGACCATCGCCAACCACGGTGAGGTGTTCGGTCGCCATGTTTTGCGCGATATTGCTTTGTATACTTTCAGGAGTAACTGCCATGAGATTCCACAGAAAAAGTTATGTTACGTTAAGGCGCGCATGATACTAAAAACCAGAAGGAGATGCGCGTAGATGGACACACAGAAAAACAGAAGAAAACAAAATTCTCAAGCTGATTGCTTGGGCAGCATCTCCTCTACCCCATACAACTTCGCTAAACTGAGTAAATTTTCTGGAAGGTGTTCAATCCGCAAAGCACGTTGTCCGTTTTGCGCGGCGCGTTGCCAAGCCAGCAACATGCTCACGGCTGCCGAATCGACCGCTTGCGTTTGCGACAAATCCACGACCATATCTTTGCTGCCAAGATGCTGCAAACCTTGCGCGAGCAGTGCGGGGACGGCTTCCATCGTCACATCCCCTTGCACCACCATGCGCTCGTCAGCCATTACTTGGCACTCGCTTTGCGTGTTGGTGCATCATCAGTTGGGTTGGCGTTTTTAGCCGCCAATGATTTGATTAAACCGTCGATGCCATTCGCTTGAATCTCTGAAGCAAACGTACCGCGATAGCTCATCACCATACTCGCGCCTTCAATCACAATATCAAACGCCTTCCAGCCATCCGCACTTTTTTTCATTTCGTAATTCACCGACACGGCGGACGTGCCTGGCTTACTAATGACGGTTTGCACCGTCGCTTCAGTCGCGTCCGCTGCCATTTTCAAGGGCTTTACTTCAATGGCTTGATCGCGGTAAACGGTGAATACTTTGGTGTAAGTGCGCACCAGCATGTTGCGGAATTCGCTGGTCAGCAATTGTTTTTGCTCAGGTGTCGCGGTGCGCCAATATTTGCCGACGGCCAATTGTGTCATGCGCGTGAAGTCGAAGTTGGGTAATACTTTGGAATCCACTAACGCGACAATTTTTTTCTGGTTACCCGCTTGAATTTCTTGATCGTGCTTAATGATAGTGGTGACATCCTGCACCGTGCTTTTGATTAAAGCGTCGGGTGTTACAACAACTGCACGTGCCGTGCCAAACACGGCAAACATCGTTACGGCCAGTAATAATTTTTTCATTTCTAGTCCTTTATTTCGCAGCTTCATCCGCTTTGTTGTATATGAATTTACCAATCAAGTCTTCCAGCACGGCAGCTGATTGAGTTTGCTTAATCACTTCGCCCGCCTTTAACGTTTCGGTATCGCCACCCGCTGACAGACCGATGTATTGCTCGCCCAACAAGCCCGATGTCAGGATGCTGGCGAAGGTATCTTTGGGGAACTGGTAACGCTTGTCTATGTTCATCATCACTTTGGCTTCGTACTTTTCAGTGTCCAAGGTTATATCGACCACTCGCCCGACCAGCACACCCGCGCTTTTAATTGATGCTTTTGGCTTCAATCCGCCGATGTTGGAAAAGTAAGCCTGCACTTGGTAAGTTTCAGACACGTTGTACGTACCCAAATTGCCGACTTTCATTGCCAGCATCACCAGCGCGCCAATGCCCGCCACCACAAACATCCCCACCCATAAATCCAATGTTGTGCGTTCCATAATTTAAGCCCCTCCAAACATCATTGCAGTTAACACAAAATCCAGCATCAAAATCGCCAGCGACGAAGTCACCACGGTGCGCGTGGTTGCACCCGACACGCCCTCAGCAGTGGGTGGCGCATCGTAACCTTCAAACAGTGCAATCACGGTGACTACCGTGCCGAACACAAAACTTTTTAACACTCCGTTCAGGATGTCGTGCTTGAAATCCACCGCCGCTTGCATCTGCGACCAGAACGAACCCTCGTCCACGCCGATTTGCACCACGCCGACGAAGTAACCGCCGAAGATACCCATCGCACTGAACAGCGCGGCGAGCAGCGGCATGGAAATTACGCCAGCCCAAAAACGCGGTGCGACAATGCGCGCAATTGGGTTCACCGCCATCATCTCCATCGCGGAAATTTGCTCGGTGGCTTTCATCAAACCGATCTCTGCCGTCATCGCCGAACCCGCGCGGCTGGCAAACAACAACGCTGCCACCACTGGCCCCAGCTCCCGTACCAAACCCAGTGCCACCATCACACCCAGCGCGGATTCAGAGCCATAACGCTTGAGCGTTTCATAGCCCTGCAAACCCAGCACCATGCCGACAAACAGCCCCGCCACCACAATGATAATCAGCGACATCACGCCTGTGGAAAACAGCTCTTTGATGGTCAGATGAAAGCGGCGAAAGCTGCTATCGGAGTGGCGCAGGATCAGTAAAAAGAAGCGCGTCGCCAAACCGATGCGCCACACCGCATTGATAGTGCGGCTGCCGATTCCCCGAATAGTATTAGCAATCGTCATATCAAGCCCGCAGATTCAAATCTTGACGGTAGTCCCCGCCTGGGTAATGAAATGGCACGGGGCCATCCATTTCGCCATGCACAAACTGGCGCACAAATGCTTTATCGGACGCACGAATTTCATCGGGCGTACCTTCGGCGACGATCACGCCATTCGCCATGAAATACACATAATCGACAATCTTCAATGACTCCTGCACATCGTGTGTCACCACCACCGAAGTCGCGCCCAACGCATCGTTCAGCTTGCGGATTAACTGCCCCACCACCGTCAGCGAAATCGGATCCAGACCCGCAAACGGCTCGTCATACATAATCAGCATCGGGTCGAGTGCCACAGTACGCGCCAGTGCCACGCGCCGCGCCATACCGCCGGACAACTCCGAAGGCATGAGGTTATGTGTGCCGCGCAACCCAACGGCGTGCAACTTCATCAACACCAAATCGTGA
Source organism: Gallionella sp. (assembly GCA_040079595.1). Lineage (GTDB taxonomy): Bacteria > Pseudomonadota > Gammaproteobacteria > Burkholderiales > Gallionellaceae > Gallionella. Next base: position 19,343 of record JBEBKA010000043.1, read on the forward strand.
ATGATTTCTTCGGGCAGATCGGTATGCTCGCGCATTTGAAACGCCACGTTGTCATATACCGACATATCGGTGAATAGCGCGCCAAATTGAAACAACATCCCCATCTTGCGGCGCATTTTGTACAGGCTCGCCTGATTCAACTCGTGTATCACCTGCCCATCCACCTTCACGTAACCCTTGGTGGGTTTAAGAGCACCGCCGATATGGCGCAGCATCGTCGTCTTACCGCAACCGCTCGATCCCATGATGGCAATCAACTGACCTTTGTGAAAAGTCATATTGATACCCTGCAAAATGGGTCGCTGATCGTAAGAAAAGTTCAGATCGCGGATTTCGACTAACGCGGGTGAGGACAAAGGAAGTAATCCAGAAATAAATTAAGAACGCGCATTCTAAACCACTGCGCGCTCAATGCCCAACTCAATTGATAGATGGTAGCCTAGCGATACCCGCCACCCGAACCGCCTGAAGCGCGAGGAATTTTGAACACAGGCTTGAGGGTGATCTGCCATTCCATGCTTGCAGATTTTGCGTCGATCAACATCACTTTTCGGGCAGTCGCTTCTTCCGTGCCTTTCATATCGGGATGCCACACTCGCACTGAGTACTCGCCAGCAGGCGCATCAGCAATCAGTATCTTGCCGTCTTTGAGGCTCTTGCCAAAAAATGGCGTGTCGGCAACATACACATAACCCAGCATCCAATCGTGGATGTTGCAGCCGAGCGTGACTTGTCCCGTTTTGTCGAAGTGTACAGGCTTGGCGGGCGTACCAGAATACAGTGGCAACTCGAATGTCTTGGCGGGCGAAAAAGAATACACGTGGTGGCGTACATTATCTTTATTGGGAAAGCTCACATTCGTCCCAGGCGTAACAACCTTAACGTGCGGTATAAAGTCTTTGTCTATCTGATCCACTGTATCCAGGGGTGGCTTGAACAACCCTTTATTTTTCTCATCAAGGGGCACAGCTAATACCACGGCATCTTCTACTGGCTGACCTTTCTGGTCTTTGACAAAAGCACGTAGTTCAGCCGCAGCGGAATAACTCATGTTGGATAGCACTGCCCCGACAATTGCCGTTACGGCAAACATAAGGCGGAAAGTTAAATAACGCTTTTGCATGTTGGGTTCTCGCTAAAAGTTGTGATTCCAAGAAATCATTTGCACATTTTTGGTGTAGTTAATCCCGCCATTCGCGTGCGTCAAAAAGCGCGCAAGTGAAACGCGCAACGTACTATGAGGATCCAGTAAGTTGAACGTCATGTTGGCGCTCAACCCACGTGTTGTGCCGTCTAATCGATAGGCATACACATGCGGGCCAAAAGACAGCACAGGGTCGGCAGCCGCTGCCGTTGAGGCATCTATGGTTCTTTGCGATTCTGTAGAGGTAGCGGCGATACCTCCGCGACGCAACATCGTGCCTACCGTCATAAACATACCGTCATTCAAAACGTATTCTGCGTTGAGCGACAGTGCTTGGCTGGTTTGGCTAAACACGTCGCCCGAAAGCCAAGGAATATCGGGGGCCAAAGGCTTGGCATCACGCTGCTCTGCCATTAACTCGCCTTGAACATTGAACCGTTCGGTGATGCGTTTACCGCTGCGCAGTGCAAACTGATGCCGCCACCCGTTGCGGATGTTGTTAGCATAATTCAAATGCGCGGTGGATAGCGATGCGCCCACCCAAGGTACTAAGGGCCCTAATCCCCACTTTTTACGCAACGAGAGCGATGCGCCTAAAGCGAGGTTATTTAATCCGCTGTAATGATCGAATCCCTCGCCTTTCGCATTCAACGTAACACTTACATTTTTGCCATCTTCCAACGCAAAAAAATCCGTCGCGGATACATCCATACTCAGCGAGGTCGCCTCCCTGACATCGCTGTCCAACTCGCCGTTATTGATGTTGCTGTCATGCTGAATGCTCACATCGGTATTGCCCATCCATTCCGCGAATGCTGTTGGCGAAGCGGCGAGTAACGCACAGGCGCACAGCAGTGTGTTGGCGCGTTTCGTCAAATTAAAATTCTCCATAAACCTGCCTCAAAATAAACAATAAAGCTCCCTGCCCGCTATTTTACTTATGCTTTTTTCACTGTCCAAGTGGCTTGTTCCAGCCATGCTTGCAAGGCATCAGCCGCCATCGGCTTGGCAATGTGGTAGCCCTGCGCCACATCACACCCCATCTCCCTCAACATCTCCCACGTGGCATTATCTTCGATGCCTTCCGCCACCACCGTCAGCCCCATGTTGTGACCCAAATCTATCGTTGAGCGCACAATGGTCGCGTCATCTTTATCGCTCACCATGTGCGAAATGAACGATTGATCTATTTTCAATTCGGACACGGGTAATTTTTTGAGATATGCCAACGAGGAATAACCTGTACCAAAATCATCTACAGACAAACTCAACCCCATTTGATGCAACTCTTCCAATATACCAAGCGCGCGTTTGGGGTCTTCCATGATCGCGCTTTCGGTGATTTCCAGGCACAACCAATCGGGCGATGCGCCATACTCCGCCATCAATTCGGCAAACAAATGCGGCAAATTGGCATTCATTAAATCGCGCGCCGAAATGTTGATAGAAATAGTCAGCGGCAATTGCAGAAACTGCCATTGTTTGCGTTGTAGCAGTGCGGTTTCGATAACCCAGTGGGTAATGTTTTTGATGTATCCCGTATGTTCCGCATAAGGAATAAATTGGCTGGGTGGAACCATGCCGCGTGTCGGGTGTACCCAACGCACCAAGGCTTCCACGTGGCTGATGTTGCCTGTGGCAAAAGCAACTTTAGGTTGGTAATGCAATTGAAACTCATGGCGTGCAATGGCGTGGCGCAACTCAGCGAGCAACGATAAATGCCCGCCCGTCTTTTCGGCATAGTCCAAGTCAAACAAAGCGTAGTTGCTATTTTCTTTTTTCGCTTTGCGCATGGCAATGTCGGCGCGACGTAACAGCGTGTTGATTTCGTCGGCATGTTCAGGATAGATGGCGATGCCGATACTGCCCGTGGCAATGATTTCCTGACCCTCCAACAGAATAGGCTGATCCAGCGTATCTAAAATTTTATGCACGACAATCATCGCACCCATCGCATCACATGATGAAAGCAACACGGCAAATTCATCCCCACCCAACCGTGCAAAGGTGTCGGAATCTCTTGTCAACACAGCCGCCAGCCGCTTGGAAACTTCTTGCAGCAGCAGGTCGCCAATATGGTGTCCCAACACCGTGTTGACCTCTTTGAATCGATCCAAATTAAGTACCAGCAAGGCAAAGCTATTTCCCGCACGCCCCGTTATTTTTGCCGCTTGGTCGAGCCGATCATGGAACAGGGTGCGGTTCGGCAGACCCGTTAATTGGTCGTTGTAGGCAAGCTCGGTAATCCGCGCTTCACGCTCTGCCAAACCATCCTGCATGTGATTAAAAGCAAAGGCGAGGTCGCCAATTTCATCGTCACGTTCAACTTTTGCAGGCTGGGTGTAATCGCCTTGCCGAATGCGATTTGCCAAAGATCCCAACATGCTTATCGGTTTGGAAATGCCCTTGGCAATCACATAACTCGCCACCACGACAGCGACTAAAGAAATCGCACTCAGAAACAACAGGAACATCTGCAAACGGCGTAATGGTTGTAAAGATTCTTGCAGAGAGCGTTGCAGGACGGCAACGATGTGTGCGTCTCCCTGCGTCTGCACATCAGAAACCAGTGTTATGAAGTCTTCATCAGCCATACGCAAGGTGGCAATGTCGCTTGACTGCACTTGGGTAGCAGGCAAAACCTCGGCGATTACAGCTGCCGTGGGGGTAGGTAGCGAACTGATTAACAGCTGCCACGGCTGTGTTGACGTGGCCTTGGTCAAGAACGAAACATTCAGCGAAGAAACGGAATGCAAATTTTGCACAAACTGATCGTCGATTTCAAAACCCGCGACCAGCCAGCCAATCGGCAACGGGGCCAACACCGGCACCACCACCATTTGGTAGAGCTTGCCATCCAACACCATCATCACTTCGGCTTGACCTTGCTCTTCGGCAAGACCGATAGTTTCTTGGAGTTGAAGCTGTCCAATGTTGTCGTTTTCTGTCGTCAGCGTATGGGCGACGGTATTTCTATCTAAGCCCGCCAACAGCAATACATCCGCCTTGATGCGTGCGCCATGATTGTTAAGCGTGGAAATCACCGTATCGTAATCGGTCGTTGCAATTGCTTTGCGGAAAGCAAAATCCGACGACATGATGCTCGCCGACTGAGTCAGCTGCCGATTGTTACTCTCGCGCAGCAAATTGAACACCCGCTCACCTGCCAGCAAATCTGTTTTGATTTGCTGATGAGTGCTATTGGATATAACGCTGTTGATCGTGACCAAGCTGGCTATCTGAATAAATAGCAACAGTAAAGTGAACGCAAGAATAATGC
>JBEBKA010000044.1:0-23097 GCA_040079595.1 Gallionella sp.
ACCTTATTAAGGTCTCGATAGTTAAAAATTCAAGTTCTCAAAGTATTTTTACGTACAACAAACCTGCCAAATAAAACACTAATGAAAAAATTATTCCGTAATTCGTCAATCGTAAAATTGTTCTAAAAAGTGGGTTACTGCTGTCGCGCCAAGAAATCGCTGAAAATAAATCTTTCCCACGTGACGTTTTGTATTTTTCTAGCCCCCATTTTTCTATGGCGATGCGTTGTCTGAATAAAATATTCACTGGTATCAAAATAAAAAAAGCAAACTTACCCCATAAGTAATATTCCATTTTTTGCCCCTTTATACTGAATTCATCTTCAGCCAAGTGCTGACCGCAAAAATCAGAAAAAGCAGGTAACAAAAATACCTTAACCACTTCAACGCTCGCTCGTCCTCGCCACCTTGAAACTCTCGATATTCCGCCCACGATGGGAATCTACCGTGTTTATTTAAGAACGAATTTAGGCGCATGTAATATGTACCGAAATAAAATAAAACCCCCGCAACAAGAGAGATAAAGCTTGTCTCGTTATTAACTATTTCATACATCAGTTTGCTAAAAGTCATAAGGCAATCTCCTTTAATAATAGTGGGTCATGTTTATGTTTTCTCATCCTCCTCACCCCAAATACCGCATCATTTGCCGCAACTTTCATCGGCATATGGATTACCTTCAGGGACTTGACCTTACAATTATTTGCATATACATTTAATAGATGAATATCACGTACGATTCGGCAAAAGATGCCCGCAACATCATTAAGCATGGCGTTTCGTTGGAATTGGCTAATTTGTTGGAATGGGCGGGGCTGTATGCCAAGGTTGACAGTCGGGTTGACTATGGTGAGTTGCGTATCATCGGTTATGCAACTATCGGTGATCGTTTATATTGTGTGGTGTTTGTTGATCGTGATGACAGTCGCCGCATTATCAGCCTGAGAAAGGCTAATTCGAAGGAGGTTAAATACTATGTCAACATTAAAACGTAGTTTGTATGTACCCAGCCCCGCTGAGGATGCGGTAATCAATGCAGGTATTGCGGGTGACGCTGATACGTATGCGTTAAGTAACGCAGAGTTAAAACAACTTAAACCTATGCGAGGTCGCCCAGTGGGTAGCAAGGCAGCGCGCACTAAAGTGGTGATGTCGATGCGAGTAGATGCCGAGGTGCTTGAACATTTGAAGTCGCAAGGACGTGGTTGGCAAACGCGGATCAATAACGCATTAAAAATGTTAATTGCAGAGCATAAGCTGTAGGTTGAATGACCCGCCTCCCTCAGGTCTCGCACCGCGCCACAATCCTTCATATCAGGAAAGTTGGCGACGCTGATGGTGTCAAACACATTGGGGAAGGGGTCCCAGAAACACTTCTCTCTCTAAAATTTGAGTTATGAGAGATGCCCAGTCATTGCATTCCAAAAAACCGTTTTACCGTCGCCAACACTTCATTTTGCTGAGGGTGCATGGCTTGATGGGTAGATTCATCATCGAGATTTTGCAACACGCTATCGAGCTGCTCGCGGCGCGCTACCAACACTTGGGCAACTTCTTCGGCAATGCTGGGGCGTGCCAATAAAATTTCTTCGAAAGCGGATTTGTCGAGGCGATAACACTCCACGTCTGTCTTGGCGATAACCGATGCTTTGCGTGGTGAGCCTGTCATCAAGCTCATTTCGCCAAAGAAATCGCCTTTAGCCAACACGTTCAATTTGAGCTTTTCACCATTGAGTTTTTCGAGGTATACCTCGGCCTCACCGTTAATCACAATGAATAGCTGGTGCTGTTCGGACACGCCTTGCTTGACGATGACGTTGCCTTTGGCAAAGGGTGCGTACTTCAATCGCTCTGCGAGTTTGTGCAACTCGTCCTCACTCATTTGCGCGAACAACTCGACCCGTTTAAGCGTCTTAATACGCCTCATCATTTCACGTTGATGCAATGCCTCCTCATACTTTTCATTCTCGCGAACGTAATGAACATTTTGCTCTTCCACTTCAAGTTTGATGCCCGCACGCTCCAACGCTGTATAAACATGCCAACGCACCGCTGCATCCGTTGCATCATCCGCCGCCAAGTCAGTCAGCCAATAGCGCAAGGCGTAACGTGCATAACCCTTATCCATTTCCATTAACACACAGCTGGACACGGGCTGCTTGGCAACGTTGCCAATCTCGGCATGCATAATGGCGCCTTCAACCGCCTTGACCACTTTACTGGGAGTCACATCCAACGCTGTGCCAAACCAAATCCAACGCCGCCATTGCACGGGTTGATCGCTGCGTCTGCCCAACACTAAAAATTTATTTTTCATCAACTGACTATTGGGAAACACAACCGTCTCCCAATTGCGTGTTTCGACCAACGTGGAACGCCAACGAATGTCTACTACTTTGCCGGAAATATCATCGACTTTAATCCAATCGCCGATCTCAATCGAATTGTCCAATTGCAACGCCAAACCTCCGAGAATGTTGCCCAGCGTGTCTTGCATGGCAAAGGCAACCACGGCGGTAATCATCGCTGATGTGGCGACGATGCTACCCAAATCCAAACCCGCATAACGCAGCCTGACTAATCCCCATGCGAGATAGGCAACGATGACAAACAGATCTTCCGCGATACGGGGAAAAGTCATGCCGCTTTTCGGCAATAAGATGCGGAACACCAGCAAGCCCCATAAGCGTATCAGCGCAATTCCGATGCCAATGATGAACGCTTCGTGAAACGCCGCCGCCGCAATAGGAAGCTGCAAAGCCTGCAACAATCCACTAAAAAATTGCCCCACCATACAGGCGAAGAAAAATGCCAGCGTGTTGATGACGCTTTTACGTCCCTCTGAATGATAATGAAACAGCGCAAACGCTAAAGCCAATGCCATCACCGACACCAGTAGCGACTCCTCGCGCCAGGAAAACTGCATTGCTGTATCCCAAAAATTCATTGTCACTCCCGAAGCAATGTTGGTGATGCAAATTTTACATCATCGAATAATACGCCAATGGCTTGCTGCGTCGCCAAAAAGACCACGTTGCGCTGCGTGTTAATTTGAAGCAACGCGAATTATTCCCTGCCAAAACCTCAAGGTTAATTTGCGCAATCTTACCGCTCTGCAAGGCTTGCCATAATGGCTGTGCATAGCCAATTTCAAATGCACTCAGCGCATCACGCCACACGGCCAAATCACCCCGTTGCATCGCCGAACGCAAACCCGCCCACACCAAAAGCTGCGTTCCATCTGCCCCACACCAATGGGGCGACCATTCCGTAAAACGCGTATCAGTCGCGACAGCAAACATTTTTACCAGCTCATCGTCCGAATTTACCTGCTGAAAATCACAGCGCAAAGCCTGATTCGCGTCGCCCTCGCCCCAAAACCACACGCTATTGATAGGCGACTCACCTCGCGCCTCGCGCGCAGCATTTATGGGATGTGCGTACAACAACATTTGAATCTCATTAAACACCTGATGCCAATGAGTTGCATCCAGCCCCGTAGGTAAGACGCTGCGGATATTGCAGCCAAATAATTCGGGTAAAGGCGTGGTCTGAATGCCGAGAGATTTATCCAGTCGCAGATACCAGCGCAACGGATGCGGCGCAAAAAATTCCATCCCCTGCCCCGCAAAATACGCATTCAGACTGGAACAAAATTGCCGCGCTTCCTCGGCACTTGGCGATACCGCAGACAACACCATTTGGTCGCGCTGCAACCTTAAATTGATCGGGTCAGCGCGCAACCAATTGCCCTGCGGCAAACCATCGTAAGTCGCGCCAATTGCTGCAATCGGCGCATATTCGGCATCTATCTGACCAAACAGTTTACTTAGCGATGCTTCTAACGAAATGGGATTCCCAACCCGAGTAACTATACCGCGAGCCAATAATTTAGCCAGCGCAGGCAGATGCGAACTCGCAAGCGTATCAGCAGCAAAATTTTTGGGCAGGAATAAATCGGGAATAACTAGGTGGACGTGGTTCATTAGAGTAAGTTTATCACTCGGATTGAACAAGTCTCAAATGATGAGGGAGGAAAGTCCGTGAATTACATGTCATCCTAGATAAGCCTCACTTTCAGCCCGCAAACAAAAAAGCCAACCGAGAGGCTGGCTTCTTCACGAGCGGAGCATCGCAGAATTAAGCGCGCTTTCTGTATTCACCGGTACGAGTATCAATTTCAATTTTGTCGCCGATTTCAACAAATGCTGCAACAGGCAACTCGAATCCGCCATTGATCTTAGCGGGCTTCATTACCTTACCTGATGTATCGCCACGCACTGCGGGTTCGGTGTAAATAATCTCACGAATGATGGTATTGGGTAACTCTACCGAAATTGCTTTGTCGTTGTAGAAAACAACTTCACAAGGCATACCATCCTCAATGTAATTGATTGCATCACCCATGCTTTCCACTTCGATTTCATACTGGTTATAGTCGCCATCCATGAACACATACATGGGGTCGGCAAAGTAAGAGTAGGTCACCTCTTTGCGATCCAGCATAATCTGGTCGAATTTGTCGTCGGCACTGTAAACAGTTTCCTTGGCTTGTTCGGTCAACAGATTTTTCATCTTCATTTTGACCACCGAACCGTTACGGCCTGAGCGGCTGTATTCCGCCTTCAAAATCACCATCGGCTCAGTGCCAACCATAATCACGTTACCTGCGCGAAGTTCTTGTGCTGTTTTCATGTTGCCTATCCTTCAATTTTGAAGGCGCGGATTTTACCGATTTTTTGAAAAAAATCCAGTAAATTCAAAGCCAGATTGTTTTTAGATAGCTCGTTTGCCCAAGCTTGAGTATGGCTGCCCAGCCCATCCAGCTCACTTGCAAAGACACTCCATAGCTTGCCTGCATCTCCCTCTTTATTCCACGCCATCCATAAATCGCTTACAGCAAGCCGTGTGGATGAATTCAGTTGCGCGGCATACAAACCCAAGAAGGCATTAAGTTTTTCAAAGTGAACATCGTCGTGCTGCGGGTAGATTTGCCAAACAAAAGGTCGCCCCGCCCATTGCGCGCGCACGAAAGAATCTTCTCCGCGCACAAAATTCACATCACATGCCCACAGCAAAAAATCGTATTGCTCTTGTGTGACGAAGGGCAAGACATGCACTCGCAAATTACCTTTCACATACTCACTGCCCACCTTTGCGGTCTCGCTGAAATATGCCCCTACTTGCGCCAAAATACGCCCCTCAGGTACTAGACACAGTATGGATTTTGGGCTGATTGCCCACGCATCAAAAAATTTACTCAGGGCTGAATTTTCATAAGCGAACAACGAGATTTTCAGTGTGGCACTGGTTGGTATTCCCATGCCCAGCGATTGCCAGAATACGTGCTGTTGCCCAGCATCGTTTTGGAATGTATCTCGCCTTGCCAACAGATTACGCTCAACCAACAAACCGCCTGTTGCCTGCGTAAATCCTGGGAAGAAAAAATACTTGGTGAGCGGTAAAGTGGGATGCGGCGAAGGCAGCGTGTGACAGCCATGCACCCAATCTTCTGCAGAGAGATATTCCAAATTTATCCAAACCGATTGAGGCTGTTGTCGCGCCATCGCCTCGAGATAATTTCGCGGCAACTTGCATGCAAACGCCCCAATCACCATATCGGCAGGCTGCACATCCGGGAAATTTTTATCCCATACACACACTTCCACGCCTTCACAGCATTGCTGCGCTAACGTGCTATCAGCTTGCGAGCATAGCTTGGCGAAGCTATGTAAATCATCCACCCACAGCCGCACTGCAAGGTTATATTCGTTCGCCAATTGCCGTGCCAACCGCCAACACACACCGATGTCGCCATAGTTGTCGATGACGTTGCAAAAAATATCACAGCGGGGAGGGAGTACTGAAACAGGTGCTTCGATTAGCTGAATCGTATTTTCCATTTTTTAATTCAGTCTTTGTGACCACAACGCAATCTCAAATATGAGTTGCTCCTAACCTGCATTTGAAAAATGTAGATGCCCTTGAGTAATACTCACTTCAAGTTGAAGGCAGTAGTATTTAATTCAATGTTATCTGGCGACTTAATCTCTACGCACTTTACTATCTTGCAACGGTGGCAGCAGTGGCGTTCCCATATTGGGCATTAAGTCCTGCCCTATTGGTTGCGCATTGAGTTCCGCATTGCGGATGTAGTCGTAGCGATCCGTTGCCAAGCTGACACTTTGTTCGTTATTGCGTATCACGGTCGGGCGCAAAAACACCATCAGATTAGTCTTTTCACGGGTGCGCGAGCGGTATTTGAACAGTCCACCAATAAAAGGAATGTCACCTAACACGGGTACTCTGTCATTTGTATCGTTTGCCTTATCGTCTATTAGTCCGCCCAGCACGATAATCTGCCCATCATCCACAATGATGTTGGTGTCGATCGAACGCTTGTTGGTGATCAGTCCGGCCGAATTGACGGTGGGCGAGATGGATGAATTTTCTTGGTAAATTGCCATTTTCACTGTGCCACCTTCGGAAATTTGTGGTTTGACACGCAAGGTTAAGCCGATGTCTTTGCGCTCGACAGTCTGGAATGGATTGACTCCCGCACTACCGCCAGAAGCAGCGGTGGTGTATTGTCCCGTGACAAATGGGACATTTTGCCCGACGATGATTTTTGCTTCTTCATTGTCTAGCGTGATGATGTTCGGCATCGACAGGATGTTGGTTTTGGTGTCTGACTCCAGCGCGTGTACCAATGCACCCAAGCCCAGCTTGCTGGAGAACATGCCCAAATTTAAGCCGTTGCTGAGAGGAAGCGGGGTCTTGGAAGCAAGCTGATTCATCAGATTATTGCCGCCCGTAGAAAAGGATGTCCCGCCTCCCGCTACATTGTTACTACCGCCTCGTGCCGCCCACTGCACGCCCAATTCGGCGAGCTTGCTGTTATCCACCTCCACGATCAATGCCTCGATATACACTTGCGCACGGCGCGCATCGAGCTGATCGATAATGCTGCGCAAATTGCGGTACAACGTGTCATTCGCCGTGATGATCAGTGTGTTGGTCGCTGCGTCGGCCTGTATGTAGCCGGCCGATCCGCCGCTTGGCAGAGACACCACCTGCGTTTGGGGTGCATTGGCGGCAGGTGTGAAATTAGACGCAGCATTGTCAGTCGATACAACAGCACGCAAGGTTTGCGCGAGTTTGGTTGCCTCGGCATTTTTCAAATAAACCACATGCACATTGCCAGGCAGTGCGGTGGGCTGATCCAGTTTGGCAATCAGCGATTTTGCCAAATTGGCGCGTGCTTCGGAAGGTGCACGTACGATGATGGCATTGCTGCGTGTATCCACCAACAAGTTAACACGTCCCGCATCGGCAGGCGTACCACTGGGTTCAAGCAGCTTGTTAACCATGGATGCAACATCATTGGCGATGGCATTGCGCACCGGCACAACTTCCACATCACTGTTGGCGGGACTATCCAACGCCTGAATGATTTTATTCAGACGCAACAAATTGTCCGCGTAATCGGTAATCACTAAGGTGTTGTTGCCGGGGTTGGCATTGATAGTGTTATTGGGAGAAATGAGCGGACGCAACACGTTGACCATATTGGTCGATGATTCGTAATTTAGATGAAACACCTGCGTCACAATCTGGTCACCACTTGCGCCGCTGCGTGATTGAACGATGCCCCCTTGCAGCTTGGCATCTGCTTCTGGCACAACCTTGCTATAACCGTTGGCACTCACCACCGAGTAGCCACGTAAGCGCAAGGCAGAAGTCAACAATTGAAACGCCTGCGCTTTGCTCAACGGTTTTTCCGATACCAGGCTGATAGTACCTTTGACGCGCGGATCAATGATAAAAGTCGTGTGGGTGTAATCGCCAATCGCGGCGATGACTGATTCAATTTCAGCCTCGACAAAGTTTAATGACCCTTGGCTAAAATCAGCCGCATGCAAGGGCTTCAGGGCAATTGTCCCCCACAGCAGCAATGCAACCAAACCGAATAATTTTTTATCTATCATTTGAATTCCAGTGCAATCACTTCTTTACCATTTTGCTGGCGGCGTTGCCCCAGCAAATTCAGGAAGTTCGCCAGCTTTTCTTCTTGTCCTTCGGCGGCTTGTGCCATACCAGAAAACTGGACACTTCCGTTATTCAATGCCCCTGAGCCATTTAGCTCCATCGCACCTTTAATCGTTTTAATCAGTAATTGCGCTTGCTGCCCACGCCACTCTATAGCCAGATTATAGCTGCCTAAGGGTTTGACGGGGGATAGCCGCGAGGCTATGTCGTCGATTATCAAATTGAGTGTTCCATTCATCTCAACAACACCATTCTGATGAGTTAATTGCAAAGGCTGCCAGGACAAACGCATCTGCCCAGTTGGTTGCAGGGTGTTCAACGGCGCACCTAAACTGCTTAAGCGTTCCGCACCCATTGAAATTTCAGCAGGGCTGATTTGCCATTGCGACCAACTGCCCGTGACATGAATCGCTTGCGACAGCGCGTCTGGGTTGCGCAATTCCACATCGGTTTGCCCAAGCAAAATCATCGGCGAAATTTCCCATTCAAAGCGACCAGGTAACAATGCTGTGACGGGATCGTTGTTGGTTGCCGCCCCCGCAATAAACGCCGACCCGCGCCATAACGAGCCTTGCGCATCTCCTAACACCAAACGCCCCGCGCTTTGCTTTTCGACCATGACTGCCAACCAACTGGCTGGCAGAAAAATTGCCGCAGTTAGAGCAATGCTGAGGACACCAACCAACAGCCAAGTTACGCCACGCCACATTATGGGTTGCGCTGTTGTTGCAAAGTGATTTTCGCATCCACTTTATCGGGCTGCGCCAAAGCAGTAATGGTCGTTTCCGACACTGTAGCGCGGGCGTTTTTTTGCAGGTCATCCAGCCAACTCAAGGTGCTGGAAAACGCAACGTCATTTAGTTGGATTTGCACAAAATCACCTGTGGTGGTGACGCTCTGCGCCTTTAAGCCCTGTCGCGTTAAAGCGGATTCAACGCTGCTTTTGGAAAGTGGCTCAATGACAGGCGAAGTTTGTTCGCCATAGCTCACCACTTCTTTTGACAAGGCCTGCATCAACACAACTTGTTCACGCAGCACGGGCAATTTTTTGCGCAACTGCTCACGTCCCGTTAATGCGGGCGCAATCAGTGCGGTGTAAATCAACGCAAGCGCAACAACGATCACGGCAAGAACGAGTACTTTGCGTTCGCGTGCATCGCGCGCTGACCAGAATTTGGCAAAGCCATGTCTCAGCAGATTCATGGCGCACTCCGTATCTGCCAGGTTTCGGCGGAAGAATCGGTCAGGGATAAATGGTGACTGCCTAATGCACTTTCCACCTGTTGCACCAGAGCGTCATCTGGAGGATTTGCATCGACTTTGAAACGCACAAATAGCCTCTGCTCACGGTATTCCAGTGACGCGACAGCAGGCTTGGATGCCGCAGTGATCGCTGCCCATGCCGCGCCAAAATTGGCAGCGAGGACGATGAAATCATCGGGCACAGCCAGTCCCGCATCACGTTTGGCAAATGAAATTTTTTGCTGCATTTGTGCAATTGGATCAATCACAACCTTTTCATCGGGAAAGCGCGCTTGGTAGATTTGCGTCAGAGTGGCGCGCAAATTTTTTGCCTCACGATTCAATTGCCACCAGTCACAATTTAAGGCAACGATGTTAATCAACAAAATCGCCGCAGCCAGTATCAGCGACCCGCGCCAGGGTCGCCAATTGATGTTCATGTTTGCATCGGAAACCAACCCGCTCATTAAATTGAGCGTGGTGTCACGTGCGCCACTCACCCACAGTGAAGCACTGTCGGCAACGATGCTGATGCGCGCCGTCAATTCGGCATGATGAATTGCCGCCTGATAAGCCGACACGTCAGCTTTGGGTACATGCAACACAATCGGCAATTCGGGAACAAACGCGCGCACGCTCTCAATGACCGCTTCGGGCTGAGGTGTCGAAAGTGCCACGCCCATGCCGATTTGCGCCGACAAACGCAGGGTCAGGTCAGCGTCCCGAATGGCAGCAACCGCTCGCCCCGTTTGATGTGGCAGACACAACTGCGCGGGCAACACGTTGAGTTGTTTCGCGCCCAACGTATTGAAGATTTTTCTGATCTGCTCAAGCCAGGCACGCTGCACGATTGCCAGCGTGCGCAAACCGTTCGACACCCCACCTGCAACGATGACGTTATCAGCAGCACTTCCGAGTATTTGATCTTCAACCAGATTGGGTAAAGCCAACTTCAGCTTGGCGGAAGACAGCGGGGGAAGGGAAACTTGCAGCAATGTGACATCACTTGCCGCCAACAAAACAATGATGTGCTGCGCTTTCGCTATGGTGGCTGACAAGTCGGTCAAAGATGCGATGGATTCAAGCTCAACGGCATCGTTGTCACTCAGCAGCGCGAACGGACAAGCCAAATCTTGCCTATTATTTAAGGTGAGGTCAAAGGTGGCTTTGCACGGCAAGTGGATGTAGAGCGTACTCAATGTGAAATTGTGACTGTGATGACGAGCGAGATATTAGCATTTCATGCTAGTTGCATCATACGTCAATTAAGTTACCTTCAGTAAAGCTGGCGGTTTATTGCTTGAGTGTCTCAAAGGCACTGGTAACCCGATGTTTGCACAAAATTTAGAATAGTACCCTCGACGCGCGCACAAACTTAGATTTACGCAAAAATCATAAGCGTTCCGCTGACTCAGGGGCAAGAATCCGATGCAATATAGATTTGACTTTGCCTTGTGAACACGAGACGACGTGGGCAGAGTAGCGCAGCACACCCGTGGTCAACCAACCAGAACAACGTCAACGTAATCCCCGCAACTTTTGCGGTCAATGCCAAGAGGAAGTTGCAATAACAATAACAGGTGCGCCAACAATTGCAAGCTATCGGCAACACTCCCAATCTGGCGCGTTCGTTTGCTAATCATCCTTGCTTGTGGCTTATATTCTTGACTTATGAGTAACTAATTTTTTTCCGCATACAACCTCCCTGACAACAGGCTAGCCGAAACAATCAGCGTTGCGCCTACCCAATCGCGTAGCTCCATCGCTTCTCCCGCCAAAAAATAAGACGAGATCGCCGCGACGACCAGCTCAAACAAAAATAACAGCATGGCGCGGTTTGAGTGTAAATGCGTCACACCGTATTGCACGGCGTAGCTGGTGGCACTGAGGGCTATGCCGATTAGTGCGAGTATCAGCCAAGCTTGTGTATTCAACATTTGCCACTGGCTAGTCAATTCACCTTGCCAAAATATAAACGGGATGGTGAGTAACGCCGTGCCGAGCAACACGCTAAAGGATTTAGCTTCCACGTTTAATTCTGCGGCGCGACGTGAGAGTACGTTGGACAACGCGAAGCTCATCCCTGCCGATAGCCCTATCCACTCAGATAAATTTTGCGGATAAGGCAAGCCCTGTTGAGGTTGCCACAGCATAATGGCTGCGCCACACAAGGATAACGCCATCACCGCATAACCATAGCGATTAAGCCGTTCACCGAGCAGCCAATAGGAAAATAAAATCGTCCACAGTGGCGCAAGATAAAATAGCAGCAATACGCGCATCACTTCGCCGTGCAACATGGCGAGGACGTAGCCCAAATTTGACCAACCCGCGCTGAATATCAGACCAACTGCCCACCATCCGACATGACGCAACGATTGCTTGGCACGCGGCAACATAAACGTGCCGCACAACAACGCCAGCACATAACTCACCATCGCGGCAAACGCGCCAGATAGCCCCGCCTCCTGCAACATTCGATAGGGATACCAGATCAGCCCCCATACCAATGCGCCACTCAAAATTCCGACGATGGGCATTACATGGACACTATTATTTTGTTTTGATGGCACTAAGCCGACCCTTATAATGCGCGCTGATTCTTGCACGCCATTGAGATAATAAATGAATCCAGATTTGAATCGACTTCAGCCTTACCCGTTCCAGAAACTTGCCGCGCTGTTTCGCGATGTCCAGCCTAATCCTGCGTTGCGACCAATTAGTTTATCTATCGGCGAACCCAAACATGCCACGCCGCAATTCATCAAAGACGCGCTCACTACCAACCTTGATGGGCTGGCGAATTATCCCACAACCGCTGGTAGTGACGCGTTGCGCAACACCATTGCCAACTGGGTCGCCGCACGCTTTGGCGTTCCCGTACCCGATGCCAAGACCCAAGTGTTACCCATCAATGGTAGCCGCGAGGCGTTGTTTGCCTTCGCGCAAGCGGTGATTGATCGCAATAAACCTGACCCTGCGGTGGTGTGTCCCAATCCGTTTTACCAGATTTATGAAGGTGCGGCTTTCTTAGCGGGTGCAACGCCCTACTTTTTCAACACCTTACCGGAAGACCATTTCGCGCTGAATTTCGAACAACTGCCAGAAACCGTTTGGCAACGCACGCAATTGATTTACGTGTGTTCACCGGGCAATCCAAGTGGCAGCGTAATGCCATTGAGCGAATGGACAATTTTGTTCGAGATGTCTGATCATTATGGTTTTGTCATCGCTTCTGATGAGTGTTATTCGGAAATTTATTTTGAAACAAAACCGCTCGGTGCGCTGCAAGCCGCACAACAATTAGGCCGCAGCGATTATAAAAATCTGGTGGTGTTCTCCAGCTTATCAAAACGCTCCAACGTACCGGGAATGCGCTCCGGCTTTGTCGCGGGTGATGCCGAAGTCATTGCAAAATTCGCGCTGTATCGCACTTATCACGGCTCGGCAATGAACCCAGCCATCCAAGCTGCCAGCATCGCGGCATGGAATGACGAGACACACGTCGCAGAAAATCGCCGCCAGTATGCGGAGAAATTCTCCAAGGTTATCGAGATACTCAAACCCGTGCTGCCCGTTGTGATGCCCGATGCAGGATTCTACTTATGGATACGCACGCCGATTGCCGATACCACCTTCGCGCAAGCTTTGTATCGCGACTATAATGTCACCCTCTTGCCGGGTAGCTATTTGGCGCGCAGCGCAAATGGCATCAACCCCGGCGAAAACTTTGTACGCTTGGCACTGGTTGCCAGCACGGAAGAAACGCTGGAAGCCGCACGGCGTATCGCTCAATTTATCTCCACACTTAATCAAAACTAACTGGAACTCAACATGGATCAATTACAAAAAATCATCGACGCAGCTTTTGAACGCCGTGCCGAAATCACGCCACGCAATGCGGATGCGCAACTCAAGGAAACCGTGGATAACATCCTCATGCAACTTGATCAAGGCAAGTTGCGCGTAGCCGAAAAAATCAACGGCGAGTGGGTCACCCACCAATGGCTGAAGAAGGCGGTTCTGCTGTCGTTTCGCTTGGAGGACAATGCCTTTATCAAAGGCGGTTTCACCAACTATTACGACAAAGTGCCTTCCAAATTTGCCGACTACAACAGCCGTGATTTCCGTGAAGGTGGTTTCCGTGTAGTGCCTCCCGCAGCGGCGCGCAGAGGCGCATTTATCGGCAAAAACGTGGTGTTGATGCCGTCTTATGTGAACATCGGCGCATACGTCGATGAAGGCACGATGGTCGATACTTGGGCAACCGTAGGCTCATGCGCACAGATTGGTAAAAATGTGCATCTGAGTGGTGGCGTGGGAATCGGCGGTGTGCTTGAGCCTGTGCAAGCCAATCCGACTATCATCGGCGACAATTGTTTTGTCGGTGCGCGTTCCGAGATTGTTGAAGGAGTGATTCTCGAAGACAACGTGGTGATTTCAATGGGTGTATTCATCGGTCAAAGCACTAAAATTTACGACCGCGAAACAGGCGAAGTGACTTACGGTCGCGTACCCGCAGGCTCGGTAGTGGTGAGCGGCAGCCTGCCTTCCAAGGATGGCAGTTATAGTTTGTATTGCGCTGTTATTGTGAAAAAAGTTGATGCGAAAACTTTGAGTAAAGTTGGAATTAACGAGCTACTAAGAGGCATCTAAGTCGTTAGACGTTAGCTTGTAGTCGTTAGTTAGGCATACGGCTTTGTTTTACCTAACGACTAACGTCTATCTACTAGCAACTGTTTTAAGGAGAACCCGATGATCGTCACACCGTTATTGCAAATGGCTGTAGAGAGAGAAGCTTCCGACATTTTTTTCTCCGTCGGTGCGCCTGTCAACATCAAAATTCACGGCATAGTGATGCCCGTCAATGCGCAAAAACTTGATCCTGAGTTGGTGAAAAAAATTGCCTACGAATTGATGGGTCCCAAGCGCATCGCCGAATTTGAGTCTGACATGGAGATGAATTTCTCGATGCGCGCCCAGGACATCGGCAACTTTCGCGTCAACGTTTTCAAACAACGCGGCAGCATCAGTATCGTCATCCGCTGTGTAAAAACCCACGTACTCAGTTCCGCCGAACTCAATCTTCCCAACATCGTCAATGAGCTGATTATGGAGAAGCGCGGGCTGGTGATGGTGGTAGGCTCAACGGGTTCGGGTAAATCAACCACGCTCGCGTCGATGATTCAGTATCGCAATACAGAACACAGCGGTCACATTCTCACCATTGAAGATCCGCTTGAATACCTGTTCCGCCACGACAAGTGCGTGATTAACCAGCGCGAGGTGGGCACGGATACACGCTCTTACGAAGAAGCCTTAATTAACGGGATGCGCGAAGCTCCCGACGTGTTAATGATCGGTGAAATCCGCGATAAGGAAACGCTGCGCCACGCGCTGATTTTCGCGCAAACGGGGCATCTATGTCTGACCACTTTGCACGCGAATAACAGCTATCACGCGTTAAATCGTATTGTGAATTTCTTCCCTTACGATGCGCGTGTGGGTGTGCTGGCAGATTTGTCGATGTGCTTGCGCGCAGTCATCTCGCAACGGTTAGTGCGCACAGGCGACGGCAAACAAATGCCCGTGGTGGAAATTTTGTTGAACACCTCACTCATCGCTGACATGATTAAAAACGATGAGGTCGATAAAATTAAAAACGCGATTGAGCAAAGCGTTTCGGCAGGCTCGCAAACTTTTGAACAAGCACTGTACAAACTCTTTAAGGCAGGCAAAATCACCAAAGATGAAGCAATGCGTAACGCAGATTCGGCAAGCAACTTGGCAGCGTTGATTGACTTCTCGGAACGCACCAGTAAGTCGCCCGTATTCGACCCTGATAAAGTCGGCGTACAAAGTGAATCGACCGATTCCGACATCGGCCATATTAAGCTGCATTTCGATACCTCAAAATGAAGTTGTACGGCATCCCCAATTGCAACACGGTAAAAAAATCGCGCGATTGGCTGGCGCAACATAACATCGCGGTTGATTTCCACGACTTCAAAAAACAGGGACTGGATGCCGGAACAGCACAACAATGGCTTAACCAATCCGAATGGAGCAAGCTCATCAACCGCAGCGGTTTAACTTGGCGTGGGCTGCCGGAAGAACGCAAACAACAAATTTCGGATAACGCCAGCGCACTGACGTTGATGCTGGAAAAAACCAGTGTCATCAAACGCCCGCTGTTAGAAAAAAATGGCAAGCTGCTGCACATTGGCTTTAATGAAGCCGCCTATACAAAAATTTTCAATCTTTAACACACCATGTCAGATACCTTAGAACTCGCCAAAGCCCTGATTGCACGCCGCTCGCTCACCCCTGATGATGCAGGCTGCCAAGATATTCTCATTGAAAGATTAACCAAGCTCGGCTTTACTATTGAACGCATGCGCTTCGGCAACGTTGATAACTTATGGGCGCGACGTGGTACAAGCAGCCCCGTCGTGGTGTTTGCGGGTCACACCGACGTTGTACCCACTGGTCCAGTGGCATCATGGTTTTCGCCACCGTTTGAACCCACCATCCGCGATGGCCTGCTCTATGGTCGTGGCGCGGCGGATATGAAAACTTCGATTGCTGCGTTTATTACGGCGATTGAAGCATTTTTGATTCAACATCCCAATCACAATGGCTCGATCGCGCTGTTAATTACCTCCGATGAAGAAGGCGTGGCGGTAGATGGCACGGTACGCGTGGTTGAGGCACTCAAGGCACGCGGCGAAACCATCGATTTTTGCATTGTGGGTGAACCCACTTCCAACAAGTTAGTGGGCGACATGATTAAAAATGGTCGTCGCGGTTCGCTCAACGGCACGCTCACGGTGAAAGGCATTCAAGGTCATATCGCCTATCCACATTTAGTAAAAAACCCGATTCATTTGGTGTCCCCCGCTATCGCCGAGTTAGCCAAAACAGTTTGGGATAACGGCAACGAATACTTCCCCCCAACATCCTGGCAAATTTCCAATATGACCAGCGGAACGGGTGCGACCAACGTTGTGCCGGGCACAGCAGAAATTTTGTTTAATTTCCGCTTCTCCACCGCCAGCACCCAGCAAGGTTTACAAGATAAAGTTCATGCAATTTTGGACAAACACGGCGTGGAATATGATTTGAAGTGGGAGTTATCCGGCAAACCTTATCTCACACCAAAAGGCAGCCTGGTTGTGGCGATCAGCGATGCCATTCAAAAATCTTACGGCATCGCACCCGAACTTTCCACCAGCGGCGGCACATCCGATGGACGCTTCATCGCGGACATTTGCCCGCAAGTGATCGAGTTCGGCCCGCTCAACGCCACCATCCACAAACTCAATGAATGCGTGGGTGTGGCAGACATTGAACCGCTCAAACAAACCTATCAAATCACCTTAGAAAATTTACTGTTAAACAAATGATGACTTTTATCCTGATTGCGGCTTTCTTCTTAATCGCCTTTGTTGCTTTGTTACGTTATGACGTACATAAACACAAATACGCAAAACCCGAAAAAAATAAATCTGACACTTCAGGCGGATCAGATTCGTCATCTAATTCATCGGGTGCTTCCAAAGATAAACATGATGAATCAGGTAACGATGGCAATGGTGGCGACTAAACGGATCGACGTATGAACCAACACTTTGCCCAAGCAACACATGACTTGCACACCGTGCGCGATTGGCTGCGTTTTGCGGTGAGCCACTTTTATCAAGCCGAATTGTTTTTTGGTCACGGCAGCAGTGATGCGTATGACGAAGCGGCATACCTGATTTTGCACACCTTGCATTTGCCCTTGGACAGACTAGAGCCGTTCCTCGATGCACGCCTCACCGGTGGCGAACGGGTTGAAGTACTAAACATTATTCAACGTCGCGTGCAGGAACGTGTCCCCGCTGCTTACTTGACCAACGAAGCCTTCCTCGGTGAATTTAGTTTTTATGTGGATGAACGCGTTATCGTGCCGCGCTCCTTTATCGCCGAGCTACTGCGTACCCAACTCAGCCCTTGGGTCGCCGAATCCGAAGCAATCGACAGCGTCTTGGACATGTGTACGGGTAGCGGTTGTCTCGCGATTTTGGCAGCGCACGAATTTCCTTATGCACACATCGATGCGGTCGATTTATCGCCCGACGCACTGGCCGTCGCGGCGCACAATGTCGCCGACTACGGTCTGCAAGACCGCGTGCAATTGATACAGTCAGATTTATTCACCCAGCTCGGCGACAAAAAATACGATCTCATCATCAGTAACCCGCCTTATGTGGATGCGCCTTCGGTAGCAGCATTACCGCCAGAATACCTGCATGAACCGAAACTCGCGTTGGGTAGCGGTGATGACGGCTTGGATGCCACTCGCACCATTCTCAAACACGCCGCACAACACCTCACCGACAACGGCATCCTCATTGTCGAAATCGGTCATAACCGCGATGCACTCGAAGCCGAATATCCGAAGCTGCCTTTCACTTGGCTGGATGTGACAGCGGGCGATCAGTTTGTGTTCATGCTGCACCGTAATGATTTGATTTGACTTATGAACTTCATGCTCGATCAAGTTAGACGAGAAGCTAGTGGCCTGTTAGACACTCAGCACCGCGCCAAACTTGGACAGTACATGACACCCTCTTCTATTGCCGAATTTATGGCAGGGCTTTTTTCGTATAAAAACTCTGCCAAGCTCCTAGATGCGGGTGCTGGAATTGGATCCTTGACGGCAGCCTTTTTTGAGCAAGCACAACGCGAGAAAACTTCTGTGGTCGCAGATACTTGGGAAATTGATCCTGTACTAGGTCGCTACTTGCGAAATACATTGGATGAGTATGTGCTGCATGGAAGCGGAAAAATAAAAGCACGACTTCATCCAACAGACTTCATCGAAGAGGTGATTTTTACTATTCAATCTGGTGCAAAACCTTATACCCATGCAATTCTTAATCCGCCTTATAAGAAAATAAACGCACAATCACGGCATCGCAAATTACTGCGCATGGTGGGCATTGAAACGGTCAATCTGTACACAGCTTTCGTGGCACTGGCATTGATGCTTTTGGAGGGTAAGGGAGAGCTTGTAGCGATTATCCCCAGATCGTTTTGCAATGGGTCTTACTACAAGCCGTTCCGAAATTTTATTTTGCGACACTGTGCAATTCGCCAATTGCATTTGTTTGATTCCCGTAGTCAAGCGTTCAAAGACGATGATGTTTTGCAAGAGAACATCATCATTCACTTGGTCAAAGGTGAAACACAAAATTCGATCATCGTATCTACTTCACGTGATGGCTCATTCGCCAATTATCAGCAAGAAACTTTTGCCGCTGACGACATCATAAAAGCATCTGACACAGAACAATTTATCCGCATACCAACCACAACTCAGGACATCCACCTCCCCAAGTTGTGCACTCACACATTAAGTGAGATCGGTCTGTCAGTAAGCACCGGGGCGGTAGTGGATTTCAGATTAAAAGAATACTGGTGTGATGCGGCAAACCCTAATGCCGCCCCCTTGATTTACCCTCATCATTTTTCAAATGGTAAGTTATGCTGGCCAAAATTGCATAAAAAACCTAACGCTTTACAGCTATCCCCCATTGTCAGCAAAAATCTGTTACCTAGCGGTCATTACATCCTTGTAAAACGCTTTTCAAGCAAAGAGGAACGCCGCCGCATTGTTGCCTACCATTTGTCACCTGACGATTTGGATGCTGGCTATATAGGTTTTGAAAATCATTGGAATGTTTTTCATATAAAGAAGCAAGGCATGGAAGAAAGTGTTGCGATTGGGCTTGCTACTTTTCTAAATTCAACTGTTCTTGATAATCATTTCCGTGTATTTTCTGGTCACACGCAAGTTAATGCCACCGACTTACGGAATATGCGCTATCCAGATTTAACTCAATTGAGAATGCTGGGTTTACGTGCAAAAAGAGCTTCCCCAAAAGATCAAACTTCAATCGACCAGTTAATTGAAGAGTTAGAAACACTATGACTAAAATTCAGAAACGCATCAGCGAAGCACTTGAAATTTTACAGCAGCTAGGATTGCCCAAAGAACAGTTGAACGAGCGCACCGCTATTTGCCTACTGGCATTGCTGGAATTACCAATAAACAAAACGTGGGGTCAAGCCAGTAATCCACTGCTGGGTATTCGAGCCATTCTCGATTTCGCACGTGAAAAACTCGAACATAATTACGCCGAAAACACACGTAAAAGCATACGAAAATATAGTGTCAAACACCTCGTTGCAGCAGGGATACTACTGCACAATCCAGACCAACCAGACCGTGCAGTTAACAGCTCGCTAAATTGCTACCAAGTTGAACCGACCGCACTCGTTTTGTTTAGAAAATTTGGCTCGCTGAATTGGAAAAAAGCATTGCCTGCATACCTAACGCATCGCCCGACACTAGCCGAGCAGTTTGCCCAACACCGAGATATGCAGCGGATCTCTGTCGCTATCAAACAAGGACACGCAATTTCATTAAGTGCAGGCAAACACTCTGATCTTATTCGATCTATTATTGAGGAATTTGCAGCTTACTTTGCATCGGGTGGACAACTTGTTTATGTCGGTGACACGGGAAAAAAGTGGAGTTACTTTGATGAGGAATTATTACAGTCGCTTGGCGTTCAGGTTGGTAGTCACGGCAAGATGCCAGACGTTGTACTTTATGATAAAACCAGAAACTGGCTCATTCTGATTGAGGCTGTAGCGAGTAGCGGTCCAGTAGATGGCATACGCCACAGTGAGCTTTCAAATCTTTTTAAGACAAGCACGGCAGGACTGGTTTATGTGACGGCATTCCCTGACCGAGGCGAAGTGATGCGAAAATTTTTATCCGTTGTCGCATGGGAAACTGAAGTATGGTGTGCCAGTGACCCTACCCATTTAATCCATTTCAATGGCGTTCGTTTTCTGGGTCCTTACACCGAATAATTACGCATGTCCGTCAATCACTACGAAAATTTCCCCGTCGCATCTATCCTCATGCCCCGTCGGCTGCGCAAGCCAGTGGCAGCGATCTACCATTTTGCCCGGACTGCGGATGATATCGCCGACGAGGGTGAGTTGGATGAATATGACCGCTTGTGCCAACTTGATGAATTTCGTAACGAATTAAACACCATCGCTGAACAGCAAGTTCCACTTACCGCGCTGTTTCAAAGCCTCTCGGTTGCAATTGCGCAACACGCCCTGCCTATGCAGCCTTTTTACGATTTGCTGGACGCATTTTCGCGAGATGTAACGCAAAACCGATACGATGATTTTGACCAACTGCAAGATTATTGCAGCCGCTCTGCCAATCCTGTTGGTATCCTGATGCTACATTTGTATAAGGAAGCCACGCCAGTTAATTTGGCGTATTCCGATGCCATTTGCACGGCGTTGCAGCTCATCAACTTTTGGCAAGATGTGGCGAAAGACTACGCCATAGGGCGTATTTATTTACCGCATGATGAAATGAAAAAATTTGGTGTAACGGAAGAGCATATCGCGCAACAAAAATGTGATAATGCCTGGCGTGCGCTGATGAAGTTCCAGGTGGATCGCGCGCGTAGTTTAATGATGCAAGGCGCGCCGTTGGGCAGCATTCTCACCGGGCGTATCGGGCTGGAAATGCGTATGGTTATCGCGGGTGGTTTGCGCATCCTAACCAAGCTGGAAGCCAATCAATACGACATATTCCGCCACCGCCCGACATTAAAACCGCTCGACTGGGTTATCATGCTTGCGCAAAGCGCACCGTTACGTTTTTGATATGACTCCAGACCAATACTGCCAAGACAAAGCCGCATCCAGCGGCTCCAGCTTTTATCACAGCTTTCGTTTTTTACCGGAAAAGAAGCGTCGTGCCATCACCGCGCTGTATGCCTTTTGTCGCGAAGTAGATGACGTGGTAGATGAGACTACCGATGTCAACCTCGCACGCACCTCACTCAATTGGTGGCGCACTCAGGTGGCTGAAATTTATGTGGGAAAACCACAGCATCCAGTCGCCATCGCACTTGTGCCTATTGTTAAACAATTCAACATGGCGCAAGAGCATCTGTTAGAAATCATCGACGGCATGGAAATGGATTTGGAGCAGGCGCGTTATCAGGATTTCAAATCACTGCAACTGTATTGCTACCGCGTCGCGTCGGTGGTTGGGCTGTTGTCGGTGGAGATTTTCGGCTATAACAACCGTCAGACATTAAAGTACGCTCACGACCTCGGCATTGCTTTCCAACTCACCAACATCATTCGCGATGTGGGCGAAGATGCGCGCAGAGGCCGTATTTATTTGCCTATGGACGAGATGCAGCAGTTCGGCGTGACCGCAGCGGATATTCTCAACGCACGAGAGACAGAGAACTTTCAAAAGCTGATGGCGTTCCAAATCAAACGGGCGCAAAAATTCTACGACCAAGCACTCACGCAGTTACCCGACCAAGACCGTAAATCACAATGCGTCGGTTTAATCATGGCAGCGATTTATCGTGCAACCTTGATTGAGGTTGCGAACAGCGGTTGTCATGTGTTGAAAGAGCGCGTCTCGCTCACGCCAACCTACAAATTGTGGCTTGCTTTTAAGACGTGGCTGAAGAATTAAACGTCGGTGTAATCGGCGGTGGCTATGCGGGCATGGCAGCCGCTGTAGCACTTGCTCAACGCGGCATTGCTGTCACGGTATTTGAAAGTGCCAAGCAGTTAGGTGGTCGTGCGCGTGGCGTGACATACAACCACACTCAACTCGATAATGGGCAACATCTATTGCTCGGTTGTTATCACGAGACGTTGCGCCTTATCAAATTAATAGGCGGCAATATTGAACAAGATTTTTTGCGCCTGCCGTTGCAACTAGAGCTGCATCGTCAATTTTCACTCAAAGCGCCTCGCTTACCTGCTCCGCTTCACCTACTTACCGCACTGCTTTCCGCGCAAGGTTTATCATTTTCGCAAAGATTCAGTGCCGCGCGATTTATGTTAACCATGCGCCTGAAAAACTTTCGCTTGTATCAGGACATTACAGTTGCACAACTACTTGCTGTTCACCGGCAGGAAGCCAACCTTATTTTTAAGCTCTGGGAGCCGCTTTGCATCGCGGCTCTGAATACGCCTACTCATAAGGCTTCCGGGCAGGTTTTTCTCAATGTATTACGTGATTCTTTAAGCCGATCTCGCACTGATAGTGATATGTTGTTGCCTCGTATCGATTTTACGGCACTGTTTCCGCAACGTGCAGCGAGTTTCATTGAACAACACGGTGGAAGAGTATTCACGTCAAATGGCGTAGAAACAATTGTTGTTCAGGACGAACATATCGATCTAGCTACTAAGCAAGGAACTCATACGTTCAGCCACGTTATCTGCGCTGCGCCACCTACTGTTGCTGCGAATCTATTGCGCCCTATCGCCGCACTTGCCAACACCGTGGCGGCAATCAATAGCATGGAACATCAACCAATTTACACCGTGTATCTGCAATATCCTGCCAGTGTTCGTCTGCCTTGCCCTATGTTGGGTTTGCATCAGCGCGCCAGCCAATGGCTATTCGATAAAGGACAAATTGCGAATCAACATGGACTGATTGCTTCCGTGATTAGCGCGGAGGGCATCCATCAGAATTTAACGCAAGATGAGCTGGCGCAAAAGGTCATTACAGAACTGCTTGAAGAATTTGGTATTGCTGACGCCCCGCATTGGGTCAAAGTCATTGCTGAAAAACGTGCGACTTTTTGTTGCACACCCAACCTGCATCGCCCCACCCCACAAACTACCCAGCCCAACTTAATGCTTGCGGGAGACTATACCGAGGGCGATTACCCCGCC
>JBEBKA010000045.1:0-22999 GCA_040079595.1 Gallionella sp.
TAAATATCCGCTAGCTGTTTGACCGATATTTTTTCGACTGGCAGGATATTTATGCGTTGAAAAAGACCCGATGGTCGGATCAAATTCAGGTCGTGCCAATCAACCGTGAATCCAGCAGCGATCAGCGTGATATTTTCTCCGAGGCGGTGTTTAATTTGCCCAAGGAAGAATTGGCAGATCTCTGGAATAAGCTGCGCTTTGAGGGCAAGCATCCGCCACTCACCCAAATCTCAGATCATGCGGTGGTTGCTTTTGTGCGCAGCGTACCGGGTGCAATTGGCTACATTAGTGATAACGAGACCCCCACTGGCGTTAAAGTGTTATTGCGCCTGCAATGAGGCCCCCCCCCCCGACAGATGCTGTTAACCATGCGCACCTGGCTCAGTAAAACCATCGCCCGCAAACTGCTGCTGGCATTCTTTTTGGTATTTATAGTGACTTACTTGGTCACCGCACTGGTAGTGGAATCGGCTGTTCGATCTGCGGTAACTGATTCCGAACTGTCCAATTTGTCGCAACTCGCGCAAATTAAATTGGGTGAATTTAATACCAAATTCGGCGAGTTGGAAACGGACATTCACGCTTGGGCAAAGTTGGATGTGATGAATGACCTAGCTTCCGGTGATGTGGATAAGCGGCTGGAAAAAACACTGGCCAATCTGAAGGAAGATTACAAACTGAATGGTGATATTTATGCGTTTGACTCCGCAGGCAATTTAATCGCTTCCAGCGAGGATCAACGTAGAACCGTCATGCTGCCCGAAGTATGGAAAATGCAAGGCGCATTAAAATTTGTAAACAAGCATACCGACCCGCTGGATGGCGACGATATTGTTGCTTTAGTCACGCCTATCGCGGCCAGTTTCTCTGCCGATTATCAATTGGGTACGCTGGTGATTGCTTATCATTGGGGTGAAGTTGTCGCGGCACTGCCCAAGAACGCCCTCCTACTGCACCATGAAGATGCAACGGTTACGTCGCAAACCACGCCTATTACGCTTTCCTCCCAATTTTTACCTGCCGATTTGGTGGATCATCCCGAATCAATTGATTTGTTGGCATCAACATTGGATATACCTATTGCCCAGGAAGCCATGTTTGGTTTGGCGCATCAAAATGGCTGGATAAAAGTTGCAAGCGAGTCTTACTTGTTGAGCAGCGCGGTGCAAAATTCCGGGGTATTAACGGGTTGGCAAGTGGCGATATTGCGCTCACCAGCGTTGCTTCAACAAGCCGTTGGTAAGGTGGTTATCAAGCTGGTTGGATTGGGCTTGCTGTTGGCATTACCATTGATTTTTGCGATTCGCTGGTTATCCAAAAAACTCACTGCGCCATTGGATAGCCTGACAAAATTTGTGTCTGAGATTAACGGAACACAAGATTTATCCAAACGCTTGATGCTGGAATCTGACGACGAAATTGGCAGATTGGCGCATGATTTTAACCAGATGGCGGAACGAGTAGAGCTGGGCTCAAAAGCCCATCGTGTCGCCGAAACACGCTTGCGAGCAACCATTGAAAACGCGCTGGATGCAGTGGTGCAGATGAACGCACAAGGCATTGTCACAGGTTGGAATGAGCAGGCCACCGATATTTTTGGTTGGACACGTGACGAGGCCATGGGGCGTTTGTTGGTGGACATGGTTATCCCACCTAAAAACCGTGAGGAGTATTTTGCGCGTGTCCAAATGGCATTGATGCCTGGCGCAACCACCATCCTTTCAACCCGTGTTGAACAAACAAACATGCATCGGGATGGGCATTTGTTTCCTGCTGAATGGGCAATTACCACCATCGAGGTGGAGAAACAATATGAACTTTGCGCGTTTATTCGCGATATTACGCAACAAAAACAATCCGAAGCCCTTATCTGGAATCAAGCCAATTTTGACAAAGTAACCGGGCTGCCGAACCGACATTTATTCCACAATCAATTGGAACAAGAAATTAAAAAAGCCCATCGGATAGGTTCAAAAATGGCCTTGTTGTTTATCGACCTCGATCACTTTAAAGAAATTAACGACACCCTCGGTCACGATGCAGGCGATATTCTGCTGGTGGAGGCTGGGAAACGCATCCGCAACTCGGTGCGGGAATCCGATACGGTGGCTCGCTTGGGGGGCGATGAATTCACCGTGCTGTTGCTGGATGTGGGCGATATCGCCGACATTGAGCGAATCGCGGCGAACATACTCAAAGCCCTGCACGAGCCATTCCAGCTGGGTGATGAGGCGGGTTACATTTCAGCCAGCATCGGCATTACGCTTTATCCAGATGATGCAACAACCGTAGAAAGTATGCTGAAAAATGCCGACCAGGCGATGTACGTTTCCAAGAGCAATGGGCGTAATCAGTCGAACTATTACACGGCTGAGTTACAGGAGTCGGCACAGGGCAGGCGGCAAATCATTAACGACTTGCGTAATGCCATTACGAACAAGCAGTTTGTACTGCATTTTCAGCCTATTTTGGACATGGCAACCGGGCGTATTTGCAAGGCGGAAGCACTGGTGCGCTGGCAACATCCCACACGGGGTTTGGTCGGTCCGCTTGAATTTATTTTGTTGGCTGAAGAAACCGGACTCATCAACGAAATTGGTGATTGGGTATTTTATGAGGCCGCCCGTCAAACCCAACATTGGGTAGCGATAGCGGGACAAGATTTTCAAATGAGCGTGAATAAATCACCCGTGCAATTTATGCGCGAAGAAGATCACCGCGAATGGCTGGCCTATCTGGCTCAACTCAACTTGAGCGGGCGCAATCTGGTGATTGAAATCACCGAAGGTTTGCTGCTTAATCCAATCAATCAGGTGACTGAGAAGTTATTAAAATTCCGTGATGCGGGTATTCAAGTGGCCATTGATGATTTTGGCACAGGCTACTCGTCACTCTCTTACCTGAAAAAATTCGATATTGATTACCTAAAAATCGACAAGTCATTCGTCGATCATATCGAGATCAATGCCAATGACAGGGGCTTATGCGAGGCGATTATCGCGATGGCACACAAGCTGGGACTGAAAGTTGTTGCGGAAGGCATCGAGGTCGAAGCGCAACGCAAGCTGTTGAGCGATGCGGGCTGTGATTACGCACAAGGGTACTTATTTTCAAAACCGGTGCCTGCGCAGGAGTTTGAAGTATTGCTAAGAGCCAACGCAACCGAGACATAACACGCACCAATTATGCTAAACATCTTTACCCTAGATCAGGGTCGCTTGGTTAACATCCCGCAGCAAGAAATCACTCATCGCCAACCAGTTTGGATCGACATCATTGCACCCGATGACGCGGAACGCGAATGGGTACAGCAAGCCTTTGCCTTG
Organism: Gallionella sp.; assembly: GCA_040079595.1. Taxonomy (GTDB): domain Bacteria; phylum Pseudomonadota; class Gammaproteobacteria; order Burkholderiales; family Gallionellaceae; genus Gallionella. Next base: position 3,327 of record JBEBKA010000045.1, read on the forward strand.
ACCCTACCCCAAGCCAGACATTTGCAGGACATCGAGGCCAGCGCGCGCTTTTACGAAGAAAATGGCGAGCTGCATTTGCGCTCGGATTTTTTACTGGGAAAAGAAAGTGGTTCGCGCAGTGTGATTGTCGCGTTTGTGTTGTCGCGCAACATTTTGTTCAGCATCCACGAAGAAGACTTGCCCGTGTTTCAGTCTTTTCGCCAACATGCAAACGGTCACCCGGAATTGATTGAGGATAGTCTCGATGTGCTGATTGATTTGTATGAGTCCGACATCGAGTTTTCTGCGGATGCACTCGAAGAGGTTTACGCGGATTTGGGTAGGGTCAGCAGCACGGTACTCAAGCCCGCCTTGGGCGATAAAAAAGCCGCCGCCGTATTGGCAAAAATTGCGCAGGGGGAACACTTGAACGGGCGTATTCGCCGCAATTTGATGGATACGCGACGTGCAATTTCTTTCCTGATGCGCAGTAAATTACTCAACCCGCATCAACTGGAAGAATCCCGCCAGGCCATGCAGGACATTGATTCTCTGGACGGGCATACGGCTTTTTTGTTCGACAAAATCAACTTTTTGATGAACACCACCGTCGGCTTTATCGGCATCAATCAGAATAAAATCGTGCGCCTGTTTTCGGTCGCCTCGGTGGGATTATTGCCGCCCACCCTGATCGCCTCAATCTACGGCATGAACTTCAAATTTATGCCCGAATTGGAATGGGTAAACGGATACTGGTTTTCCTTGATATTGATGGTTGCGTCGGTGGCGATTCCATTTTTTATTTTTCAACGCAAGGGCTGGCTGAAATAACCTCATGCAAATTAACCATGAATTGAGTCACTATCATCGCATTGGAGGTGAAGAAAAAGTTCACGCACTGGTCACGCGCTTCTATCAACTAATGGACGAATTACCTGAGGCTTACGGCATACGTAAATTACATGCGGCGGATTTGCAATCGGCACAAGACAAGCTGTTCAAATTTTTATCGGGCTGGATGGGCGGCCCGCAACTTTATGTGGAGCAATACGGACATCCAATGTTGCGCCGCCGTCACCTGCCATTTGAGATTGGCAACACCGAGCGAGATCAGTGGTTGCTGTGTATGAATCAGGCGCTGAGTGAATTCGTGCCGAATGCGGCGTTGAGAAATGAATTGTCCGATTCGTTCGCCAGGGTGGCGGATCATATGCGCAATCAGGTGGGGTAGCCGCTACTCCAATGTTAAAATAATTTTCCCCATGGTATCGCCTGCTTCAATTAAGCGGTGTGCCTGTTGTGCTTCTGCCAGAGGCAAGGCGTAAGAAACCAGCACACCTAGTTTCCCCGCTTCAATTAGTTGTGCGCAGTGTTCAAGTATTTTGCGTTGACGAATACGCTCTTCATGTAATTTCATCACTTGTGGCGTGAGCATCAATTCGTAACACAGCGTAAGATTGCGTAGTCGTGCCAATTGCGCATCGGCTGCGGTGATCGGGGTGGCGAGTAGGCTGACGACTTTTCCACCGATGCGCGTGGCATTGAATGAACGCAAGAAGGTATCACCCCCCACGGTATCGAACACTACATCGACCCCTTTACCATCTGTCCAATCCAAAATTTCCGCGACGAAATCTTGTTCCTTGTAGTTGATGATTTTTTCCGCATCAAGTCCCTGCGCCAATCCTGCCTTCTTTTCGTTGCTCACCGTAACGGCAATGCGTGCGCCGAGATGGTGAGCGAGTTGCACGGCGATGTGACCCACGCCACCACCTGCCGCATGTACCAAAATAGTTTGCCCAGATTGCAAATTGACGCGCTCAACCAAGGCTTCATAGGCGGTAAGCAGCACCAATGGCAGTGCTGCGCTATCCTGTAGGCTAAGATTGACGGGGCTTGCGGCACAGTATTCTTCGTGTAGTGTGGTAAATTCAGCGTAGCAGCCAGGCTCATCACCGATGCCGCCATTGTTGAAATAAATTGTGTCACCCACTTTGAAACGCGTCACCGCATTGCCGATTTTTTCCACCACACCTGCGCCATCACAACCCAAAATTGCGGGTAATTTATCAGGGTAGTAAGCAGGCTTGTTACGCAGCTTGGTGTCGAGCGGATTCACCCCAGCGGCAGCGAGCTTGATACGCAAATGATGCGGTGAGCGCAGCTCTGGTTTCTCAACATCGTATAAGGCAAGCACATCAGGGCTGCCTGCGGAAGTCATTAACATCGCTTTCATTTTGCTTCGTACTCAAGGTGGTTTAATTGTTCGCCATGTTAAACTTACGACATTAAATTAGCGAGGTTATCCTCATGTCGGGAAATACTTTAGGCACGTTGTTTACCGTCACATCGTTTGGCGAATCGCACGGTGCGGCGATAGGCTGCGTGGTGGATGGCTGCCCGCCAGGAATGGCGTTGTGCGAGGCGGATATTCAGTATGATTTGGACAGGCGTAAGCCCGGTACGTCGCGCCATGTGACGCAACGCCGCGAATCCGACACGGTAGAAATTCTTTCCGGTGTATATGAAGGCAAAACAACAGGCGCACCGATCGCGCTGTTGATACGCAACGAAGATCAACGCAGCAAAGATTACGGCAACATCGCCGAAACTTTCCGTCCCGGACACGCAGACTACACTTACACGCAAAAATACGGCTTTCGCGATCATCGCGGCGGCGGGCGTTCTTCAGCACGTGAAACGGCGGTGCGTGTAGCGGCAGGAGCGATTGCCAAGAAGTGGCTGAGTGAACGTTATGGTGTGGTGATACGCGGCTTTTTATCACAGCTGGGTGAAGTGGTAATGCCATTCAAAGGCTGGGATGGTGTGAATGACAACCCGTTCTTTTCCGCCGACCCTGGTATTGTCGAGCAGCTCGAAAAATACATGGATGCATTACGCAAATCGGGCGACTCAATTGGTGCAAAGCTGACCGTGGTGGCGGAGAATGTTCCAGTTGGCTGGGGGGAGCCTGTGTATGATCGACTCGATGCCGAAATTGCTTACGCGCTGATGGGTATCAACGCGGCAAAGGGCGTGGAGATAGGCGCGGGATTCAATTGCGTAACGCAACGCGGCAGCGAGCACGGCGACGAAATGACCCCGCAAGGGTTTTTGACGAATAACGCGGGCGGCATCCTCGGCGGAATTTCCACCGGGCAAGACATCGTTGCACATCTGGCGATCAAACCCACTTCGAGCATACGCTTGCCGCGCCGCTCAATTAACAAGGCGGGTGAGGCAGTGATGGTTTCCACCGAGGGTCGCCATGATCCTTGCGTCGGGATTCGTGCCACGCCGATTGCCGAGGCAATGCTGGCACTGGTATTGATAGACCACGCGCTACGTCATCGTGCGCAGAATTCCGATGTGATTAGTACGACACCGCAGATTGCGGGCAAGGTTTCGTAACAGAAACAGCGTATAGTTGGCGAAAATAAAAGGAGGGGGCGAAAATGCTAAAACTAAAAGAGTGTTTTTTTGGGTGTTTGGCAGTAGCTTTGGTGAGTTTATCGGTTATCGGATGTGTCCAAAGTGGTTCGATCCCCGAAGGTTACGAATCAGATGATGACTGCATGTTTTGCCATTCCAAGACTAATGCCAAGCAAGGACGTGATCTGAGCGATATGTACATCAATGTCTCTGAGCATCACCCTATTGAAATTGTTTATCCCCCGCTGCCAACATTAAATGACTTTAATTTGCCCAATGCGCGCAAAGGTGACAAGTCATATTTTGACACCAATGAAAATGGCAAATTGGACAATGAGGAAATTCGGCTGTTCGTCGATGAGGGTAAAGTGGAAATCACCTGCAACACCTGCCATCGCGAGCATGCGAAAGGTGTAGTTCAGATGGAAAATCCTGATGAGGATTTTTTACGGGGCAACACCAGAGAATTTTGCCATGTCTGTCATCGTAAAGAAGTGAGGCCCATCGCACATCATTGAATTTTTCGGGCATCACTCTTGTCCTAGCGAGGCTGATGATTCGTTATTCAAGGAGAATGGCTATGTTTAGGATCAATCGATTGACACCTGTGGTTTGGGTTATGGCATGGTGCGTGATTCTGGTTTCTGGCGGGGTGTTGGCGGCGCAAGGTTTGGCGGGTGATTGTCTGAGCTGCCATGTGATGGGTGCTTCTATCGCGGCAAAAGATCCCAATAAAATTTACAGCGACAAACAAGTGCATCATCCGATAGGGATAAATTACCCGCAAGATGGTGTGGATTTTAATCCGACCAATGCGTTGAACAATGAGCTGTCTTTCTTTGATGCCAACAACAATGCGCAAGCTGATATTGATGAGATTCGTCTTGATGAAGTGGCGGGTGTTGCAACGGTTACTTGTACCTCATGTCACCATGAACATGAGCCGTCTTTAGTGGAAAAATTGGGAAACAGCTATTTGCGCAGATCAATGGAAGGGAGCGAGTTGTGTATTATTTGCCACCGCAAGTAACCGCTGACTCAGGAGTTTTTGTTTTTTCCGATTGTTCCGATATGTGCCTCCCCTCGTTTCGCGGACAATTCAATTTGCTTATTCCGCTCTAATGCACCCGCACGTTTTTCCGGCGTGAGGATGTCATAGCAGCGCGGGCAAGAGATGCCTTGTTCAAATTTGGGTGAAGCTTTTTCTTCGGCAGTGATGGGGCGAGCGCAGCCGTAACACAATTCAAAATGCCCTGGTTGCAAGCCTTGTCCCACTGCGACACGCTGGTCAAATACAAAACATTCGCCCTCCCACAAACTTTCTTCCTGAGGAACATTTTCCAAGTATTTCAGGATGCCGCCTTGCAGGTGATACACCTCGGCAAAGCCTTCTTTAAGCATGTAAGCAGAAGCTTTTTCGCAACGGATGCCACCCGTGCAAAACATTGCCACACGGGGCTGTTTCGCGGGGTCAAAATGTTTTTTTACATACTCAGGAAATTCGCGGAAAGTGGTGATGCGTGGGTCAACCGCACCTTTGAACGTGCCGACTTCGACCTCGTAATCGTTGCGGGTGTCCACCAACAGCACATTGGGGTCGCTGATAAGCGCATTCCAATCTTCGGGCTTGATGTATTGACCGACCAACTCGGTAGGGCTGATCCCCGCCACACCCATCGTCACGATTTCTTTTTTGAGTTTGACCTTCATGCGGTAAAACGGTGGAGCAGTCGCGGCAGATTCTTTGTGTGGTAAATCTGCCAAACGGGGATCGCTACGCAGGTAAGCTAATATCTGATCGATGTTGGCGCGTGTCCCCGCGATTGTGCCGTTGATGCCTTCTTCGGCCAAAAGTAGCGATCCGGTGATGTCGAGTTCGTTGCAGCACGCTTGCAGCGGTGCGCGCAACTCGACGTAATCGGGGAGCTTGACGAATTTGTAGAGTGCCGCAACGACTAATTGAGTCATTATTTTTCCTTTACTGAGTCACGCGCTGATACAGGCGATAGTGTTCGTTCTTGTCACCCTTGCGACTACCTTCCCAAATCTTCTCCCAACGTTTTTCATTGGACAAGGGCTTGGATAGCTTGTCGCCTTGAATGAGGCGCAAATCACAACGATGTTTGGAGTCGTGCTGCGTGATGATGTCGCCAAAATAATGCAGCATGGCCCGTTGAGCTTCGCCGATACTCTCCCCCGCGATGCATTGGTATTTTTGAGGTAGCGATATGCGCAACGAAGTAACCATAGTGCGGTAACTCTTACCACTATCCAGCCACGGCAACCACAATGTCATGGCAAGTACCCAAATCAGCGTTATGCCCGCTGCCCAATTGACCACTGCACGGCGCATTGAACGACCAACACGCCACACCATTACTAACCATAGCACGGTAGCGATAATCGCGATGGTGAACGAAGGGGTGTGCAACTCTGGCTCAAATCCTGGCTGAAAATCCTTTAGCCAGTGTGTAATCTTGGCCTGATTATCTAGTAATAAACCCGCCCAACCCCACCACATCGCGATGGCAAGCATCGCAAACGTCATCAAGCCAAATGAATCGAGTGCATTGGCTGCACCCCGTTTCAACATGGATAGTGAAGCGGTTGCGAGCAACGCAATGGGCAGCAGCATCGGCAAGGCGAACACCTCCTCAATACTGGGCACGAAGCTGAGGGTTGCCATCATTACGGCAAACACCACGAGCGGTAATTGCAAATCGTCACGTTGTGCCAAGCGTTTGCGTGATTTCCATACCACCCAAATCGCTAACGGCAGTGCGGGCCATGCAAGCCACGGCAGATTTTTTAAGTAATAAAAAGACTCAGTATTGGGTCCTGATTTTGCGTAGCCAAACCAGTTGCCTATGTTGTGTGTCCATGCCCAATCAGAGAATAACTGAGGTGAATGTTGGTAGAGCAATAGTGGCCAGATAGTGAGCCATGGCAAAGCAAATAGGGTGGCGATAACAAGGCTGTTAACGTAATGACGAGTGCGCCATATTTTGAAAATTGCAGGTAAGCAAGCGGCGATTAAAACAAACAATATCGGCGCGATGAAGCCTTTGGACATGAAGCCAATGCCCATACCCGTGCCGATCCAAAATCCTGCGCGCAATACATGCGCTTGGCTATGAATAAAACCGTACAACATCATCGCGCAACCGGTGAGTAGTGCGAGATCGGTAATCATCTCGTGCGCGCGCACTAGCATACCGAGACAGCCTATCAAAATAACTGCCGCCGCCCAGCCACGATTCTCACCATACAGTTTGCGACCCGCCAACCCCATAAACAGCAGCGTCAAAACCATATAAAAACCGCTGGCTAAACGTGCGCCATCATGCAGAGCAAATACGGGAGAAAATAATTTGGCGAATGCCGCACCCGTCCAGTAGAACAGTGGCGGCTTATCCATGAACGGTTCGCCCGCCAAGGTGGGGACTAACCAGTCACCGCTTTGCAGCATGGAATATATCAAGCCGAAGCTGTAAGCATCATCATGCTTCCACGGGTCATGCCCAACCAGCCCCGTGCTTAGCCAAATCAGGCACAGCAATCCCAACATCACCGCTTTTGCGGGAGTGATGGGGTAAGGGTCGGTAGGCTTTATAAAGTACATTGGGGGTGCGTCATTGAGAGGAGGCATTGCCGACGTGGCAATCCAGTTAGGCTTAACCTGAATGCTGCATGTATTCTGGATTGCCGCGTCACTTCGTTCCTCGCAAAGACGATTTGTTGGGATGCTCTAAAAAGCAATTGTCACCGCAAAAGAAAAAGGCAGCAAACGCTGCCTTTTTGTGAGCCTCCTAGCAGTTTGCTTACGCAGCAGCTTTAGTGCCGTATTTCTGACGGAATTTATCGATACGACCAGCGGTATCAACAATCTTCTGTGTGCCAGTGTAAAACGGGTGGCATTCGGAGCAAACCTCAACGCTCAGGGTTGGTTTGCCAATCACGGACTTGGTCTTAAAGCTATTACCACAGCTGCAAGTCACGGTGAGTTCTTGGTAATTTGGATGAATATCTGCTTTCATTTTGTTTTCCTTTAATGATGTTTTGTGCGGCGGGTGTACGCACTAAGGGCGCGCATTATCCATAAAACTAGGAGGTTAGGCAAATTTTTCGTTAACTGTCGTTTCTCAATAGGTTATTCATCTGAGATGAGAGAATTCTCAGATCCTTCCAAATTACCAACTTAAGAATTGCGGGTGAAGTAAGGCATTGAGATACAATTGTCGCCTTATGGGGTTGGTTCGGGTCACAATCCTTTCGTCGAAGGTTCAAGCCTTTCCAGATTCACCAATAAAATGGCGGATATGAAGTAAGTGTGCTTTATTATTAATGAGACTGTTGCATTGAAGCCTGAGTTGCCAGTAAGTGCCTTGCGCCGCAAGGCGCGTCTGGAAGGCCTTTCCGCGATTGAATTTCCCGCCGATTTGCCCGTTGTCGCTAAACGTGAGGATTTGGCGCGAGCAATTTCCGACAATCAGGTTGTTATCGTCTGCGGCGAGACGGGTTCGGGCAAAACTACCCAATTACCCAAAATTTGTTTAACGCTGGGACGTGGCGTGTTGGGTTGCATTGGTCACACACAACCGCGTCGTGTTGCTGCACGCACTGTTGCGACGCGCATCGCGTTCGAGTTGAAAACAGAACTCGGTGGCGCGGTCGGTTACAAGGTCCGCTTCAACGATAAAGTGTCGGCAGATACCAGCATCAAGCTGATGACAGACGGTATCTTGCTCGCCGAAATACACAGTGATCCGCTGTTAAAAAATTACGACACGCTCATCATTGACGAAGCTCACGAGCGTTCGCTCAACATTGATTTCTTGCTTGGCTATCTGAAACAGCTATTGCCGCGTCGCCCTGATCTCAAGCTCATCATCACTTCTGCAACACTGGATGCGGATCGTTTCGCCAAGCATTTTGGCGCGGTGGTGATAGAGGTATCGGGTCGCAGCTATTCGGTTGAAACGCGCTATCGTCCCCTGCAAATAAGTGAAGAAGGCGAAGCCCAAGATGTCCCGCAAGCCGTCAGCAGCGCGCTGGATGAATTAGCCGCAGGCGGGTTGCGAGGCGATGTGCTGGTGTTCCTGCCGGGCGAACGCGAGATACGCGACACGGCAGAAGTGTTGCGCAAACACCATGCTTCTAGTGTACGTCGCGGAGGCGTAGAGATTCTGCCGTTATTCTCGCGGTTATCCGCCGCAGAACAAGACAAAGTGTTCAAGACAGGCGGTCAGCGGCGCGTAGTACTGGCCACCAACGTAGCGGAAACCTCGCTCACTGTGCCCAACATTGGTTATGTGATCGATTGCGGCTTGGCGCGGGTCAACCGTTACAGCATCCGACAAAAAGTCGAGCAGTTACACATCGAAAAAATTTCCCGTGCTGCCGCCAATCAGCGGGCTGGACGTTGTGGTCGCGTGATGAGCGGCATATGTGTGCGTCTGTATGAAGAGGCGGATTTTATTCAGCGTGATGAATTCACCGACCCGGAAATTTTCCGCGTCTCGCTCGCCACTGTCATCCTGCGCATGAGCGCGCTGGAGCTAGGTGACATCGCCGAGTTTCCCTTTATCGAACCGCCCACACCGCGCATGATTGCCGATGGCTATCAATTGCTGGCTGAGTTAGGTGCAATAGATGAAACGCGAAAACTGACCAAGCTGGGACATGAACTTGCCAAGCTGCCGCTTGACCCCAAAATCGCGCGCCTGTTACTGGCTGGACGACAATATTTTTGCCTCACCGAAATCCTCATCATCGCCAGCGCGCTTTCGGTGCAAGACCCGCGTGATCGCCCGCTGGATAAGCAAGAAGCCGCCGATGCCGCGCACAAGCGTTTTGCTGATGAACGTTCGGACTTCTTTGCCTATATCAAAATCTGGGCATGGTACGAGCAGGCCTTGGCACACAAACAATCCAATCGCTCACTGGCGGAAGAATGCCGCAGGAATTTCCTCTCGCCGTTGCGTCTGCGCGAATGGCGCGAACTGCATCAGCAGTTGCACGGGCAGGTTGCCGAGATGGGCATGCGCAGCAATGAAAAGCCCGCCACCTACGAACAAATCCACAAATCCTTGTTGTGCGGGCTGCTCGGCAACATCGGCATGAAGAGTGTCGATGGCAATGAATATCTGGGGGCGCGCGGCATCAAATTTTTCATCGCATCCAATTCGGTGTTGGCAAAAAAAGGCACGAAATGGGTGATGGCGGGCGAGTTGATTGAGACGCACAAACTGTTTGCGCGCTGCATGGCGCGCATTGAGCCGGAATGGTTGGAAGAAGTCGGTGCGCATCTGATCAAGCGGCATTATTACGATCCGCATTGGGAGAAAAAGCCCGCCCAAGTCACCGCTTACGAGCGCAGCACGCTGCATGGTTTGCTGCTGAATGCCAAGAAGCGCGTGCATTACGGGCCGATGAGCGTGGCAGAATCACGCGAAATTTTTATTCGTCAGGCACTGGTGGGCGGGGAGTTTGAAACACGCGCGCCATTCTTCCAGCACAACCAGAAATTGATTGCCGACATTGAAGCCTTGGAACATAAAGCGCGTCGCCCCGATGTGTTGGTGGATGATGAATTGATCTTTGCTTTTTACGACAGCCGTATTCCTGCTGACCTTCACAACGGTGCGAGCTTTGATGCGTGGCGCAAAGAAGCTGAACGTGCCGAAGCAAAATTGTTGTATCTGAAAAAAGACGACCTGATGCGCCACGAAGCGGCAGGCATCACCACCGACCAGTTCCCACCGCAGTTGAAGATTGATAACGTCAGCTTCGCGTTGAGCTACAACTTTTCACCGGGCAAGAACGACGACGGCATCACCCTCACTGTACCGCTGGCGCTTATCAATCAAGTGGTGGCGGCACGCTGCGAATGGCTGATTCCGGGCATCCTGCCAGAGAAAGTCACGCAACTGATTAAAACCTTGCCGCAAAAACTGCGGAGAAATTTAGTGCCTGTACCGGAGTTCTCGGCTGCATTTTGTCGAGAAGTGCCGCCAGCCAACATGCCGTTGCTACAAACATTGGCGCGTTATATCCGCGAACAAAAACAACTTGATGTGCCGTTGGATGCGTTTCGTTTGGAGCAATTGCCGCCGCATCTGCTGATGAACTTTCGCGTGGTGGATGAACACGGCAGACAACTTGGCATGTCGCGCAATTTTTCGCAATTGCATGGTGAGCTTGCGCCGCGTGCTGCGCCCGCTATCGTTGCAGCGACCGTAGAGAAAGGCGAATCGGTTTCAGAGCAACATTACACTTCGTGGGATTTTGGCGCATTCGTAGAGACGCGTGAAGTAAAGCGTGCCGGACAAACCGTGACGTTATTTAACGCGCTGGTCGATGAAGAGGATGCCGTAGTGTTGCGCGCCTTTGATAGCCGTGATGCCGCGCAGGCCGCGCATCGTGGCGGTTTGCGCCGTTTGTTTATGCTATTGCTCAAGGAGCAGGTGAAGTACCTGGAAAAAAATCTGCCCGATGCGCAACGGCTCGGCATGTTGTTTATGCCGTTTGGCACGCAACAAGAATTGCAGCAACAAATATTGGCGATCACCTTCGAGCGGTGTTGTTTGAGCGAACCTTTGCCTATCAACGAAGCAGAATTTAACGCACGCGGTAAGGAAGCAAAAAATCGCCTGTTGCTCATTGCGCAAGAGTTGGCAAAGCTGGTGGCTAATGTACTCAGCGAACATCAACTACTGCAAAAAAATCTCCCCCACCTCAAAGCACACACACAGGCTAACCAAGATGTGCGCGCCCAACTCGATGGCTTGCTCGGCAAACGCTTCGTGGCGGAAACGCCCTATGAACGCCTGCAACACGTGCCGCGCTACCTCAAAGCCATCAACCTGCGCATCGAAAAACTACGCAGCAACCCGGCACGTGATGCGCAGTGTATGAGCCAGCTTCAACCGTTGCTACAAGCTATGCAAAAACTACGGCAAGCGCAGCAAGGCAATACTGATCCGCGTGTGACGGAATGTACTTGGATGATGCAAGAACTGCGCGTTTCACTGTTTGCGCAGGAATTGAAAACGCCGGTGATCGTGTCGGTGAAACGGCTGGAGAAAATGTTGACGGGGATTAGAAGCTAGTGATGTCCTCAATGGTAGTTTTGCCTATAATCAAACTTGCTCATAATTGAAAATTTAACTTTTTACACGGCTTGGTTAATAAACAACAAAAGGGGAAGGCGTATGCGTATCGAGAGGAAACAAAACTATGACTGAAGAGATTTTAATCGCACACTCTGTATCCATTCGCGAAGCTGGGTTTGACGAATATTGGTTACAGGATCAAATATGGGCTAACCCAGCTTGCTTAGGCTTGGGCGATCTCGATGCACTCAACAAGGAGCGTAGCCAGAACTCGGGTGGTCGGTTGGATATTCTACTCAAAGACCCGCAAGACGACTCTATGTTTGAGGTCGAGGTGATGCTCGGCGAGACCGACGAGACGCACATCATTCGGACTATTGAATACTGGGACAACGAGAAGAGACGCTGGCCACAACGACAGCACTATGCAGTACTCGTGGCGGAGCAAGTCACTCGCCGATTTTTCAATGTCATCCACATTCTTAGTCACTCCATCCCAATCATCGCCATTCAAGCATCTCTTATTGAGTCCAACGGAAAACGTTCGTTGTTCTTCACGAAAGTGCTCGATACATTTGAAGAAATAGACGATGGTTCTTCCGTGCTTGAAGTCGAAGTGAATCGCGAATTCTGGAACAAGAAAGCTAAATGGTCAGTTGATACTGCCGATAAGTTATTGGCAGTAGTAACACCGGTACTCGGAGAGCCACAACTTGGTTATCTCAAGAACTACATTGCCCTCAACATTGGCCGAAACAACTACTTCTGGCTACACAAGCGGAGTGGAAACAAGTCACTCCTCGGGTTTCGTATTGCCCCTCACTTGGCGGACGATGCGCAGCAAATTCTTGATGAGGCAAAGATATCTTTTACGCGAAAGCCAAAGTTAATTCTTATTACAGTGGATTTGTCTGCGATTGAGTTTAATGCTGAGTCATTCGCCAAGATAGCTGCGCTTGTAAAGCGAACATGGGACAAGGATAGTTAAGGGATGCGAAATATTTATCGTTATGAATGTTGATGAACGAAAGTCGATTTCGATTGTTCAGGCTACCTACGGGCTGTTGCTAAGCTGCACATTACTTTTTTCATCAGCTTCGTTTGCCGCAGAGCAGCCCGTTCTGCCACCTCCCACTGACTCAACCACCAATCAGCCGACCGACCTCCCCTCGCTATTAAGTTATCCCTTTACCTATGTGGACGAGGAGCGAGATTTTTTATCCGAAAAATTTGTCAGCCTTACCCGCAGCCTCGACAGTTTTTTTGCCGATGATCGCAATTACCAGGAGAGTAACAATAGTCTGGTGCAATTGGATTTAGTCAGGGTGGCAGGTTATGGCGGGGATCGCAAGTTTGTGTTGTCGGGACGCGCCAAGCTGGATTTACCATCGACGCAAAAGCGGTTTCATTTGTTGCTGGAAACCAACCCCGATAAAAATGTGACAGGCGAGGCAGTGCAAAATCAAACCACGCCTGTAAACAAGGTGGTTGCACCGGAAAGTTATTCCGCCGCCGTGCGATATGAAAAAGCCAAGGAGCAGGAGAAGCCTTGGCACTTGAGTTCCGATCTGGGTGTGAAGTTTCAAGGCATCCACATCAATCCATTTGCCCGTGCGCGCGGCAGCTATGCCGTGACGGTTAACGACTGGCGCGTGAAAGCGGCGGAGACGGTGTTCTGGTTCAACACCATCGGTGCGGGTGAAACCACGCAGTTGGACGTGGAGCGTATTTTGAGTGAGCCGATGTTGTTCCGCGCCACCAGTAACGCGACGTGGCTCAACGATAAGCAGAACTTCGATTTGCGTCAGGATTTTTCGATTTATCAAAATTTGAATGAACGCTCTGCGTTGCTGTATCAGGCGAGCATGATCGGCGTGAGTAATCCGCAGTGGCAATTAAATGCGTATGTTGCGTTGGTGCAGTACCGTTATCGCTTGCACAAGCAATGGGTGTTTCTGGAAGTGAGTCCGCAGGTGCATTTTCCCAAAGCGGATAATTTCAAGGCGAATCCCGCGTTATATTTCCGCTTGGAGATGTTGTTGGATAGGTCGATGTAACAGTTTAGCAACACCGAGACATTACTTGGGAGTGTCGTTTAACTTCGTATACCCGGGCACGCTTTGTTTTAGTACAGTCAGCGGATCCGATCCCATGCGTAACAAATCATTCAACTCAAGCTGCACGAATAAACTGGTGTTGGTTTGCTGCGTAGCGGTGGCAAAACGTTGCGCCACCAAGCGTAGCGTCCAACAACTTTGGTTATATTCAAGCCCCGCAATCGCTTCCAAAATTCGCGCATCCTGCAATGAATAATTCCACTTTGCCAGCGCGTGCCAACGATCAAACAACGGCCATTGCGTGGAAATTTCTGCTTGGCGTAATACATTGCGGGTAAAGCGATAACCTAAATTCAGCGTCTTGCCTGCTTCGGGACGATAGTGTGTGGCGAGGTTGTAGCGTTGGAGATGTGATTGATTGGGGTCGTATTGCACCTCGCTATCCAGCGACCATGCCCGCGTCATTTGTCCTGAAGCGGCAAACAAAATGTCCGACTTGCTGCTGCTGGTGGCGGGAGTCACCAAGTTCACTTGGGGATTGATGAAGTTAAATCGTTGTCCCGCGATAATTTTTAATCGCTCGCCACCCGTGATTTGATCTAGCCAGCGTGAAGTCACAGCAGCAGTGAGTTGGTTGGCATCACCGATACGATCACTGCCAAAAAAGCGATTTTCGGTGAACATCTGCGTGAAATTAAAATCAGATTGTGCCGAATCAAAATTAGGCAATAACGATTGGTCTTTGTAGGGTACATACACATAAAACAGACGCGGCTCCAAGGTTTGCGCGTAGTCGATGCCCGCCAAACTTCCCGTTCGCTCCAGTGCCACTCCGCTATCCACGCTCACGATAGGCAGATTGCGAATCGTGTTGGGCAACGCACCGAGATTGTTCGCACCCATCTGATAGCGAGTGGTATGCAAAGCAATTTTCGGCGTGACATAAAAGCCCGAATCATTCACCAGCGAGTAACTTGCACTGGGGTTGAGTACCAGCCGTTTGCCATTGAGCAAGGTGGCGTGACTAAAATCCACAAACTCTCCCGCAAATAAAATGTTCGCGCCCCTGATGTATCGTTGCGTACCCAAGGTCAATTGCGGCAAGCGTGCGTAAGGCGCAACAATCGGTGCGGCGGGGTCTTGTAAGGTTTGATAATGTTGCACGCGGGCGGTTGCCAGCCAGTCATGCGCGTTGTAACTCAAAATGCCTTCACGCATCAGGTTGGCGCGTGAGGTATCGCCCACGGTTGAAGCCAAATCTCTGAAGTAGGCATCATCCGACACACGACTTACATCAACGGTTAAGCCGATTTGATTATTCAGTTTTTGCTGATGTGCCAAAGAAACCAGCGAACGAGTTTGCCGCGTGAACTTATCATTCGGCAATACGTCCACGTGTGCTTCGCCCGCCCACCGTGGTTCTAGATAACGAAATTCATTATTTAACATCAGCCCGCGCTTGAGCATGATGCGCGGCGCAAGCGTCGCATCCCGATTCGCCGAGATGTTCCAATAATAGGGTAAGGTTAATTCACTTCCGCCATTGACCGTGCCGCCGAATATCGGCGAGAGGAATCCCGATTTGCGCTGGTTGTTCAGCGCGAAATCCATCCATGGTGAATACACAATCGGCACGCTCATAAACTCCACCCACGTGTTGCGCGTCGTACCAATCTGCCGATCCCGATCAATAAGCAGTCCGCTGGTTCTCAACGTCCAATCTTGATCGTCAGCAGGGCAAGTGGTGTAGCTGGTTTGGGTAAACGAATAGTGCTGCTTATCTTGAATGAGCATGGCTTCTGCCACGCCGCGTGCGCCGTTTTCAGCCAGGTAGAAATTCGGTTGCTGCATGTTGCCTTTGCCAGTTTCCAGATTCATCTGCAATTGCGTGCCGCTGATGCTACTACCGCGCTGCTGCAAAATCACATTACCTAGGGCTTCAATGTCATCCGTATCTTGAAAATACGTCAATTGGTCGGCGCGGATGGATTGGTCGCCTTTGCTGAGAATGGCATTTCCGAACATTTCGATTTCGTTGGCGTTGCCCTCTAAAAAATCCGCCTCCACCACAGCAGGAATACCTCCAAGCGTATCGGCAATCTGGTCAACGGTTGTGGTTTGATCAATCGGCAAATCAGGTTCAGCCGCATATGCAGCAACCCAAGGTGCAAACAGACTAAACATCAAGATATAAAGAAGCGGATGGCGAAGCGGCATAGCGCACAACGAAGGTGGTAAACTTTCGCAAGTTTACCATTAACACCCTGCGAGAATCGGCTATGCAACGTCAGCAACAAGTTATTGAGTGGTTAAAAACCCATTTTCCCCACGACCCTTTTACTCTCGCACCCGCTTCTGCGGATGCCAGTTTTCGTCGTTATTTTCGCGCCACTTTCGGCGACGGCTCGACCAAGATTGTCATGGATGCGCCGCCTCAACATGAGGACTGCAAGCCCTTTTTGCACGTCGCCAAACTGTTTGAAGATGCTGGAACACATACGCCGCATGTGTATGCGCAAGATTTGGAATTAGGCTTTTTACTACTTTCCGATTTGGGCAACACCACCTATCTGCAAGCTTTGACGGCAGGCAATGCGCCACAACTTTATAGTGCGGCGACTGACGCGCTGATTAAAATTCAACTCGCTTCACGCGACAACGAATTGCCCCCTTACGACGAAGCCTTACTGCGCCGCGAACTGAATCTATTTCCCGACTGGTACATCACCAAGTATTTAGGCGTAACGCTTACTGAAAAGCAACAGTCAAAATTAGAAGAGGTGTTCGCCCGTATCGTTGCCAACAATCTCGCGCAGCCCAAAGTGTATGTACATCGCGATTATCATTCGCGCAACTTAATGCACATCTCCACCCCCTCTCCCTTGATGGGAGAGGGCTGGGGAGAGGGTGAAAAAAATAAGCGTGAGTTCCTTAACAATCCCGGCATCATCGATTTTCAAGATGCGGTATATGGCCCTATCACCTACGACCTTGCTTCACTGTTCAAAGATGCCTACATCAAATGGGATGAGGCGGAGATCATGGACTGGCTGATACGTTACTGGGAAAAGGCGCGCAAAGCGGGATTGCCAGTACACGCCGATTTCGGTGAGTTCTACCGCGACTACGAAATGATGGGTGCACAACGTCACATTAAAGTTCTCGGCATTTTCGCCCGGCTTTGCCACCGCGATGGTAAAGACGCATACCTGAAAGATATGCCGCTGGTGATGTCATATTTGCGCGCAGCCTGTGTGCGTTACATCGACCTCAAACCCCTGCTCAATATATTGGATGAGTTGGAGCAAAATAAGCCTGAGGTGGGATACACGTTTTGAAAGCAATGATACTCGCAGCAGGTCGGGGGGAGCGTATGCGCCCACTCACCGACCACACCCCAAAACCCTTGCTACAAGCAGGTGGCAAGCCGCTCATTGTGTGGCACATCGAGCGACTAGTGCGGGCTGGCATCACCGATCTGGTCATCAATCACGCCCATCTCGGCGCACAAATTGAGCAGGCGTTAGGCGATGGCAAACAGTTTGGTGCGACGATTCAATACTCCCCTGAAGGCACTGCACTAGAAACGGCAGGCGGCATTGCATTCGCCTTGCCTTTGCTGGGCAACAAACCGTTCGCCGTCGTCAATGGCGACATTTTTTGCGATTACGATTTTGCGCGATTGCCTAAGCTCGCCGAGCAGATGCAGCACCATCACGACACTATCCATCTCGTGATGGTGGACAACCCTATTCAACACCCCAACGGCGATTTCGGGCTACATGATTTTCGCATGACGGATTCTGAACCCAAGCTCACTTTCAGCGGCATTGGCCTTTATCAGCCCTCACTATTCACCCATATTCAGCGCGGAACAAAAGCACCGCTCGCGCCATTGTTACGCGAGCAAATCGCGCTCGGCAAAGTCAGTGGTGAGCACCATCGCGGCGTGTGGATGGACATCGGCACACCACAACGCTTGCACGAACTAGACGTACAATTGCGCCATGCTTAACCCAGCCCTTTACGCACAACGCCGCAACAAACTCATCAGCAGCATGGGGCGCGGTATTGCCATTATCCCTACTGCACCGGAAATGTTGCGCAATGGTGATGCGCATTATGCGTATCGTCACGATAGCTATTTCTATTACCTAACCAACTTCACCGAACCTGAGTCAGTACTCGTTCTGATTGCTGGCAACCATCCGCAAAGCATTTTATTTTGTCGTGAAAAAAATCAAGAGCGTGAAATTTGGGACGGCCATCGTTGCGGCCCGAATGCAGCATGTGAACAATTCGGTGTTGATGCCGCTTATCCCATCGCGCAACTGGATGAAAAACTGGTTGAGCTAATGGGTAACCAGCCCGCGCTATTTTATCTAATCGGCGCAGATACAAACTGGGATACACGTATTGTCAAACTCCGCGCAGTGGTGCAAGAAAAATCCCGCACGGGCATCCGCGCACCGGATGAGATTCACGATGTGCGCAAGCTGCTCAACGAGATGCGCTTATTCAAAGATGAGCATGAGCTCAACTTGATGCGCCGCGCCGCCGAGATTTCTACCGCCGCCCATCGCCGCGCCATGCAATTTACCCGTGCGGGGAAATTTGAATACGAAGTGGAAGCGGAGTTGCTGCATGAATTTTGTCGTCATGGCGCGCGTAATGCGGCTTACACCTCCATTGTTGCGGGGGGTGAGAATGCTTGCACATTGCATTACATCGCGAACAACGCCAAGTTGCGTGATGGTGATTTATTATTGATTGATGCGGGATGCGAATTCGATGGTTACGCCTCAGACATCACCCGCACTTTTCCGGTGAACGGCAAATTTTCTGCCGCGCAAAAAGACGTGTATGAAATTGTCCTCGCGGCACAAGCTGCGGCAATCAACTGCGCCGCGATTGGACATGATTGGCTTGCGCCTCATAACGCTGCGTTGCGCGTGTTGGCACAGGGTTTCATTGATCTCAATCTCTGCCACGGCACAGTCGATGGCGTGCTAGAAAGTGGCAGCTACAAACAGTTTTACATGCACCGCACCGGGCACTGGCTAGGCATGGATGTGCATGATGTGGGTGACTACAAGATCGGCGAAGACTGGCGCGCACTGCAAGCCGGCATGGTGCTTACCGTTGAACCTGGCTGCTATATTCGCCCTGCGGACAACGTGCCTGAAGCCTTGTGGAACATCGGCATCCGTATCGAAGATGATGTATTGGTGACCGCGCAAGGCAATGAAGTGCTGACCACCGCCGCACCGAAGACCGTGAAAGAAATTGAAGAATTGATGCGTACCACATAACGGGATTAATCCTAAATCGTCATTCCCGCACAGGCGGGAATCCAGTCAAACAAACGCTGGATTTCGGGTCAAGCCCGGAAAGACAAAACCTGAATTGTCGAGATGATGAAAAGCCCATGAACACACAACACTACGACATCGCCATTATTGGCGGCGGGCCCGTTGGCGCGGCCTTAGCGCTCGCCTTGCGCGGCAGCAATTTAAAAGTTTGCGTGCTTGAATCACGCGCAGAAAACTCCACCAGCCAAGATGCGCGCGCGCTGGCTTTGTCTTACGGCAGTCGCTTGTTGCTGGATCGCCTCGGTGTATGGAATTCGCTCAACGATGTCTCACCCATCCGCACCATACACATCTCGCAGCAAAAAAGTTTTGGCCGTGCCGTGTTGCGTGCAGAGGAATTGAACGTGCCTGAGCTGGGTTATGTGCTGCCTTACCCTGCCCTGCAAGCCGCTCTGGATAAGGCACTACAGCACGCCGAAAGCCCCGTATTATATGGCTCGCAGGTCACTGCATTGCAGGGCGAAACGTGCTATGCGACCATCAACTACCAACAATGCGGCGAAGAAAAATCTCTGCAAACACGGCTCGTGGTAGTTGCCGATGGCGGAAAATTATTGGCGCAACAACATCCACCCGAAGTGCGCGATTACGGTCAAAGCGCGCTCATCACCCACATCACTTGCGCCGCGCCACAGCTGCACAAAGCGTTTGAACGCTTTACCCCACACGGGCCAATCGCGTTGCTACCGTTCAATCCAACACCGCCCCCTCCCCATCTC
>JBEBKA010000046.1:0-21969 GCA_040079595.1 Gallionella sp.
GTGCGCTGGATTATTCTCTTGTTTCGTACGCACCTGGCTCCTTTGTTTATGGTGCGACAAACTTTTTTCAAACTCCCCCGCCAGCAGTGACAATAAATGCTCAGGCTGTAAGCTATGGCGTGTTGATTGCTGCTAACCAAACAACATGTCCTGTAGCGGTGGGCTCTTCAGTCTCTGTTAGTGATAACATAACGATGACGTTGAATTATTAGTTTTTTTGAGTAATCTTAAACGTCGTGCAATTTTTGCAGGATGTTTAAGATTTTCTATTGGGTGTTAATGAATGATTAGGTTTCCCAATTTTGTTCGGATAATAAGTCTTTGCGGATTTCTGTTGGTAAGTGGAAGTGCCTTTGCTGCTTGTACGGTGTCAGCTAATCCATTGAGCTTGGGTCAAATTACTCTTGGAGCGGCTGTTCGGGGCGTGTTGACGACAACAGCAAGTTGTGCCCCAGATGCGGTGACGGGTGCGAACACGCCGTATAGTTACAGCTTTGTGAGTGGCAATGGCGGTCCTGGTTCTGTGGGTAGGTTGAGTGGGGTAAATTGCTCTCTTGTTTATTCCATTGTTTCGTATGCGACTAATGGGGCTTACGGTATAACAGATTATTTTATTTCACCCCCAGCGGTCGGTTCAATAATTGGCAATGGCGCAAATCAAGTGAATAACTTTGGGGTGGTAATAGCGGCGGCTCAATCAGGGTGTGCTTTGGCACCAAACACTCCGTTGTTCACGGTTACGGATAATCTGCTTGTTTCGGTCAATTACTAATTAGTTTTGCTTTAAGTAATTTTTTGCCAGTTAAGGTCGAAAACCCCGTTTTTTTAGTGTTCATTAAATTTATGACAAGTTTTTCGCAGATAATTAAAGCGGCTGGTTTTTGCTGGTTTTTGCTGGTGACGGCTAGTGCCTCCGCTGGCGGGTTTAGCGTGGCACCAGTCCGTGTCTTTTTGAAAGATGTGCCGCAAGTGGTGATGACCGTTGGTAATGCCAGTGAGTCAGAGATTTATATACAAACCGAGTTAATGGCGTGGACGCAGCACGATGAAAAGGATGTTTACACCACGTCGAGGGAGGTGTTGGTTTCCCCTCCTATGTTTAAAATCCCTGCTGGTGGAGAGCAAACGGTTCGTGTTCGGTTAATGGGTGAGACTGCGGTGAGTCAAGAGCGGACGTTTCGTTTGTTTTTGCAGGAGGTTCCGCAAGTTAAGGCTGATCAAGCGGAGGTTTCCACCACGCTAAAAGTGGGCGTGCCGATATTTATTCAGCCGACAAAAGCTGATTCAGCAAATTATGAATGGCAAGCTATTCGTTCGGCTGAAGGCATCACGTTGAAGGTAAAGAATACTACAAATAGTCATATTCAAATTACGGGGCTGAAGCTGAGTGATTCGGGTGGCAAGTTAATAAAAGAAGAAAATGTCTTTGCATATGTGCTTGCTGACCGATCTTTCCATTGGGATATTAAGCTTGAGCAGCCTTGGCGGGGGGATAAATTTTTGCTACAGGCTACCAGTGATCGTGGTGACATCAAGACAACCGTAGAATTATCAACCCCAATAACGGTTGCTCCTTAAATTTTCAAGCGAGGTAGGTTTTGTTTTATTGCAACTTTAATCTACCTGTAAGTGGTGCGTACTCAAAAATTTGTGCGGTATTTACCCGATTTTTTTTGCTGTTAAGCCTGTTGTTTAGCCATATGGCTGATTCTATGGCTATCCCATCTGTTAGCATTTCTGCTCAGCCAATTCTCGCCCTTTTTGATACGCAAATTAATCGGCAACCTGTTGGAGAGGCGCGTTATTTAAGTTTCCCTGACGGGGCGTTGTATTTGCATGAAGCAGACTTGGTGAATTTTCGCTTACGTCGCCCTGACGCCCCGCCATATGTTTATGATGGTCAAACATGGTTACCGTTGAGCGATATGGCGGGAGTAAATTTTAAGGTGAATGAGGCCAAGCAAACTATCCAGGTAAATTTGTCAGCGCAAGCGTTTTTACCAAACGCGCTGACCGATGAAGCCAACACCTATGTTCCGCCGACAGTTTCGAGTTGGGGGGGCTTTGTTAATTATGATTTGTTGGCCAGCGGCGCAAATGGCATTCAGCAGCTTAATGGCATGTTAGATGCCAATATATTTGGTCCGTACGGTACATTAAGTAATAGTTTTGTCGGGCAAAACCTGTGGTCGCAAACTCGCCAACCTAGAAGTTATGTTCGACAAGATACCGTATGGTCTTACGATAGACCAGACGAAATGGTAAGCATTCAAGTTGGTGACACCCAAGGGCGGGGTGGATTGTGGGGCCGCCCAGTGAGTTATGGCGGCTTGCGCTGGAGTCGAAATTTTGCCATGCAACCAGGTTTTGTCACTACATCCGTGCCGATGCTGGTGGGCGAGGCAGCTTTGCCCAGCACGGTCGATTTGTATATTGATGGGGTGGCGCAGAAGCGGATGAATATACCTCCAGGACCTTTTTCGTTGAGTGATTTTCCACAAATGTCTGGGCAGGGTGAGGCAAAGCTCGTGGTGCGCGATAGCTTGGGTCGTGAGCAAATCATTATTGCCCCCTATGCTGCAACGGATGCATTATTGAAGTCGGGCGTGTTTGACTATAGCGTTGAGGTGGGTGCAATTCGCCAAAATTATGGCCTGGTTAGCAATGATTACGGACATATGATGGCTGCGGTGACGTTGCGTAAAGGCTGGAGCAACAGGCTTACGGTTGAGGGACGCAGTGAGTTATTGCGCGAACAACAAACATTAGGTGTGGGTGGTAGCGTGTTGACTGGCTTGGGCGTAGCAACTGCGTCGGTGGCGAGCAGTCGCCATAACACGAGGGGATCGGGCAATCTGTTCACCTTTAGTTTGGATAAACAAAAAGCTAAAATGAATTTTGGTCTTCGGGGTCAATCAAGCAGTGCCAATTTTGTACAAATTGGCGGGGCGGCGGGAGCGGTAAGTGAATTTCGTACTTTCAGTGCGAATCTGGGTTGGCAAGTAGCAAGCGGGCATTCGTTGGGTGCAAGTTTTGTTCAGCGCAAGTCCTTAAATCAAGCCGTTAATAGGGTTGCTTCGATAAATTACAGTACGCAAATTGGCAAGGGTTTTTCGTTGAATGCTTCGTTGTTGGCGACGTTAAGTGAACCGAAAAATAATTCAATTATGTTTTTCTTGACGAAAGCAATAAATGATCGTGGTGGTGTTGCCATGTTCAGCGCAAATGCGCAAAAAGGCGGTTTTGAGCAGCCAACGCTGCAAGTGAGTCAAGCAGCTTGGCAAAATGGCGAATTAGGTTATCGCGCACAATGGACGGGTGGCAAAAACCAAAGGCAGGAGGCGGGCGTGACCCTGCGCTCCCAGAAGGCAAATTATACGGCAGATGCTAGCCGCGCATTGGCGACTACTAATTATCGGCTGGGAATTCAAGGTGGCTTGGCGATGTTAAAAGGACGTGCATTTGCCACGCAGCAAATTAAGGAAAGTTTTGGTTTGGTTCGTATACCAGGCTATCCTAATATAGGGGTGTCATCCAATGGTCTGCCAACGGTTAAAACTAATGCGGACGGGGATGCGTTGTTGCCAGATTTATACGCATACCGTAATAATGTAGTTGCAATCAATCCTTTGGTGTTGCCGTTAGACGCGCAGCTTGCCAGCAGTAACATTACAGTTGTGCCGTATCAACGTAGCGGTGTGCCGATTGTTTTTGATATTAAACGTAGCCGCAGTGTGGTGTTAACGCTGATGCTGCAAGACGGCAGGCCCGCGCCAGTGGGGATGAGTGTGAGAGTCGGCGGTGTGACGAAGACCTTTACGGTAGGGCTGCGTGGAGAAGTTTTTGTCACGGACTTAGGAGATACCAATAAATTCCAAGCGGAGTGGCATGGGAAAACATGCCAATTTGATTATGTGATGCCGACCAATGCGCATACAACGATTTACGCTGAACCTATGGTTTGCACGGGTGTAATTCGTTAGTTTCGTATCAAATCCTTGATTGGGTTTCTGTAAGTGCTGAGGTATGATGCGCGTCCTTTTAGCGGCGTGGCAACATGAATTTTCCAAGTATATTTGATGTGATTGTGGTGGGCGGAGGGCACGCGGGTACGGAGGCGGCCTTGGCTAGCGCACGTGCGGGTTGCAAAACTTTGCTGCTCAGCCATAACATCGAAACCTTGGGGCAAATGTCTTGTAACCCGTCTATTGGCGGCATTGGCAAAGGTCATCTGGTTAAAGAGGTGGATGCCTTGGGCGGTGCGATGGCTGCGGCGACAGACGAAAGTGGCATCCAGTTCCGCACCTTGAATGCCAGCAAAGGTCATGCCGTTCGGGCTACGCGCGCTCAGGCAGACCGCATTCTCTACAAGCAAGCCATTCGCACTCGCCTTGAAAACCAAGCAAATTTATTTTTATTTCAGCAAGCAGTAGATGATTTGCTGGTGGAACAAGATCGGGTGGTCGGCGTGGTCACTCAGATGGGCTTGCGCTTCCAAGCGAAAACCGTGGTGCTGACGACAGGTACGTTTTTGTCGGGGCTGATCCACATCGGGCAGGCCAATTATCAGGCGGGCAGGGCGGGTGATCCGCCGGCAAATAGTTTGTCGCATCGCTTGCGCGAATTGAAGCTACCGATAGGGCGGCTGAAAACAGGTACGCCACCGCGCATAGATGGTCGCACGATCAATTATTCTTTATTGCAAGAGCAGCCCGGAGATAGCCCTGTACCGACGTTTTCCTTCATGGGTAATGCGGGGCAACATCCCAAGCAAATATCTTGTTGGATTACCGGTACCAGTGAAAAAACCCACGACATTATTCGCGGTGGATTAGACCGCTCGCCTTTATTTACGGGCGTTATAGAGGGGGTTGGCCCGCGCTATTGCCCGTCGATTGAAGATAAAATTACGCGTTTTGCAGAGCGAACTTCGCACCAGATTTTTCTCGAACCAGAAGGGTTAACCACGCACGAGGTTTATCCAAACGGCATTTCGACCAGCCTGCCATTTGATGTGCAGTTAAATTTGGTTCGCTCAATCAAGGGCATGGAAAACGCACATATTTTGCGTCCCGGTTATGCGATTGAGTACGATTATTTTGACCCGATTAGCTTGAAGCAATCACTGGAGACTAAAGCCATACAGGGTCTGTTTTTTGCGGGACAAATCAACGGGACTACAGGCTATGAAGAGGCTGCTGCGCAAGGACTATTGGCGGGGCTTAATGCTGCTCTGCAAGTCCGTGAAATGGAGGCTTGGTGTCCGCGTCGTGACGAGGCATATCTCGGCGTGTTGGTCGATGACTTGATTACACGCGGAGTATCCGAGCCGTATCGAATGTTTACCAGCCGCGCCGAATATCGTTTGCAGTTGCGTGAAGACAATGCGGATTTGCGCCTTACCGAAATCGGTCGCAAGCTCGGCTTGGTGGATGATGCGCGTTGGCAAGCCTTTGAAAAAAAGCGCGAGGCAATTGCCTTGGAACAAGAGCGTTTGCGCAGTGTTTGGGTGAATCCCCGAACCTTGCCCGAAGAGGACGCGCAGCGCGTGCTGGGCAAGCCGATCGAGCGCGAATACTCATTACATGATTTGTTGCTTCGCCCCGATGTGAGTTATGCGAGCTTGATGAGTTTGGCCGGTGCGGGCATTGGCGTGGCAGACGAGAAAGTCGCTGAACAAGTTGAAATCCAAGCTAAATATCACGGCTACATTGAGCGGCAGCGTGAAGAGGTTGGCAATAGCCAGCAATATGAAACATTGGGTTTGCCTGGCGACTTGGATTACCGTGAAGTGCGTGGCTTGTCTATCGAGGTGCAGCAAAAGCTTAACCAACACAAACCGGAAACGGTGGGTCAGGCGGGGCGCATTTCGGGGATTACCCCGGCAGCGATTTCTTTGCTGCTAGTGCATCTTAAACGCGGTTTCCGCAATGATGAAAAAGCGCAAAAAACTGCATGAGTTTAGCGCAAGCGTTAGAGCAAGGAATTGTTGAACTGGGGTTAAGAGTTCCTGGTGAGCAACAGCAAAAGCTACTGAATTATGTCGCGCTGTTACACAAATGGAACAAGACTTATAACCTCACGGCGATTCGTGACCCGCAACAAATGGTAAGCAATCACTTACTCGACAGCCTAGCAATTACGCCACACTTGTGGTCGGGAAGCTGGCTGGATGTGGGCTGTGGTGCGGGCTTGCCAGGTATGGTGATGGCAATCGTTCAGCCCGACAGTCAGATTACGTTGTTGGACAGTAACAGCAAAAAAACGGGATTTGTGCAGCAGGCGATTATTGAGTTGGGGCTGAAAAATGCGAGCATTCAATGTGTTCGCATTGAGGATTTTCAAGTACCCGAAAAGTTTGATGGAATTGTTTCACGCGCTTTCACCGAGCTGGGAGATTTTCTGCGCGTAACACATCGCTTGCTTGCACCATCAGGGCGTTGGGCGGCGATGAAAGGCTGGGCAGAAAAAGAGCTGGCAGGGTTGCCCGATGATTGTGCGGTGGAAAAAATCGTCGAGCTTAAAGTCCCAGGGTTAGAGGCTGCGCGTAGCTTGGTTGTTGTGGCACGAAAGGGAGCAGGTCAATGAGCAAAATTTTAGCGATCACCAATCAAAAAGGCGGCGTGGGCAAAACCACCACGACGGTAAACTTGGCCGCCAGCTTGGCATCAACCAAGCAGCGCGTGTTGCTCATTGATTTAGACCCGCAAGGCAATGCCACCATGGGTAGCGGCATTGATAAGCGTGATGTGCAAAGTAGTGTTTACGACGTGTTGTTGGGCAGCAAAACCATCAGGGAAGCGCGCAAAGTTTGCGATAAGGCGCAATACGATGTGCTACCCGCAAATCGTGATTTGGCGGGAGCCGAGATAGAGTTGGTGGATTTGCCCAATCGTGAAATGCGCTTGCGCGATGCCTTGATCGAGGTAATTGAAAATTATGATTATATTTTGATTGATTGCCCGCCCGCTTTGAATTTGCTCACACTCAACGGCTTGTGCGCCGCAAAAAGAGTGATGATTCCCATGCAGTGTGAGTATTACGCGTTAGAGGGATTGAGCGATCTGGTGAATACCATACGCAAAGTGCGCGCGAATTTGAATCCCGAATTAGAAATCGAAGGCTTGTTACGTACCATGTTTGATCCGCGCAATGCCTTGGCACAACAGGTGTCCGATCAGTTACAACAACACTTTGGCGACAAAGTTTACCGCACGGTCATTCCACGTAATGTCCGACTGGCCGAAGCACCGAGCTATGGCGTACCCGTTATGTATCACGACAAAGCATCCAAAGGCTCGCTCGCGTATCTCGCACTTGCGGTGGAAATGCTCAACAATCAAACCGTAAAAACGGCATAAAGGAAAGCATCATGGCAAAACCGAATAAAGGCTTGGGACGTGGCTTAGACGCACTGTTGTCAGGCGGAAAAAGCGAAAAAGATGACGTGATGAAAGAGCTTAACGTCACGCTGCTTAAACCTGGCAAATATCAACCCCGTTCACACATGGATGCCGCATCGCTCAATGAGTTGGCGGCTTCCATTAAAGTGCAGGGCGTAATGCAGCCTATTTTAGTGCGCCAACTTGACGACAGCAGTTACGAAATTATCGCGGGGGAGAGGCGCTGGCGTGCCGCGCAATTGGCGGGTTTGACGCATGTGCCTGTATTGGTGCGTAGTGTGTCAAATAACGCCGCGTTGGCGATGGCGTTGATAGAAAACATACAGCGCGAAGACCTCAATCCGCTGGAAGAGGCGGTGGGATTGCAACGCTTGATTGATGAATTCAAAATGACCCACCAAGCGGCGGCCGATGCGGTGGGGCGTTCACGCAGCGCGGCAAGCAATTTGTTGCGCCTGCTCAAATTACCGCAAGCGGTGCAAACTTTGCTGATGGAAGGCAATCTGGATATGGGTCACGCACGCGCCTTGCTGGCATTGGAGGGCGCGCAACAAATCACCACTGCCAATCAAGTGGTGATAGAACAATTGTCGGTTCGTGAAACCGAGGAGTTGGTAAATCAGTTGTTGGCAGGTGAGCCCCAAGCGGAATCTAAGCCAACAGCAAAAACGAAAAAACCGGATAGGGACGTTATTCGCTTGCAAGAAAGTTTATCCAACCAACTCGGCGCAAAAGTCGAAATTAAAACCGCAAAAAATGGCGCGGGCAAATTGATTGTCGCGTACCAAGATAATGACCATTTGAGTGGTCTGTTAGAAAAATTAAAGCTAAATAACTTGGTGTGATGTCGATAGCGATGTTGCATACAGCAAATGAATTTGAAGAGTTGGTTAACGTTAAACACAGGGTTAAAAATGACCAATCGTTTGACAGCACGACAAAAGATAATTAACATGCCGCCGCTGTCGGAATCCGCGAAAGAAAAAATAACGGGGTTACGCATTGTGGTAGTGCAAATTGCCATTGCTGTAATCACAACAACAATCGCTTATTTCTACAGCAGTTCGTGGAGCGTAGCATTGGCGAATTTGTGGGGAGCAATAACCGCCGTTCTAAATGGCGTACTCTTGGTCAGCGGTTTGTCGAGGGCCGAAAAAGTTAAAAGTTATCAGCCTCATCATCTGTTGCGAACCATGTTTCGCCTCAGTATGGAAAGATTTTTTGTGGTGATTCTGCTGCTCGTTATTGCGATGGGCGGTTTGAAATTATCAGCAAGCGCGGTTTTGTGTGGATTTGTGGCAGGTCAGGTTGCGTTGATAGTGGCGCGGATTTTAATGATTAAACGATAGAACAAAAATATGTCTAGCGAAGCTCTCACCTCATCAGAATACATTAAGCATCACCTTCAGAATTTAACCTATGGCACGCTGCCAGACGGTACGATGGGCTTTGCGCATGGCGCGGAAGAAGCCAAGGCAATGGGTTTTTGGTCGATTAACGTCGATACCATGGCGATGTCGTTTCTGTTGGGCGCGATCTTTTTGTGGGTGTTTAGTCGTGTAGCAAAAAATGTTGCGACGGGTGTTCCCAATGGATTGCAGAACGCGGTTGAATGGGCGATAGAGTTCATTGATGGCAGTGTGCGCGGCTCATTCAATGCGAAAAATAATTTGGTTGCGCCACTGGCACTGACAGTTTTTTTCTGGATATTTTTGATGAACTTGATGGACTTGATCCCTGTGGATTACGTGCCTCAGCTCATGCACTTGGTAGGTTTGCCACACTTCAAAGTTGTTCCCTCTACTGATCCAAACGCAACCTTCGGTATGGCAATCGGCATTTTCTTGCTGGTGATTTTTTACAGCATCAAGGTAAAGGGTTTGGGCGGATTCACTAGCGAATTAACCATGCAGCCGTTTGGTAAGTGGGCAATGCCGGTTAACTTGTTGCTTGAAGGCGTTAACTTGATAGCCAAGCCTATTTCATTAGCACTGCGTCTATTTGGTAACATGTACGCGGGTGAAATGATTTTCATCTTGATCGCTTTGCTACCGTTCTATGCGCAATGGACTTTATCTTTGCCATGGGCAATTTTCCATATCTTGATTGTGACTTTACAGGCGTTTATTTTTATGACGCTGACCATTGTTTATCTGGATATGGCACATCAAGAGCATCACTAAATTTCAGCACTGTTTTAACCTTTAATTTTAATCGATAGGAGAAGTAGAAATGGAACAAGCACAAGGACTGTTGTACATTGCTGGCGCACTGATGATGGGTTTGGGCGCATTGGGCGCAGCGATTGGTATTGGCATTTTGGGAGGTCGTTTCTTGGAAGGCGCAGCGCGTCAACCGGAGTTGATCCCAATGTTGCGTACCCAGTTCTTTATCGTTATGGGCTTGGTTGATGCGGTTCCAATGATTGCAGTTGGTATCGCGATGTACGTGTTGTTCGCGGTTGCGGGCTAAACATCAACAAGTCGGTAAAGAAAGGACGTTCGCATGAATATCAATGCAACTCTTCTCGGTCAGACCATCATGTTCGCCATGTTTGTTTGGTTCTGCATGAAATTTGTGTGGACACCAATCATTGCTGGTTTGGAGCAACGCAAAAAACAAATTGCGGATGGTCTGGCTGAAGCAGAACGCGGCAAGCATGATTTAGAGCTGGCCGCTAAACGCGCAGCTGAAATTTTGCGTGAAGCAAAAACCACAGCAGGCGAAATTATTGTCAGCGGTGAAAAGCGTGCGAGCCAATTGGTTGAAGAAGCCAAGGTGCAAGCTAAAACCGAAGGTGATCGTATTTTGACTGGTGCTAAAGCTGAAGTAGATCAAGAAGTGTTTCGTGCTAAAGAACAATTGCGCACGCAAGTGTCGGCAATTGCTCTGGCGGGCGCGGGCAAAATTTTGGGTCGTGAAATTGATGCGAAAGCGCATAACGACCTGCTTGAAAAACTTGTCTCGGAAATCTAAACGTCATGGCTGAAGCTACTACTATTGCCCGTCCTTACGCTCAAGCGGCATTTGATCAGGCGCAAAAGCAAGGCGACTTAAAAGGTTGGTCTGGCGTGCTTGAGTCACTCAAAAGCATTATGGGCAATGCAGAAGTGTTGGCTCTAGCAAGTAGCCCTAAAATGCCGGTCGCTACGATTGAATCTTTGGTGTTGTCTTTGGCTGGAACGAGCTTGACTCAACATCAGCAAAATTTTATACGCATCTTGGCGGACGGTCATCGTTTATCAGTTGCGTCGGAAATTTCTGAGATGTACGAACTACTGCGTGCAGAAGCCGAGAAGTCAGTCGATGTGACTGTCAGTTCGGCGTTTGATTTAAGCGATGCACAACAGCAAAAAATTGTTGCCGCTTTGAAAGTGCGCATGGGACGAGAAATTCGTTTGAGCTGCAAGTTGGACAAAACATTAGTGGGCGGCATCGTCATTCGCGCAGGCGACAAAGTGATTGATGGCTCGGCGCGGACGCGTTTGAGTGACTTGACCAACGCCTTGGCATAGCAACGTCCTAATCTAACATTATTGAAACGAGGAACAGCAGATGAAGCTCAACCCTTCTGAAATTAGCAATTTGATTCGTAGTCGCATCGAAAATTTCGACGCACTCACCCAGGCGCGCACTGAAGGTACGGTAGTTAGCGTGACCGACGGTATTGTGCGTGTTCACGGTCTCTCAGATGTGATGCAAGGTGAAATGTTGGAATTCCCTGGCAACACATTTGGTTTGGCGTTGAACTTGGAGCGTGACTCAGTGGGCGCGGTGGTGTTGGGTGAATATGAACACATCACTGAAGGCGACACGGTTAAATGTACCGGTCGGATTTTGGAAGTACCTGTTGGTCCTGAGTTGTGTGGTCGTGTTGTTAATGCGCTGGGTCAGCCTATTGATGGCAAGGGTCCAATCAACGCTAAAGAAACAGACAAAATTGAAAAAGTTGCACCAGGCGTGATTGCGCGTAAGTCAGTTGATCAGCCGGTTCAAACAGGATTAAAGGCGATTGATTCGATGGTTCCAGTAGGTCGAGGTCAACGTGAATTGATTATTGGCGATCGTCAGACAGGTAAAACTGCCGTTGCGATTGATGCGATCATTAACCAAAAAGGTCAGGGCGTAACCTGCGTGTATGTAGCGATTGGTCAGAAAGCTTCAACCATTGCTAACTTGGTTCGTAAGCTGGAAGAACACGGCGCGTTGGGTTATACCATTGTCGTTGCAGCGACGGCTTCTGATTCGGCGGCGATGCAATTCTTGGCTCCTTATGCGGGTTGTACGATGGGCGAATACTTCCGTGATCGCGGTCAAGACGCGCTGATTGTTTATGATGATTTGACCAAGCAAGCTTGGGCGTATCGCCAAATTTCCTTGTTGTTGCGCCGTCCGCCAGGTCGTGAAGCGTATCCTGGCGACGTGTTCTATTTGCACTCCCGTTTGCTTGAGCGTGCAGCTCGTGTGAATGCTGAATATGTTGAAGCATTTACTAAAGGCGCAGTGAAGGGCAAAACGGGTTCTTTGACCGCCTTGCCTATCATTGAAACCGCTGCGGGCGACGTGTCTGCTTTCGTTCCAACTAACGTGATTTCAATTACCGACGGTCAGATTTTCTTGGAAACTGACTTGTTTAATGCCGGTATTCGTCCTGCGATTAACGCAGGTATTTCGGTATCACGCGTGGGTGGTGCAGCGCAGACTAAAGTAATTAAAAAGCTCGGTGGCGGTGTGCGCTTGGCATTAGCTCAGTATCGTGAGTTGGCAGCGTTTGCGCAATTCGCATCTGATCTGGACGAAGCAACGCGTAAGCAGTTGGAGCGCGGTCGTTTGGTAACAGAATTGATGAAGCAGTTGCAATACTGCCCATTGTCTGTTGCTGAAATGGCAACCACTTTGTTCTCAGTGAACAAAGGCTATTTCGATGATGTGCCAGTTAATAAAGCGTTGGCGTTCGAATCAGCCATGCACTCGGCATTGAAGACGCAGCATAAGTCATTGATGGACGCAATTGAGTCAAGCAAAGACCTGAATGCAGACAATGAAAAATTGTTGGCGACAGCGATTGAGTCTTTCAAGAAAACTGCTGTTTACTAATCGGGGACTGAATCATGGCCGGCAGTAAAGAGATACGCACCAAGATCAAGAGTGTAGAAAATACACGCAAGATTACGCGTGCCATGGAAATGGTCGCCGCCGCCAAAATGCGTAAAGCACAAGAGCGTATGCGTGCGGCTCGTCCGTATGCAGAAAAAATTCGTGCTGTAGCTGCGCATTTGTCGCACGCGAATCCTGAATACAAGCATCCGTTTTTGGTGAAGCGCGACATCATCAAAAAGGTTGGCATCATTGTCATCACCTCTGATAAGGGCTTGTGCGGCGGGCTGAATACCAACGTGCTGCGTTTGGCGGTTAGCCACATGAAGGGCTGGGAAGCGGAAGGCAAGCAGGTTGCAGCTTGTGCCATCGGCAACAAAGGGCTGGGCTTTATGAATCGCCTCGGCGCAGAAGTAAAATCACAAATCACGGGTCTGGGTGATGTGCCGCATGTGGAGAAGTTGATTGGCACGGTGAAGGTCATGTTAGATGCGTATTCATCTGGCGAAATTGATGCGATTCATATCTGCTACAACCGCTTTGTGAACACCATGACGCAACAGCCTTGTCTTGAGCAATTGTTGCCTTTAACCAGCGACAAGTTGGGAGAATCTAAAGCTAGCTGGGACTATATTTACGAGCCTGATGCAAAAGTGGTAATTGATCAATTGTTACTTCGTTACGTTGAATCGTTGGTGTATCAAGGTGTGGTAGAAAACATGGCATCTGAGCAAAGTTCACGGATGGTGGCGATGAAGGCTGCGTCGGACAATGCTAAGAGCGTGATAGCCGATCTCAAGCTGGTTTACAACAAAGCGCGTCAAGCAGCGATTACTCGTGAAATATCAGAGATCGTCAGTGGTGCGGCAGCGGTAGGCTAACAATAATTATTGCAAAAGCAGTTACGAAATTATTTTTGATGGGGAGTTTAGAAATGGCTCAAGGAAAGATTGTTCAAAGTATTGGTGCGGTGGTTGATATTGAATTTCCACGTGACCAAATGCCGAAGGTATATGACGCGTTGAAGTTGGATGATGCAGGCGCATTTGCTGAAGCGGGGCTGACATTTGAAGTTCAGCAACAGCTAGGTGATGGCGTGGTGCGTACCATTGCGATGGGCTCATCAGACGGTTTGAAGCGTGGCATGTCGGTAATTAACACCAACAACCCAATCTCTGTGCCAGTGGGCGCGGGTACTTTGGGTCGTATCATGGACGTGTTGGGTCGCCCTATTGATGATGCTGGCGAAATCAAGTGTGACGAGCGTCGCTCAATCCATCAAAAAGCACCCAAGTTTGATGAGCTTTCACCCTCCATTGATTTGCTGGAAACAGGCATTAAAGTGATTGATTTGATTTGCCCGTTTGCCAAGGGTGGTAAGGTTGGTCTGTTCGGTGGTGCGGGTGTAGGTAAAACCGTAAACATGATGGAGCTGATTAACAACATCGCTAAACAGCACAGCGGCTTGTCTGTGTTTGCGGGTGTGGGTGAACGTACTCGTGAAGGTAACGATTTCTACCACGAGATGAAAGATTCCAACGTGTTGGATAAAGTAGCGATGGTGTTCGGTCAGATGAACGAACCACCCGGTAATCGTCTGCGCGTGGCGTTGTCTGGCTTAACCATGGCGGAAAAATTCCGTGACGAAGGTCGCGACATTTTGTTCTTCGTGGATAACATCTATCGTTACACTTTGGCTGGTACAGAAGTATCCGCGCTATTGGGTCGTATGCCTTCGGCGGTGGGTTATCAACCTACATTGGCGGAAGAAATGGGTCGTTTGCAAGAGCGTATTACTTCTACCAAAGTGGGTTCGATTACTTCTATCCAAGCGGTTTACGTGCCTGCGGATGACTTGACCGATCCAGCTCCTGCAACCACCTTCTTACACTTGGATTCGACCGTTGTGTTATCCCGTGACATCGCTTCATTAGGTATCTATCCAGCGGTTGATCCACTCGACTCAACATCGCGTCAGCTCGATCCATTGGTGGTTGGTGAAGAGCATTACAGCGTAGCGCGTGGTGTACAAATGACACTGCAACGCTATAAAGAACTGCGTGACATCATTGCGATTCTGGGTATGGACGAATTAGCTCCTGAAGACAAATTAGCGGTTGCACGTGCACGTAAGATTCAGCGTTTCTTGTCTCAGCCTTTCCACGTTGCGGAAGTATTTACCGGTAGTCCAGGCAAATACGTAACGCTGAAAGAAACCATTAAAGGCTTCAAAGGCATTGTAAATGGTGATTACGATCATTTGCCAGAGCAGGCCTTTTACATGGTTGGCGGCATTGAAGAAGCCGTTGAAAAAGCAAAAACATTGAACTAAGAGGACATCATGGCCATGACCGTTCATGTTGACGTGGTAAGCGCAGAAGCGTCTGTCTACTCCGGGCTAGCCGAAGTGGTGGTCGTGCCTGGTGAAATGGGCGAGTTGGGCATTTACCCACGCCACACTGCTTTGCTGACTAGGATTAAGCCTGGTGCGGTGCGTATCAAAGTGCCAGACCAAGCTGAAGAAACTTTGATTTATGTTTCAGGTGGCATGCTGGAAGTGCAACCGAATGTTGTCACTGTGCTGGCGGATACCGCGATTCGCGGACATGACTTGGATGAGGCGCGTGCGCTGCAAGCCAAACAAGATGCCGAAGAAGCGATGAAAAATCGTGTTTCCGATATTGATTACGCACAAGCTCAAGCCGAGTTGGCAGAAGCGATTGCGCAATTGGCAGCGATTAAGCAATTGCGTAAACATAGTAGCCATTGATTGTTGACATAAGTAATAATAAAAAAGCGGCTTAGGCCGCTTTTTTCATTGACGCTTTGAAGATTAGTTACGAAAAGTATAAGTGTCGTTATCTATAATCAACGCGGAGGTTGTTTTGAATTTTTTGGCTAGAGCGGATTGATTGTTTAGTTTTAGGTGTTGGCTATATTGAAACAACAATTGACCGATGCGATCACGTTCTTGTTTGGAATATTGAGGTGCGATAGGAATCACTCGTTCAAGAAAGGGTGTGCCCTCAAGCCACTTGTTTTGGCTGGCCATGCTCTCAGAGAGATCGACAAGGCGATAACCTATAGTTTTCGGCGGACTGGCGAGTACCTCTTCGATTTGCAGGGATTCTTTAAGCAATAATTCAGCCTCAGAAAACTTGGTGAGCCGTAGTTTAATCCGCCCTAAGTTGTATAGGTGTTGAGATCGTACTTTTGAATTATCACCCCAATCGTTTGTTGAAAGAGCCATGGAGCAAGCTTGCTCGGCGACATTAAAGCTTTTTTTGCGTTCGGCATAGCGGCAGTTCGCGGCATACTCACTAGAGCTGGGTGTGTGCTCAGGAGTTTCTGCACATGCACATAGCAATGTTGAGGTGAGAATCACAAGTGTAAAAGGTTGCTTCATACAAACAATCAGAATCAAATGCCGAATAAACGCACGCAGACTAGATTAGACGCTATATTTTTCACTACTGCAAGCATTTAGCAGCAAGGCTTTTGCTATACTTCGACATCGCATAGAAAGCCGAAAATGAAGCACCTCAACGTCGTCATCCTCGCTGCCGGAAAAGGTACGCGCATGTATTCCAATAAGCCCAAGGTGCTGCACGCCTTGGCTGGCAAACCCTTGGTGCAACATGTGCTGGATTGTGCAAACGCCCTTCAGCCCCGACAGGTTTGTGTGGTGTATGGGCATGGCGGTGGGGCTGTGCCAACAGCGATGAAGCAATACGCTGCCAGCTTTGTCATTCAAGAGCCGCAGCTCGGTACAGGCCACGCTGTGCAACAGGCGATGCCGCATCTTGATGACGATAGCCTGACGATGGTGTTGTATGGCGATGTGCCGCTGATTCAAGCCGAAACTTTGCAGCATATGCAGCAGGCAGGCGACGGCTTGGTATTACTAACCGTGAACTTGGCAAATCCTACGGGCTATGGTCGTATTGTGCGCAATACAAAAGGTGATGTACAAAGCATCGTCGAAGAAAAAGATGCCTCGCCCGTGCAGCGCGAAATCCGCGAAGTGAACACCGGCATATTGCTCGCGCAAACACGGTTACTGCGCGACTGGCTGGCAAATTTACAAAACAATAATTCGCAAGGTGAATACTACCTAACCGACATTGTTAGCATGGCGGTACAGCAAGGTGTGGCGGTACATACTGTGCAGCCCGCGCACGAGTGGGAAATTCACGGCATCAACAGCAAGGTGCAACTGGCCGTATTAGAACGCACTTGGCAACAAGTTGAGGCGGAAAAATTGCTAGCACAAGGTGTGACTTTAGCCGACCCGGCACGGATTGATGTGCGCGGAAAATTGATCTGCGGGCGCGACGTTGAGATTGATGTGGGCTGTATTTTTGAAGGCAACGTCAGCCTTGGCGACAACGTGCGAGTGGGTGCTTACAGCATAATCAAAAATGCCAGTGTCGCGCAAGGCACGCAGATATTGGCTTACAGCCTCATTGATAGCAGCGAAGTGGGGGCTAACTGCCATATTGGTCCGTATGCGCGATTGCGTCCCGGTACAAAGCTGCATAACGATGCGCACGTGGGAAATTTTGTCGAAATCAAAAACAGTGAAATTGGACCAGGCAGTAAAGCTAATCATCTTAGTTACATCGGTGACAGCACGGTTGGTAGTCGCGTCAATATCGGCGCGGGAACCATTACCTGCAATTACGATGGCGCAAACAAATATCGCACCATTATTGAAGACGATGCTTTTATTGGTTCGGATACGCAATTGGTCGCGCCCGTAAAAGTGGGGAAAGGCGCAACCATAGGTGCGGGTTCGACCATTACGAAAGATGCGCCTGATGGAGAACTTACGCTGTCGCGTAGTAAACAAATTTCTATTGCTGGATGGAAACGTCCCGTTAAAAATAAGAAATAGCCACAGAGAACACAGAGCTCACCGAGAAAAGCGAATACAGTGTGTCAGCCTTCTCTGTGAACTCTGTGTTCTCTGTGGCTAAATAGGTTTTCAAAATTCAACTCCCACTCAATGGGCGGGAAGGAGCAGAAATGTGTGGAATCGTAGGAGCAATCGCACAACGTAACGTTGTGCCGATATTGTTGGAAGGTTTGCAGCGATTGGAATATCGCGGCTATGACTCGGCAGGTTTGGTCGTTGTGCAAGATAAACAATTGGATCGCGTTCGTAGCACGGGACGTGTGGTTGACCTGACTAAAAAAACTGCAACCACTCAAGGATTGATAGGCATTGCACATACCCGTTGGGCGACGCATGGTGTGCCTAGCGAGCGCAACGCGCATCCGCACATCAGCAAAAACCAAATCGCGGTGGTGCATAACGGCATCATCGAAAATTATGAAGCCCTGCGCACGCGCTTAACTTCTGAGGGATATGAATTCACTTCAGATACCGACACGGAAGTCATCGGACATCTGATACACAGCCACTATAAGAACGGCGGCACATTGCTCAAGGCAACCCAGGCAGCACTTGCCGAGCTAGTAGGTGCTTACGCCATCGGCGTAATTGCCAACGATAATCCAGATCAATTGGTGTGCGCACGGCACGGTAGTCCGTTGCTGTTGGGTGTGGGGGAGGGCGAACATTTCATTGCTTCCGACGTGTCAGCATTATTGGCGCAAACTCGCAAAGTGGTTTATCTCGAAGAAGGCGATGTGGTTGAATTGGGTCGCCAGGGCTATCAAATTTTTGACGCGGGCGGTAATCGCATCGAGCGAGCCGTTCAGCTCAGCGAGCTTAGTAATGACAGTGTTGAACTTGGGCTGTATCAGCACTATATGCAAAAAGAAATCCACGAACAACCACAAGCCTTGGCGGACACATTGGAATCGGTATGCAACAGCCAATCCTTAGTGCCGGGGATTTTTGGCGCGCAAGCAGCGGATACTTTTGCCGACATCGACAGTATTTTGATTTTGGCGTGTGGCACAAGTCATCACGCAGGGTTGGTTGCGCGCTACTGGCTCGAAGAAATCGCAGGCATACGTTGCAATGTGGAAATAGCCAGTGAATATCGTTACCGTGCTAGTGTCGCGAACTCGAAATCTTTGGTGGTTGTTATCTCGCAATCGGGCGAAACCGCAGACACACAAGCCGCGCTGAATCATGCGAAATCCTTGGGGCATACGCACACATTAGCGATTTGCAACGTACCAGAAAGCGCGCTGATACGACTCTGCAAGCTACGCATGTTGACCCGTGCAGGCCCGGAGATTGGCGTGGCTTCCACCAAGGCATTCACCACGCAACTCGCCGCATTGTTTTTGCTGACCTTGGTGTTGGCAAAACAGCGCGGACGATTGACACCGCAAGATGAACAGCAGCATCTACATGATTTGCGCCACCTGCCTAGCGCAGTACAAAAAGTGTTGGAGCTAGAGCCGCAAATTGCCAAGCTCGCCGAGAAGTTTGCCAACAAACATAACGCATTATTTTTAGGGCGCGGTTTACATTTTCCGATTGCCGCAGAAGGCGCGCTCAAGCTCAAAGAGATTTCCTATATTCACGCTGAGGCGTATCCGGCGGGTGAGTTAAAACATGGACCATTGGCTCTGGTGGATAAAGATATGCCGGTTATTTCAGTTGCGCCGAATGACGCGTTGCTGGAAAAATTGAAATCAAACTTGCAGGAAGTGCGCGCACGCGGCGGAGAGCTGTATGTGTTTGCCGATGCGGATACTCACATCAAAGAAGCTGAAGGCATCCACATCATGCACATGCCCGAACACGCAGGTTATTTAAGCCCCATTTTGCATACGATTCCATTACAGTTGCTGGCGTATTACGTGGCACTGCAAAAAGGCACGGATGTGGACAAGCCACGTAATTTGGCAAAGTCTGTGACGGTAGAGTGATAAGTTCATTGCCCTAAAACAAAAACCCCGCCTGATGGCGGGGTTTTTGTTTGGAACAGGATGAAGCTGATACGGGAAATTAAATCCCGTAGATTGCTTGGTGTGCGCCTGCTGCCATGAAAAACAACATGGGTATTGAAAGCATGGTGTTGGTACGTGAAGCCAAGAAAGCGATGCGGCGTGCTTTAACTTTTTCTTCGTCGGTAGCAGGCTTGATACCTAGGATTTTCTTCTGGTTCGGCCAAATCAAACCCCACACGTTCAGCAGCATGATCGTACCTAGCCATGCACCGATACCAATCGCGGTGAAGCCGGTTTGCAAAGTAAACGCCGCGACAAAATTACCGCCGAGCAAGCCTGCTCCAGCCAGCCAAGTAACCAGCGAAGCCCAGCGGAAATAGAACAAAGCGCGTGGCGCAACGTGCTTGGTGATGCCTGCGGCCGTGCTGTCTGCGGCAGCGGCTTTGAGTGCGGCAACTTGCACAAAGTTAAAGTAGTACAGCAGGCCGATCCACATCACGCCTGCCATTAGGTGAATCCAACGCATTATTGCGGGTACGTAATCCATTTATTATCTCCTTGGAATTAAAATTTAAGCCAGCGCGCTAGCAATGCTAACTAACACGACGGTTAACACGAGTCCTGAAATGACCGTGCCTACTAATGAATCGAGTGGATTTGCCATGGTGATTGTTCCTTTAGGTTGGGGAAGATTGACGATGATACGGTTGAGGTAGCCTACTAACTTGGTAGGGATTGGAATTATAGTATTTATAAGTTTAATTAGCCATGCGCTCTAAACCAGTCAATAAAAGCTTCTTCAGGCAAGGCTTTGCTAAATAAAAATCCTTGGGCAATGTCGCAACCAAACGCTTTGAGCAAATCGAACGTTGCCTGGTCTTCAACGCCTTCAGCCACGGTGGTCAAGTCAAAGTTGTGCGCCAGGTCAATAATGGAGCGCACCAATTTTTGGTCACCCGTATCCGTTTTCAGATTACTGATAAATAGCCTGTCAATTTTGAGTTCTTGTACGGGCAGGCGTTTGAGATACGCCAGCGAGGAATAGCCCGTGCCAAAATCGTCAATAGATAGATTGATTCCAAGCGCGCGGAGTTTGGTCAACATGGTAATGGCGGGTTCGATGTTTTTAATCATCGAGCTTTCCGTCACCTCAAGCGTGAGATTTTTGGCAGGAATGTTCCAAATACTGAGGGTCTGCTGGATGATTTGCGGCAGCTCCTCATCCTCCAAAACTTTGGGTGGCAAGTTGACGCTGATGCCGATATTTGCCCCTGCCTTGGCAAAATTGGCGGCATGACGCAGGGCGGTATTGAGTATCCACAAAGTGAGCGGGTTAATCAGCCCCGTGTCCTCGGCCGTATCCACCAGCAAACTAGGATTTACTTCTTCGCCCCATGGCGCAGTCCAGCGCACCAGTGCTTCGGCAGAAATGCAGCTGCCTGTTTTGATGTCCATCTTAGGTTGAAAATTCACCCGCAACTCATTGGCTTTGATCGCTTTGCCCAATTCAATTTCTAAACCAACATACGCTTTGGGTTCGACTGCCCCCTGTGCTTCGTAAACGTAAAATCCGTTCTCGTTAGTGGCGGCAGCTTTTAACGCGATGTCCGCATACATGAGTAACTGATTGCTATTGCGCGCGGTATCAGGGAAGTTGGCAATGCCAATGTACGGGCGCAGCTGGATGGAATACGCACCCATGATAACGGGCTTTTTCAGCTCGGCGATAATTTTAATTGCAGCAAGGACACTGTGATCTTTGTTGGCGAGATTAGGCAAGGCCAATAAAATTTGTTCATCACCAACATGTGCGAAACGATCCGCATCGCGCAATAACGTACCGAGTCGATCATCAATATATTGCTGGATAGATTGTGAAGAAATGCGCCCCGTCACCACTTCCAATCGATCAGTTCGGTGCAATTCAATCATCAGCACCGCCATGGATTTGGTCGAGTGCGAATTGAACTGCTGCTGCAAAAACGCAATAAGTTTCGAATGGCTTAACAGATGTTGCGACATGGTTTATGTGAGTGTGTGGGATTACAAAAAGTATTCACGGGCATCTAAGCCAAACGCACCCGTGGGTAAGCCGCGCTGAATCGTAATGGGATTTTCACCTACCTCAACCGATTGATACATCAAATCTAGGCTAGTGGGCTGTAGTGCCGGACGTTTGTTGGCATCGCTGATAATCAATACGCGGGGCTTGAGTCGACGTACTTTGCTGTGCCCTACCACAATGGCGGCCTCACCCGTGGATAGCTCCACCATGGTGCCAACAGGAAACACGCCAATAGCCTGGATAAATTGCTCAACCATGGCGGACTGATAAAGCCCCTCATTGAAATTGCTTAACGATTGCAGTGCCTCATAAGCGGGTACGGTTCTAGCGTAAGAGCGGGGATTGGTCAGCGCGGCAAAGGCATCGGTAAGAGCCGCCATTTTGCCGAACAAACTGATCTCATCTTTGGACAATCCTGCGGGGTAGCCACTGCCGTTTTCCCGTTCATGGTGCTGCGCGATACCTTGCAACACATCGGCGTGTACATCGGGGGTTTCTTTGAGCAGGTCGAGGCTAAGTCGAACATGA
>JBEBKA010000047.1:0-21771 GCA_040079595.1 Gallionella sp.
GAGCGCGTGGTATGTCGCGTGATTCGGTGCAGATTTTGGTGGATGGCGAGCGTTCGGCTGGCGGTTCGCGCATTGCAACAGGAATTGTGGGAAGGTTGCCCGTCGGGGATTTGGAGCGAGTGGAAATTTTGCGCGGCGCATCGGCGGAGTTCGGTGGGTCATCTTCCGTGACCGTTAATTTGGTGATGAAAAAAGCACTACCCAAAC
This sequence comes from Gallionella sp., assembly GCA_040079595.1. Lineage (GTDB taxonomy): Bacteria > Pseudomonadota > Gammaproteobacteria > Burkholderiales > Gallionellaceae > Gallionella. The sequence goes on from JBEBKA010000047.1 coordinate 208, forward strand.
GTTCCACTACGCTGAAGCTAGGGCTAGGCTTGCGCGACAGCAAACCGAATGCGCAATTTAATTGGACGGAAAATGGTGGGGAGGGTGATTTCGGCTGGTCGCTGCCCGTGACATTGAACCTTTGGCGCAGCCCCACTCAGGCTGAAACCGAGCGTCAAGACTCCACAGCAGGAACACGCACCTTGTGGCAAAAAGAGCGCGAGCAGGGCGCGTTTACCTTCCGTGAATTTGTGGTGTCGCCGCGTTTGAATTGGAAAAATGGTAGTGATCGTTTGGCTATTTTGCCTACCTTTTTTGACGGGCTAGGCAAGCGCAATAGCGATATGACACAGATGATCGCCAACCCTGCAACCAGCAATAATTTGGTGGCGAACGGTAGCCGCAGCAGCCGTGAAGAAAGTCACCGCCGTATGTTGCGCTTGCGTGCCGATGGCGAAAAGAATGTCGACGATGCAAAACTCACCGCACGCGCCGCGATTAGCCAAGGTAAAAGCACCGCAGATGTAACGCGCAACGCACTCGACGCACTTAACGTATTGACCACTTCTACAGATAATTCCACGAGCAACGAAACTGAGTGGAATACCGCGTTGCGTTTGGACAAGCCTGTCGGGGATCATCTCTTCGCAGTCGGGTTGGAACACATCCGATTTCGTCGCACAGACAATCAAAACTTTGCGGGCAACTTTAATGTAGTCGCCACTTATCAATCCAAGGAGCAACAGAGCATTGCTTGGGTGCAGGACGATTGGACGGTACAACCCAAACTCACCTTTACTTACGGGCTGCGCGGTGAATTGATCGCCCTAGATTCCGCAACGGTCTCGCGGCAGCATGGTCGATTGATGCCCTCGGTGGCAGTACGCTATGAACCCGCAGAAAAATGGCTGCTGCGTTCCTCATTGGGTACGGGACTTAAAATGCCTAGGCTGAATGAAATCAGCGATGCGATTTCTCCCAGCATTGCCACCAATACGCCCGTGGAAGCCGATAGGCGCGGTAACACGAATCTGTTACCGGAACGCAGCCTGAATTTCGAAGCGGTGGTTGAACGCTATTTGGATGCAGATGCGGGATTGCTCAGTGCCAATTTATATGTGCGTGCTACACAAGATTTCACCGAGCGACGCGTGCAACTGGAAGGGCTGCGCTGGGTAGATCGCCCGTACAACGAGGGAAAATCCTTGCATTGGGGATTTGAACTGGACGGAAAAATAAAAACCGACAGCTGGGGGTGGGAAGGTGCAACCGTCAAAGCACACTTGACCCTGCCGAACGCCGATGTGAACGATACGCGCCTCGGCATCACCCGCATGGCACGCGATACACCGAGATACGCACTCTCATCTGGCGTGGATGCCAGCTTACCAAAAATCAAATCCAGCTACGGCATATCGCTGCAATTGTCGGGGAGAAGTGCAACGGAAATTCCCAACGAACAACGTGTGGTCACCCAAGCTAAAACCACGCTGGATGCATTTTGGCTGTATAAACTCACGGATCAATTTAACCTCAGAATCAATGCGCAAAACTTGCTCGCGCCGAAAACCATCCGACAAACCACTTTCACCTCAACGGGAAATACTTGGCAGTTGAATACCACAGATGTCAGCCCACGCACCTTGCAATTTACCCTCGAAGGGCGGTTCTGATTCTCTCTAATTGCCGAGGGTGTTTCTGACAATCCATTGTTCCAAGCATTTTTGTAGGAGCGGCTAAAGCCGCTCCTACACATCTTCTTTACTATATCAACACCTAATTTTGACTGATCCCGCCCCGCAAGCCTTATTTAATCGGGGTGCGACAATATGTCACATGTTCAAGCTGAAATTTTATTGCTAGCATCCAACCGTTTTACAAATTCTGAATATACAAAAACGAGAGGAGAGGTTGGGATGGCGAAGTCGTTTAGCGGGAAAAAACTATTTACTTTGAGTTGTTTATTTGTCAGCGTGATAAATGCGGCTTATGCAGCAGATGACAGCAGCAGTGCTGTAGAAGTGCAGTTGGATGAAATGATCATCAAAGGCGAAAAGCCTGCTGTGCCAGTCAATGCGCCGAATACCACTGCGGGTGTAACAGCCAAACAAATCGAGGAAAATATCAATACAGTGACTTCGGCGGGCGCGCTCCAGTATTTGCCTAGTGTGCATGTGCGTGAACGTTACATTGGTGACGTGAATGGTATTTTGGTGATGCGGGTGAACAGCTCTACTTCCAGCGCACAAACGACGGTCTATTCCGATGGTTTGCTGCTCTCAAATTTCCTCAATAACAGTTTTAGTACCGCGCCACGCTGGGGCATGGTGTCGCCGAACGAAATCGACCGCGTTGATGTGATGTATGGTCCGTTTTCCGCGCTGTATCCGGGTAACTCGGCGGGTGGGGTGGTGAATATGTCCACGCATATGCCGAACAAATTTGAAGCACATGCGAAGCTGGACATATTCGGTGAGCGTTTCAAGGAATATGCCACGGACAAAAACTACACAGGCGTGCATGGCTCTGCCGCCATCGGCAATAAATCGGGTAAATGGTCGTGGTGGTTGAATGGCGACCATCTGGATAACCACGGGCATCCGATGACGTTTGTTGCTACAGGCAATCCGACTGGCACTGATCCCGTGCCAACACCCGGCAATACCACCGTTGTTACGGGTGCGATTAACGATATCGATACCGCCAATAAAGCGCGAATTATTGTTGCCGCATCGGGTGCAGACCATGCCGTGCAGGACAATGGCAAAATCAAAGTGGCCTACGATGTTACCCCCGCCGTGCGCGCCAGTTATACCTTGGGTATTTGGCAAAACACTTCCGATAAAACGGGCGAAAGTTATTTGCGTGATGCAGCAGGTAATGTGATTTACGGGTCGAACACAACGGCAGCCGATCCTTACAAATATGTCTCGATCAATGGTGTCGCTTACAAAGTAACTGCACCTCCCAATCAACGGGGCGAGAGTGTGCATTACATGCACGGGCTGTCGCTCAAGTCAGACACGGGGGGCAAGTGGGATTGGGAAGTGACGGCCAGCCTGTTTAACCAGAATAAAGATGAAACCCGTTCTTCATCGGGCAATGCAGGCACTACACCGAGTGCCAATGCAACGGAAGGGACAATTGCCCTTGCGGATGGAACAGGATGGCACAATATCGATTTGCGTGCCGATTGGCGACCCAGCGGAAATCGTAACGGGATGCACCAAATCAGTTTTGGTTATCACACCGATAGCTACAAGTTGAAAACCGATACCTACAATCTCGTTAGTGGACAAAATTGGTTGACGAGTGCGGCGAGTACGTTGAGCAGCAACTCAAGAGGGAAAACCGAAACCACAGCTCAATACATTCAGGATGCCATCCAGCTCGCACCGTCGGTGAAGATGGTTGCGGGTGTACGCATGGAAAGTTGGAAGGCTTCCGAAGGGAGTAACTTTTCTGGATCAAATGTCACGTATCCAAACAGTAGCGTAGATGCGTTCTCCCCCAAACTGTCACTCTCTTATCAGGCGAGGCCAGATATGGCATTGCGCGCCTCATATGGCGTGGGCACACGATTCCCAACGGTGAACGAACTATTCGCCAATCTTTCGATAGCCAATAACAACGTGGCGTTGACCAGCGTGCAAAGAGCAGCTTTACCCGCACCCTACAGCACGATCAGAAACGATGCCAATCTAAAACCGGAATCGGCGAATTCCTGGGAATTGACGGCGGAAAAGTTTTTAGCCAAGGGCGTGCTGCGCACTTCATTGTTTGGCGAAAATAAATATGACGCGCTGATCAACCAGACTGATAGCACCACCTTGCCAGCCTTGGGTTTTGCCAACCATACGATAACCAGCGTGCAGAACGTGGATAAGGTGAATACCTTCGGTTTTGAAACAGCACTGGAGTTGAATGACTTGTGGGTGAGCGGCTTCGATTTTTCCGGAAGCGTGACGTTTGCCAATTCGGTCATCACAGACAATGCTAAACAGCCAAAACTGGTGGGTTCAGACCAACCGCGCATCCCCGATTGGCGCGCTACGCTGGTGGGAACGTATCGCCCCTCTGACAAGTTGGCATACACCTTGAGCTATCGTTTCAGCGGTCGCCAACACAATTCGCTCATCAATACCACCACGCTGCAATACACCGACCCGAACCCGGATGTGTATGGCGCAGTCAGCCATTACAGCGTGTTTGATGCCAAAGTTAATTACAGGATCACCAAGCAATGGATGGCTGCACTGGGCATCAATAACTTGGGCGATTTCAAGTATTACGTCAATCCCAACCCCTACCCGCAACGCACTTACTATGCAAGTGTGAAGTACGACTATTAAGTATATAAAACTCAGGAGAGAAGGTTATGAAAAAGCAGTGGATGAATGGCGGGAAATTATTTGCGTTGAGCTGTATTTACATGAGCATCGCCAATGCCGCATTTGCGGCAAGCGATGCGGATACAACTCTGTCGACAGCGAACGAGGTGGAATTGCCCACCATGAATATCACGGGTAGCCGCTCCGTGGCGACAAAAAAACAATTGCCCGTGACCACCGAAAGTGTGACGCAACAAAAAATGGCGGACACCATCAATGTGGTGAACACCGAAGACGCGGTGAAATACCTGCCCAGCGTGATGGTGCGCAAACGCCATATCGGTGACACTTACGCGCCGATTGCAACACGCACTTCGGGGTTGGGTCAAAGCGCACGCAGCTTAATTTTTGCGGATGGCGTGTTGCTTTCGGCACTGATAGGCAGCAACAACGGCAGTGCTTCACCGCGTTGGGGCATGGTTGCACCCGAAGAAATCGAGCGTGTGGATATTATGTACGGACCTTTTTCTGCGGCCTATGCGGGCAACTCAATCGGCGCGGTGGTGGAGATGACCACCCGTATGCCACAAAAATTTGAAGCCAGTGTAAAAATGCTGACCGCATTGCAAAATGCCTCTTGGTACGGCACATCGGGCAATTATGCGTCCAACCAGTTGAGTGCAACGCTGGGTAACCGCAATGGACGATTTTCGTGGTGGTTGAGTGGCAATCATCTGCATGGCAAAACACAGCCGATTTCAATTGCCACTGCCGCTAAATCAACCACTCAACCCGCCACACCCAGTTTGGGCGGAGGGTATGCTGGGACGGATAAATTTGGTGCCCCGATAGCAATTGTTGGCGCGGGCGGGATAGAAAATAAATCTCAGGACAACCTGAAAGTTAAACTGGGATTTGATTTCACGCCGACCCTGAGCGGGACGTACACCGTCGGGGTGTTTCAGAATGATGTCGATTCAAAAATGCAAAGCTACTTGACCGATGCTGCGGGCAACCCTGCTTATCCAGCCGCCAACAGCGGGCTACAAATTGGTGCGGATGTTTACCAGGTAACAGCTACGTCACTCTCTGGCGGGATGTATAAGTTCAAGGAAAACCATCTGATGCAAAGCGTCGCCATGAAATCCAATACCCAAGGTACTTGGGATTGGGAGGCTGTCGCGAGTGTTTATGATTTTGGTCACGACAATCAACATGCGCCCAAGGATATATCCAGCGCGCTCTCAGGTACGGGTGCGGGGACGAATACCAAAATGGACGGCACGGGCTGGAACACACTCGATGTTAAAGGCATGTGGCGACCTGAAGGCATAACGGGTACGCATTTGTTCAGCTTTGGCGCGCATCGCGATCAGGCAAAATTGAGGAATACCAAATACAACGTCACCACTGACTGGGTGAGCGAAGATACCGGTGTGGTGTCAACGGAGTCGCTGGGCAAAACACAAACGAACGCAGTCTGGTTGCAGGACGTGATAGAAGTTGCGCCAGATATGAAAGCAACACTTGGCGGACGTTACGAAATTTGGCGCGCGTTTGATGGGCGAAACTATTCATTGTCTCCCGCTTCCGATGTGACCCAGCCGGGACTTTCCACCAATAAATTCTCGCCTAAGGCATCGCTGGCTTGGGCAGCTTCAGATCAGTGGATGATTACGGGATCAATGGGTGTGGCGAGCCGCTTCCCTACAGTGGGTGAGCTGTATCAGGCGGTGACCACAGGCACAACGATCACCACACCGAATCCGAATTTACGTCCTGAAAACGCGGTTTCCACCGAGCTGGCATTTGAGCGATCAGCTGAAAAAAGCAAGCTGCGTGTATCGCTCTTCAGAGAAGATTTGAGCGATGCGTTGATTTCACAACGAAACCTGTTAGCCCCCGCGACGTATGGCAATTCCGTGACGAATGTGGATAAGGTTCGCTCGATGGGGGTAGAAGTCGTGGCACAGCGGGAAGATGTGTTTGTTCGTGGTTTGGAATTGTCCGGCAGCATCACGCAAGTGGATTCCGAAATCGTGGCAGATAACACCTTCCGTGTGGGCAGCGCGCTGGTTAATGTGTCGGGAAAACGCACGCCCAACATCCCGGATTGGCGCGCCAAACTGGTCGCCACCTATCGCCCCAATGACAAGCTCGCACTCACGCTGGCGGGTCAATACAGTGGTCGATTGTGGACAACGCTCGATAATACCGACACGGTTACCAGCACCTATCAGGGGTTTGATTCCTACTTTGTTATGGATGCGCGCGCCAATTACAAAATTGACCAGCACTGGAACGCGGCAGTCGGCATTGATAACTTGAACAACCGCAGATACTGGTTGTTCCATCCATTCCCACAACGCACTTACTTTGCGGATGTGAAGTACACTTATTGATTCAGCAATAGCTGTCATTGCGAGCGTAGCGAAGCAATCCAGAGGTTTTTTGTGGTTAGCTTGCGTACTGGTTTGCCACGTCGCTACGCTCCTCGCAATGACGGGGCTGGGAGAACATGGAGAAGTTGCCTGCGATTTATATTCTAGCCAGTCAGCGTAACGGGACGGCTTTATGTTGGTGTAACGTCCAATCTTGTTAAGCGGGTGTGGAAGCATAAGAACGACTTAGTGGAAGGTTTTACTCGCATTTACGGCGTGCATACGCTGGTGTATTACGAAGTGGCGGAGTCGATGGACGCAGCTATTGCGCGCGAGAAGCAGCTCAAGGCTGGATCAAGGGAAAGAAATTACGATTGATAGACTCTATCAACCCGGAGTGGAATGATTTGTATGCCGATATTGTTTGAAGCGTGTCATTGCGAGCGTAGCGAAGCAATCCAGAGGTTTAGCGACCATCACAGCCTGCACTAGATTGCTTCGCTACGCTCGCAATGACGAAATTTTAGAGTTAAGAATATCGATAGAACGATACAATGAGGTGGTTAAATGAATTCAACTGTTGAACCTTTAGATAACGATGCAAAGCGCGGCTGGCCTGGCTATGGTGCAGTCTGGCGTTGGCATTTTTATGCGGGCTTGTTCTGCATTCCATTCATTCTGATCCTCACCATCACGGGTGCGATTTATTTGTTCAAACCGCAGGTCGAGGCGAATTTCAATCAGCCGTTTAATAACCTTGAGGTGACAGGCAATCGAGCCACCGCCGAAGAACACGTTCTGGCGGCTCTGGCGGCTGTGCCTGACTCCAAGTTCAATTCATATGAGTTGCCAGAATCGCCGCAATCGGCGGTGCGTATCTACGTGGGCAGCGGCGAAGAAAAGCGCGTGGTGTATGTGCATCCCGAAACCTTGCAGATACTCAAGCAGGAGGATGTGGACTGGCAGTTGATGAAGGTGGTACATCGCATTCATGGTGAATTATTGCTGGGGGATCGCGGCTCAAACATCGTCGAGTTGGCAGCATCCTGGGCGATTGTGATGTTTATCACGGGCTTGTATTTGTGGTGGCCGCGCAATGCTGGCAGTTTGGCAGGCATTGTGTTTCCTCGCTTTGGTCGAGGTCAGCGCGTATTCTGGCGCGACCTTCATGCTGTGACAGGTTTGTGGATTTCGTTCTTTGTCTTGTTTTTGCTGATTTCGGGTTTGCCTTGGGCAAAATCCTGGGGCGGATTGTTGAAAGAAGTGCGCCAAATCGGGGTAGTTCAAAAAGTGCAGCAGGATTGGACAACGGGACGCTCGTCCGAATTGGCAGACAGGAAGTTGATGAATACGCCCGCTGCTGAAGACAAGACAGCTGGCGATGAACATGCGGATCATAGCCACTCCCATGCAAATCACGATCACAGCCACGCTCCTGCCATGCCATCCTCTAAGCCAGCGGTTGATTACAGTCCGTTGGATCGTTTGATCGCTACTGTGCAGCCGTTGAACTTGGCATCACCTGTGCTGATTTCACCACCCTCCAAAAAAATGCCAAGTTGGGCGGGTGGAGGTGCTGCAAAAGATTGGACGGCTCGCTCGGATGCGCAAAACCGACCCTTGCGCGTTAACCTGACGCTGGATGCCGCCACGGGTGAAATTAAGTCCAGGAAAAATTTCGCGGACAAACCTTTGCTAGACCGCATCATCGGGTACGGCATCGCCATACATGAAGGTCAATTATTTGGTTGGTTTAATCAACTCTTGGGTGTGGTCACCGCATTGGGTTTGCTGTTGATGATGGCGAGTGCGGTAGTGCTGTGGTGGCGGCGACGTTCGCCTGGCACGCTGGGTGCGCCGAATCCTAGTCACGCTGTGCCGAAATTTGCCTACGGGTTGATGGTTACCTTGGTTGTCTTGGGCGTGCTGTTGCCGTTCCTTGGCATCACGATGATTATTGTTTGGTTGCTTGAACGTTGGGTGCTGCGTCGCATTCCAGTTGCCAGCAACTTTCTGGGTTTAAGGACTTGCTGATTTTTCCTAGACTAAAACAAGAGCAGTTAATCGGCTTGGCATTTGTGTTGGTACTACATGGCGTAGGCTTGTATGGCTTGTGGCGTTATAAAATCATTCCCACTCCCGATGAAGCTGTCGCGTTGATGGTAAATTTTATCAATCCACCCGCGCCCGAACTACCCAAGCCGCCAGAGCCTGAGCCGCCCAAGCCGCGTCCCATTGAGCCTCCTCCGCCTCAGCCAGTGCAACTGGCAGTGGAAATACCTACGGTGTCGCCTAGCGAGCCTGCTGTTTATGTGCCGCCACCTGAGCCAGTCGTGACTGCGCCACCCGTAACGCCTGTGCCACAAATCACCTTGCCGTCCGAGCCTGAAATGTTGTCCAATGAGTTGGCGGTGATGTGTACCAACCGCACCGTTCCTTATTATCCGCTGGCATCCAAGCGACTGAACGAGCAGGGTAAGGCGATATTGCGCGTGGAGCTGAGTGAAGAAGGTAAGGTGTCGAATGCCACCGTTAAAAAATCTTCCGGCTTTGCGCGCCTGGATGATGCCGCATTGGCGGCGGTGAAAACCTGGCGTTGCAAGCCAGCGATGCAAAAGGGCGTGGCGGTGACTGCCACTGCGCTGCAATCGTTTAATTTTAGTTTGTCGGAATCAGAGTAATTTTAATCAAAGGAAAAATACGATGGAAAACGGTTTGGGTTTCGCACATTTTATTGCGCAGACGGATGCGGTTGGTTTGGGTGTGTTGGCATTGTTGTTGTTGTTGTCGGTGGCGAGTTGGTATCTGATCGTGACCAAGGCCGTTTCCAATGCCAGTGCACGCAAGCGCGCCGAAACATTTTTGAAAAAATTCTGGGAAGCAAACTCGCTTCAAGACATGCAAAAAACCCTGAGCGATAGTGGAGACGACAATGCCTTTTCCGATTTGGCACGCCAAGCACTAGCGGTGAAGGCGGGCAATCAAAGCGGGGTGGAAAAGCTCTTGGCGGCAGGCGGCATGTCGGAGTATTTAACTCGCGTGTTGCGCAACGGTATCGACCAAGAATCGACCAAGGTGGAATATGGTTTGACCGTGCTGGCATCGGCAGGATCAGCCGCGCCTTTCGTGGGATTGTTCGGCACGGTGTGGGGCATCTACCACGCGTTGGTGCAAATCGGCATGAGCGGGCAAGGCACGCTGGATAAGGTGGCGGGGCCGGTGGGTGAAGCGTTAATTATGACCGCCGTGGGGCTGGCAGTGGCGATTCCCGCCGTGTTGGCTTACAACTCATTCACCCGCCGTAATCGGCTGTGGCTGGCGAAGCTGGATAGTTTCGCACATGATTTATACGCGTTGCTGACAGTGGGCGACAAGAAGGCTTAAACAATTTTTGTAGGGGAATAATTATGGCAATGGGGAGTTTTGATTCACGTCGCCACCAAGGACCGATGGCGGAAATCAACGTCGTGCCGCTGGTGGATGTGATGCTGGTGTTATTGGTGGTGTTTATCATCACCGCGCCGCTGTTAACCAACGCGGTGAAAATTGATTTGCCCAAGGCATCGAGCAACGTGAATATCACCAAGCCCGATCATATCGAATTTGGCATCCGCGAAGATGGCAGCTTTTATTGGAGCGGCGAACAAGTTGAGTTGGATTCTTTACCCGCACGATTTGCTATCGAAGCCAAAAAACAACCTCAACCGGAGTTGCACATCAGAGCCGATAGCCAAGCGCGTTACGAGTTGGTGGCAAAAGTGATGGCGAGTGCAGCAAAAGCAGGCATGACCAGAATAGGTTTTGTGACTGATCCAGTACGTACGCCTTGATTGATCGTTGCCAATAAAAAAGGCAGCCTGATCGGGCTGCCTTTTTTATTGTTGAAGCAAAATTAGTTTTTAACAGCTTCGATCTCAAATACCAATTTCACATCATCACCAACGCCTGGCAAGCCATATTTAACGCCAAAATCAGAGCGTTTTATTTGTGTACTCGCCGCTGCGCCACATACTTCTTTTTTGTTCATCGGGTGTGTGCCGCAATTGAATGCGTCGATGGTTAAGGTCACTGGCTTGGTTACGCCAGAGAGCGTCAAGTTGCCATCTACGCTTGAAGGGATATCACCCTTGAAACGCATAGCGGTAGATTTGTAAGTGATAGACGGAAACTCTGCCGCATTAAAAAAGTCGGGAGACTTCAGGTGGTCGTCACGCTTGGCGAAGCCTGTACTGACGGAGGCTGTTTTAATCGTGATTTCGACTGAGCCAGATTTTGCAGCACGATCTAACGTGATCTTGCCGCTGGTGTCGTCAAAGCGACCTTGCATAGTTGAAAAGCCGAGATGGCTGATGCTGAAATGCGGGTATGTGTGAGTAGAATCAACCGTGTAGCTATCAGCAGCAAAAGCAGTGAGGGGAAGCGCAATACCAAGAGCGAATAGAGATTTAAGCATGATGACTCCTTGAGGTAGTTGAAAATCAAACAGATGTTTGATTGATGCAATATAGCAATCGTTATGGTTGCTGTAAAGAGCGGGTTGCAGTTTTTTCTAGTTACAGTGGCACATCACCTGCAACGCGCCACGTCACATAAATTGCGCTTGCAACAAAAACAAATGTGACGAAGGTGAGCAATAAAATTTGGATGCGGATGGGGTGTTTGGGCAAGGGCATTAACCATGCTGTGATGGGAATACCTGCCAAAATCGCCAGCGCGTACCACGGCACAGTCGCACTGAGTACCGCCACACAACCTGTTAATCCCGCAATCAGGGCGATAGGCAGCGTGAACATGCGCCCCGTGGGTAGGGGTTGATTGCTGATGAATTTAATAATCAAAGGTGCGGCAGCGGCTGAACCTACCGCGAGACCAAATTGACCGAGTAATGCCGATGCGCCGATTAACGCGGCGCCACCCGTACCAATACCCAAAGCAGTAGCTGCACAGGAGACACGCAAGGTTTCTTTCTCTAAAAGTTTATCCATACCCCAGACTAAAATGGCTACGTAAGCCCCGCAGGCAGCACCCCATTGCAACATCATATTCAACTCCTGCTGCTCCAAGATGCGCCACAACGTCCAATTAGCAGCGGCAGCACTTAAAGCAATCAGCAGCCAACTGCGCCAGTTAGATATAGATGATCCAAAAGCTAGACCCAAAGCTGCACTGCCTATTCCCAACCAAATGATTTTGCGCGTGGCAGTGAGTGGTTCAATGCCAAAATCACTGACCAGATAAACGGTGGCAGCAAAACCCGCGATAATTGCCAGACCGCTCAAGCGAATGCGCAGAAATAATTCGCTGATGATTAAGGCAATTAGAAACGGTGCGAAGCCAGCTTGTACGGCGGGGTGGTTGAGTAAATCTTGCAAGATACTATCCTAATTTTGTTATCAAATTACTGCACAGTTTATCACTGACGCAGTCGTACTTGAAATCGTCCGAGCTAAACCCCACATCGTTCAAACGCGGTAAACTGTGCGCCGCATTATTGATCTTGGAGATACTAGTATGAAACGAATTTTTTTGTTTATTTTGACTAACTTGGCAGTGATGGTAGTTATTAGCGTGACCCTGCGCTTGCTCGGCGTAGATCGCATGTTGAACGAAAGCGGCAGCATCAACTTTAGCAATCTGTTGGTCATGTCTGTAGTTATTGGCTTCGCGGGTTCGATTATTTCCTTGTTTATGTCCAAATGGTCGGCAAAGCGCATGGTGGGGGCGCAGGTAATTGAAAATCCATCTGACCCGACATCACGTTGGTTAGTGGATACAGTCAAACGCCAAGCCTTATCCGCAGGAATCGGAATGCCGGAAGTGGCGATTTACGAAGCACCTGATGTGAACGCGTTTGCCACGGGTTGGAATCGCAATAACGCGCTGGTGGCAGTGAGCCGTGGTTTGTTGGACAACATGAGCAAAGATGAGGTCGAGGCGGTACTCGCGCATGAAATAAGCCACGTGGCGAACGGCGATATGGTCACATTGGCTTTAATTCAAGGCGTGGTGAACACCTTCGTAGTGTTTTTTTCCAAAATTATTGGTCACTTCGTTGACCGCGTGATCCTTAAAAATGATGGTCGCAATGGACCAGGCATCGGTGCTTTCGTCACTGAAATCGCTGCGCAAATGGTATTGGGCATCTTGGCGAGCATCATCGTCATGTGGTTTTCACGTCAGCGTGAATTCCGTGCCGATGCAGGCGGTGCGAGTTTGGCGGGCCGTGAAAAAATGATTTCTGCGTTAGAGCGATTGAAAATGAATCACGAGCAAGCCTCATTGCCCAAGCAAATGGCGGCATCGGGTATCTCTGGCGGCAGCGCGATGGGCAAATTGTTTATGACTCATCCGCCGTTGGATGAACGTATTGCAGCGTTGCGTGCTGCTCGTTAATTGGGGCATATCAACAAAAAGCCCTGCCAATGACGACAGGGCTTTTTTCCTAGTAGTGCCGTTGAATTTAGGCTTGCAGTTGGGATGCGTATAACACATATACGTTTTTCTGCTCTTAAGTGAGGCATGTGTTACTGCCCGCCTAACGCCTCCAACTCCGCCTCACTAAACCCCGCTGCTTTACGTGCTGCCAAATTAAAGGGTTTGCGCAACACGGGGGCGGCATATTGAGTGGCAAGTTGACGATAGGTAGCGATAGCCTCTAAGCCGCGCTGTTGGCAAAGGTAGGCGTACCAACGGTTACCGACCAAGACGTGACCAATTTCATCGGTCAAGATTCTATCCATTATCGCAGCAGCAGCCATGTCGCCCGCTTGGGCAAGCTTGGCGCGCACTTGCGGGGTGGCATCCAGCCCACGTGCTTCCATGGTTCGCGGCACTAAGGCGATACGCGCCAAAATATCGTGCTTAGTTTTATCCGCCATTTCCCACAAACTGTTGTGCGCGGGGAAGTCGCCGTATTGGTAGCCCAAGTTTTGCAGATGTTCCGCCAACAATGAAAAATGGAGAGCCTCCTCCCCCGCCACCATCAACCAATCGGTGTAATACGCGCGCGGCATATTGGGGAAACGCCATAGCGCATCCAACGCCAAATTGATGGCGTTGAACTCAATATGCGCCATGGCGTGAATCAATGTGGCACGCCCTTCTGGTGTCACCATCGAACGGTGCTTTAATAGGCGCGGGGCGACCAGTTCAGGCTGTTGTGGACGACCGGGTATAAGTTGTTGTGGGATTAAAATTGCGTTGGCATCTAGTTCGATTGAGTCCGACAGCTTTGCCAACTCGCGCACACTTTGCGCTTTGCGCGTGGGGTCGCATTCTGCAAGATTATGGAGTGCGGCTAGGCGGAGTTCGGTTGGTGTACTGCTTTCGTTCTGGTTCGATACCTCACCACGAACGGATGTTTTTTGAGTTGGCGAAATCACTCGACCACTTCCTTATTCAACAACGCCTTCAACTTCGCCAGCTTATCCATGCCCTCGTTTTTGGTCACCACCTGCACCGCCTCGGCATGACCGCCTGCGTAGGTTAATTCCGCCTCGGGCATTTCCTCCAAGAAACGGCTCGGCTCGCAGGCAAACCAATCTTTGCCGCGTTTGCGTCGATTGCAGTAGCTGATCTGTAAGCTTCGTTCGGCGCGGGTGATGCCAACGTACATGAGGCGGCGTTCTTCCTCGATTTGTTTTTCATCACTGTCACGGAACGGCAGGATGTCTTCTTCCGCACCTATGATGAACACATGTGGGAACTCCAGCCCTTTAGCGGCATGCAAAGTGGATAGCGATACCGCATCCTGCTCTTTATCCTTGCCTTCCAGCATGTTGATGAGTGCGATAGTCTGCACCATTTCCTTTAATGATTTTTCATCGGCCTCGGCTTTGCGCTTGAGCCAACCGATAAAGTCTTCCACGTTCTTCCACTTCACTTCCGCCTGACGCGATTCTTGGGTGTCGTATAACCAAGCTTCGTAATTGATGGCGCGCAAGATTTCATCGAGCAATTCGGCACACGGGTCTTTATCGGCTCGCTCTTGTATGCGATTGATGAAGTTGCAAAAAGTCATTAAATCTTCGTATTGATGCGCTGATAGTAGCTGCTGGATGGATGGCTCGAAAGCCGCTTCAAATAAACTGATCTGGCGTGATCCCGCATGGCTACCGAGCTTTTCTAGCGTGGCATTTCCGATGCCACGTTTGGGTGTAGTAATGGCGCGAATGAAGGCGGGATCGTCGTCCGAATTTACAATCAGGCGCAGGTAAGAAATGATGTCTTTGATTTCGGCACGATCAAAAAACGAGGTGCCACCACTGACGGTGTAAGGCACATGTTGCGCGCGCAATTGTTCTTCAAAGGCACGCGACAAATGGTTGCTACGATACAAAATCGCGTAATCGGCATACTTGGTGCGATGCTCAAACTTATGTGCCATCAGCTTCATCACCACGCTTTCCGCCTCGTTTTCATCATCGCGTGCAGCGTAAACACGGATAGTGTCACCGATGCCGTGGTCGCTCCACAGTTTCTTCTCGAACACTTTAGTGTTGTGATTGATGAGGTGATTCGCCACCTTAAGAATGCGCTGCGAGGAACGATAATTCTGCTCCAACTTGATAACGCGCAAATTGCTGTGATCGTTACGCAAATTGTGCAAATTTTCAATACTCGCCCCCCGCCAGGCGTAAATCGCTTGATCATCGTCTCCCACCGCCGTAAACGCAGCACGCTCCCCAGCCAATAATTTGGTCAATTGATACTGGCAATCATTGGTGTCCTGATATTCGTCGATAAGCAGATAATGAATCTTCAGTTGCCAGCGTAACAAGGCTTCGGAATGCTGCTTGAATAACACCACCGGCAAGTGAATCAGATCGTCAAAGTCCACCGCTTGATAAGCCCGCAGCGTTTCTTGATAGCGCGTATAAATTCGCGCATGAACTTTAGTCTCATCATTATCAGCGTTTTCCATTGCCAAATCAGGCGTGACGAAAGACGATTTCCAATTTGATATTTGTGTCTGTAGCTCGCGTATCTCCTGCTTGTCACCGGAGTTTGTCAGCTCGCTAAAAATTTTCCATGTATCGCTGGAATCAAAAATGGAAAACTGTTTTTTGTAACCGAGCAAGTTTGCTTCCGCACGCAAAATGTTCATGCCCAACGAATGAAAGGTGCTGACCATCAATCCTTTAGTATTTTTACCTTGCAGCAAAGTACCCACCCGCTCGCGCATCTCATTCGCCGCTTTATTGGTAAAGGTGATCGCCGCAATGCTGCGTGCCAAATAGCCGCGCTCCTCCAATAAATAGGCGATTTTATGTGTGATGACGCGGGTCTTGCCGCTACCCGCTCCGGCCAGAACCAACAACGGGCCATCGAGATAAGTTGCCGCTTCGCGCTGCACAGAATTGAGTTTGCTTAACATTCAGAACAACGGATGATCAAATGACTTTTTAATCGGATCGCTCATTGTTGCTTTTAAGCACTCACGGTTACGGATAAACCAAGCAATCTAATACGCTCGGCAAACGCTTGCAACTGTGTTTCTGGCAAGGCGGATAAGCGCGGTGCCTCCGCCTGCAACGAAGGGCGCGCCAAGCTGTAGAGCAGCACACCTTGTGGTTGATGCCCTTCACGCAACAGCGACGCAATAAATTCTAGGTAGTCATTTTCATCCTGAGGTGAGGGAGGGATTCCGTCCACCGCGAACCAGCAGGTTTGTAGCCAGGTTGGGCAGCACGCAATGGAGGTGATGAGGTTGCTACGCACTTTTTCCATGCTGTTGTGCGTGTCGTTGATGTGCTGCATTCCTTCTGAACTGGCGCGATCTAGCTTGAACCATACTTCGCCATTGAGTGGTGCGAGGTTGCGCAAACCTTGTTGAACAGTGCTTCGGAACAGCAAACTACCATTGGTGATTAGCACGGTTTTCAAGTTTGCTGACACTCGCATTTCATTTCGCACGCGGGCAATAATCTCGATGACTTGAACAAACTCCGTTGCGCTGGTAGGTTCTCCATTGCCCGATAAGGCAATGTCATTGATACGCCTTGAGCCTTCAGGTACGCGGGTTTGCATGAAATCACCATGCAGCAACTCTTGGAGAAAATTGCGCAACTCATATTCCAACATGACCAGATCAATCGGTGGCGCTGTGCCGCGCGTGAGCTCAGGCACTTGGCAGTAGATACAACGCCAGTTGCAAGCATTGTTGGGATTGAGATTGATGCCCACCGATACGCCGCCTGCTCGGCGCGAAATAACCGGGTAAACGTAACGCAGGTTTGCGCTGTCGCGGTCATGGTTAATGGTGCTGAGCTTATCGTTACTCATTGTTTTGTTAATTTTGCCAGTGACAGGAACTTTGCAGGGTCAACGGGCTTGCCCAAGCGGCGCACTTCAAAATGAAGCTTAACCTGATCAGCATCGGTGCTGCCCATCGCGGCGATTTTTTGTCCACGTGTAACACTCTGCCCTTCCTTAACCAAAATTTTATCGTTGTGCGCATACGCACTGAGGTAAGTGGCATTGTGTTTGATGATAATGAGTTTGCCATAACCGCGCAGCCCGCTGCCGCTGTACACCACTTTTCCTGCCGCACTGGCTAAAACAGGCTGACCAAGCTTCCCTGTGATGTCGATGCCTTTGCGGTTAGCAGCTTCGGAAAATTGCGCAATCACTTTGCCTTGTGTTGGCATACTCCAATCCAACGCAGGTTCTTCTTTTTCATCATCGGTATCGTCATCGTGTTGGATTTTCTCAGTGTCTTTTACCGCCATTGCGGATGTATTACTGTTCGGAATAACCGCTGCTAGTACGGGATTGGGCAAAACAATCGTATCGGGATAAGGGGCTTGCTGAACTTTATCAATCAACGCCATCGCCGCGACACTGTAGGGATATTTGACTAATTTAGGTTGCTCTTTAATGGGTGGCTCAGTTGTTTTTTTTTCAACAACTTCGCCAGCAGCAGTTGTCGCAAGTTTATTGGGGAACAGCCGTATGGTTTGACCAACTGAAATTGCATTGGGATTTTTAATGCCGTTTAATTCAGCCAGCTCGCGGTAGCCAAAGCCATAATTGAAAGCGATGCTGTACAGCGTATCGCCCTTTTGCACGACATACGTCTCAGGTCTCCATTCGCTGCTGCGACGGGCATTTTTTTCGCTTAATGAGGAAGTGTTTTTAACCGCTTTCTTTGCCTCAATGGCAGGAGCATTACTGATAATTGAGGCACAACTCACTACGGTGGTGGTAAGCAACAATAGACTAAATATTTTGACTGGTTTAATGTTTTTTCTGATTACAAAAAATACATTGCATCGGGCTGTTTCAAGCACCACGTGCAAATAATACAGCGTGGCACTGAGAATATAAATACAGAACGTCGCCGCCAACAAGACCAACAAGGTCAAATGACTGCGCAACCACGATGCCAAATAACTAAGCATCATGCGATTCAAAGTTGATACGTTCGCGCTCGATCACCAGCGGACGTTTTTTTACCTGCGTGAGAATTGCGCCAATGTATTCGCCCAGCAAGCCAATAAAAAACAATTGCACTGAAGCAAAGAAAAATAATCCAATCAGTAATGGGGCAGTACCCAGCGCAAGCTGGTCCCAATACACCAGCTTAACGACCAAATAGGCCAGCGAAACGACCAAGCTCAAACCTGACAACAAAAATCCCAGCATCGTCGCAAGCCGCAATGGCACACGAGAATGCGAGGTCACGCCCAACATGGCAATGTCGTAAAGCGTATAAAAATTATTCTTGGTAACACCCCGTTCGCGTCGCGGCTGGTTGTAGGGAATTTGCACGACATCAAAACCCACTTCGGAAATCAGCCCGCGAAAATAAGGATAAGGGTCGTCAATTTCACGCAGCACATCCAACACCTTGCGATCATACAAACCGAAGCCCGTGAAATTCTGAATCAATTTCACATCGGCAATACGCGTCACCATGCGATAGTACAAACGGCGAACCGCAAACATGACCGCAGACTCTGCGGAGCTTGGTTTGACGCCCACCACAATTTTCGCACCCGCTATCCACTGCCCGATAAATTCTTTCATCAGTTCGGGGGGGTCTTGTAAATCCGCCACCAACAAAATCGCGGCATCCCCGCCCGCCTGCATCAGCCCGTAATACGGCGAACGGATATGCCCAAAGTTTCGGGAATTCAAGATGATTTTTACGTTGCGATCTTTTGCGGCCAATTCACGCAACAAGGGAACCGTTCGATCCGTCGAGTAATTATCAATGAACAAATGCTCATAACTCACGCCTTGGATAGACTCGAACACTGCGCGTGTTTGCGAATACACCGCTTCGACATTATCCTCTTCGTTGTAACAAGGTGTGACGACGGCTATATGTTTCATAGTGTGTGAAATACAAATTTTCGTTGAAGAACATAAGTGACCAAAGCAAGGGGGATGATAACTACCGCATTCGCCATATAAACACCCAAACCCAAACCCAACATTGCGGCGACACCCGCGACATTCAAAACATAAACGACACCGTAAACTGCCACGAACCGAGTGGCTCGCGATAACGGCGCACCGCCAAACACCAAGCGGCCTGTTGTTTGAAAATTCAACGCTATCCCGCCCAGCGTCGCCAAACCAATGGCGATAGGGTAAGGCAAATTGAACCAGGTCAGCACAGCAAAAAGGCTGTACCCGAATACCGTGTTAAAACCTCCCACCAGCATAAAAAGCACAAACTGTTTACCAAGCACTTAAATCGTTCCTAAATTTTTGCGTTTCAAAAAATCATCTTAAGGATACTTCTAAAAATTCAGAGTTCGCCCAACTGGAAGGCACTGAAAAAAATTTTGCCACGCCGCACCTGCCCCTAAGTGGATATGTTTGACATATCAATAAGAAATCCTCCCACATGACCGCAAAGCCATCGATTTAGCTGTCGCCTAGTCGAATGGCTAGTTGTTGCTGCATCAGTTGGAATGAAATGTGGATTTTTAGAAATGCCTTTAATCGAGGAGCTGCTTTCTCCGTAGTAGCCCCAAAAAGATCAACACCCCCAATACCGTGAGGAGTAACCCCATCTTCACAAAAGGTGGGAAATAGTACAATTCAACCACATTCTTTCCGGGTTCAACAAAAACCGCGCTCAGTCCACCATCTACCATCACCATCTCTACATTCTGATTATTAATCTGTGCGGACCATCCGACATCAAAGGGAATGCTAAAAAATAGCAGCTGTTGGGAGGCAACAGTAATCTCCCCCTCAATATGGTTATTTGAAAAACTCGTGATGTGCAGCGGGTTGGCTTTTAACTTGTCCGTGTCCAGAGTTAATTCATCAAGGCTGTAGCCGTTGGGCGCGACATCATTTCTGGAGAGTGCATTCATGGTCGCGGGTATTTGGGGCGTGAATGCGTCCGAAACCATCACGCCTTTTAACAATGCAATACGTTTCCGATTACTGTCCAATTGGTTAAATTCACTTTGTGTGATGTAAGTGTCATAAGAAACTCCCATGGGTAGCGCGTATTGGAATTGCAACACCGCCACGTCGCCAAACTTCGCAATTTCTGAAAAATAATTAATCCCAAGCGAGGTTTTCCAATTCCCTTTGAACAATAAGTATCGGACTCCCGTCAATAACTGCAACAAAGGTTGTCTTTTCACTCCAGGCGACCATCTGGTTTGCTCTTCAATTTTGGCGTTCAATACATCAGCTGTGCTTAAAAATTTTATGTAATTAATTTGGTTAAAAGAGTGATAGGAGCTACTCCCAAAATAATGCTGTACCTTAGCATCATTAAAACTCGAATACTTTATCGGTGATGACCAATAGTTTTTTTCCAGCCTAAAGAAATCTTTATCTCGTTGCTTGATAAAAGTAATGGCTTCATTTGAGTAATCGTTATAGCCAATTTTTTTATGCAACTCTTCCGTGGTTAAAGTATCACGTTGATTGACCGTATGGTCAGCCAAAATGGTCAGTTCAAGTATCACCATGACAATTAAAAAAACAGGCATAGTTTGCCGCAGTCTTTTGACGGAAAATAACACCAAGATCAAAGTCAGTAGAATTAAAAATAGCGTTACCTTGCTTTGAATGACGCTATCGATTGAGAACTGCAAGCCGTCATCATTACGTTCATGTTGCTGACTATACGGAAAGTAAAGTAAAGTCAGCAGCACAATCAAACTGCCGATCAAAACCATGAGATGAACTTTTCCGCCTTTAATAATTCTATCTAACGCGAATACGGAAAATAGTATAAAAATAACGGCTGTGTATAACGAATAATCTCGAAAATAATCGCCTTGAAATAGCCAAAACCCCCTTCTGAACCACGGGAAAATTGCAGCGAAAATAAATATGCCCAGAATAGTACCGTACACCAGACGTTGCCGCGCCCGCAAAAAAGTAAATAGCTGTGGTATCAACAGAAGTGTGACCAAACCGCAATAACTCATCGGTGCTTCCAAGTAATTCCTCCATCCCGTATAAGCACTGCCATTTCCCAGCAGATCACTGGAGAAAGTACGCATCAGCAATGTCAACAAGTAGCTTCCACTTCCCAGTTCAAACATAGGCAGAGAAGCTAGCGAATTTACATAGGATGCTTCCCCCGACACCCTGGGGCTGTCCAACATTTGCATGAGATTAGGCAAAGACAATACGCTGCTGATGAGGATGCCCAGCGCACCCAGCAATGCCATACTGACTAGCAGCTTGCTAAATTGCTTGAAGTTTCCCGCTTCATCGCCAAACACCCGAAAGACAACATACAAAAACAGAAAAACACTACAGGTGTACAGGTTAACCACATTGAGCGCGGCGAGGAGCGCGATGCTGATGGGGAATAGCCACCATTTTCTCTCCAAATACAGCATTTCAAACGACAGCAAAATTAATGCGACGTAGAGACCCAG
>JBEBKA010000048.1:0-20324 GCA_040079595.1 Gallionella sp.
CAACGACTACCTGTACGGCGAAATGGGCAACGACACGCTCGACGGCGGCACGGGAGTGGACTTCCTTGATGGTGGGCTTGGCAACAACACTTACCTGTTCGGCAAAGGCGACGGGCAAGACACCATCGGCTCTAACTACGACGTGACGGCTGGCAAACTCAACGTGCTGCAATTCAAGGCGGGCGTATTGCCCGCCGAAGTGGTGGTGACACGTTCGGGTACGGACATAGTGTTGTCCATTGCGGGTAGTACCGACAAGGTCACGGTTAGCTATTTCTTCTATGGCGACGATCCGCTCATCGGCTACAACCCCGTGCAGCAGGTCAAGTTCAGTGACGGCACGATCTGGGACATCGCCTCGATCAAGGCGAGGGCGATCATGGGTAACGACGCGGCACAGATGCTGTTGGGCTACGCTGGAGCTGACACTATCAACGCGCTGGGCGGCAACGACACCGTGTTTGGTCAGGCGGGGAACGACACGCTCGACGGGGGTGCTGGAGTGGACTCCGTTTATGGCGGCGTGGGAGACGACATTGTGCGCGGCGGTGCGGACAACGACTACCTGTACGGCGAAATGGGCAACGACACGCTCGACGGCGGCACGGGAGTGGACTTCCTTGATGGCGGGCTTGGCAACGACACCTACCTAGTTGACAGTGTCTTAGATGTCGTTAGCGAAACCTCCCTTGTTGTGACGGAAATCGACACGGTACAAAGTGCTGTCACTTACACGCTGGGTATTAATCTCGAAATCCTCGCATTGATTGGCACGGCAGCGGTCAACGGCACAGGCAACGCATCCAACAATGTATTAACGGGCAACTCCGCCGTCAATACCCTCACGGGCGGCGCAGGCAATGATGTACTCAATGGTGGACTGGGTAACGATACGCTCAATGGGGGATTAGGTGCAGATAAGTTTGTCTTCAACACCGCACTGAGTGCAACAAACGTGGATAGTATCGTCGGGTTTGCTACAGGGAGTGATGCGATTCAACTCTCCTTGGTACAGTTTGGGGGAGTGGGTACGGCAGGTACATTGTCTGCTGCTGGGTTTGGCTCGGGTGCGGGCATGACGGATGCTACGACGATTAACCAGCACATCATTTACAACGCCACTTCTGGCGGGCTGTATTACGATGCGGATGGTGTGGGCGGTGTGGCATCGGTGCAATTTGCCACGTTGGTGGGTGTGCCAGCGGTGACCGCTGCGGATTTTATCGTGGTGTAATCGTTTGGTTGTAGTGACACGTTAGGCAGGCATCGAAAGGTGCTTGCCTTTTTTGTTGGCGGTGTGATACCTGATCCCGCAGGTTGCTATGCACTCGCAATGACGACCATGTTGGTAAGAGACAGTGAATTTATAACATACTACGAATGTTGTATCATCGCGCTGCATTTTTAATGGAGAGCACATGAAAACAGTATTCCTTGATTTTGAAAGCTCTATCGCCGATTTGGAAGATAAGATCGAGCAGTTGCGTACAGTGAATGATGATTCGGCTGTTGATATTGCCGATGAAATTGCGCAATTGTCGAAGAAGAGTGAAGCATTGACTAAGGATGTTTATGCCAAACTCACACCTTGGCAGATTTCTCAAGTATCGCGACATGCACAGCGTCCTTACACGCTGGATTACATCGAAGCACTATTCACCGATTTTGAAGAGTTGCATGGTGACCGTTCGTTTGCCGATGACAAAGCCATTGTCGGTGGTTTGGCAAGGTTCAACGGCCAAAGTGTGATGGTCATCGGTCATCAAAAAGGCCGAGATACCAAAGAGAAAATCATGCGTAACTTCGGAATGCCGCGTCCAGAAGGCTATCGAAAAGCCATGCGCTTGATGCACTTGGCGGAAAAATTTGGCATTCCGATTATGACCTTTATTGATACACCCGGAGCGTATCCCGGTGTGAATGCAGAAGAGCGCGGACAGTCCGAAGCGATTGGTCGTAACCTGTATGAGATGAGCGAATTGCGCGTGCCGATTATTTGCACCGTGATTGGGGAAGGCGGCTCAGGAGGCGCGCTAGCAATTGCGGTTGGTGATGCGCTGCTGATGCTGCAATACAGCACCTACTCGGTCATTTCACCTGAAGGTTGCGCGTCAATTTTGTGGAAGAGTGCGGAAAAAGCTTCCGATGCGGCTGAGACGCTGGGCATTACCGCAACACGTTTGAAGGGTCTGGGTTTGGTGGATAAAATCATCAGCGAACCACTCGGCGGCGCACACCGTGATTACCCAGCAACCATGCAAAGCGTGAAAAAAGCATTAACGGATGCGCTCAAAGTTGTGCAGAAAAAATCCTGCCCCGACATGATGCAGGACAGATTCAACCGTTTGATGAGTTATGGAAAATTCAAAGAAATCGAATTGCAGTAACCCGATTTTTCCGATTCATGGTTCGACACGCTCACCACGAACGGAAAAATTGCTTGGTATCTTGTTAGCTCTCTAGTGTCTTTCCCCCATCAACTTTCCGAGCAAGTAGCGGCGCAAATCGCGCCGCTACTCCCCGCGCATAGCCGCATTCTGATTGGCTTGAGCGGCGGAGTGGATTCGGTGGTTTTACTGCATCTGCTATACATAATCGCCCCGAAATTTTCTTGGCAACTTTCCGCGTTGCACGTCCATCACGGCATCAGTCAGAATGCTGATGCGTGGGCAAAATTTTGCACCGGGCTGTGCGCGAATTACCGTATTCCTCTGGTGGTTGAACGTGTCGATATTGCGCCATTGCGCGGGCAGCACGGCACCGAAGCCGCCGCACGAAAATTACGCCAAGCTGCGTTTGCCAAACAACCCTGTGATGTCGTCGCGCTCGCACATCACGCCGACGACCAAAGTGAAACGCTGTTGCTGCAACTGTTGCGCGGAGCGGGGGTGCGCGGGGCAAGTGCCATGCCGCTGTTTAACAAACGAGATGCCTCCCACAGCTTGTTGCGCCCACTACTGCATTGCTCCCGCCAAGAAATCCTCAA
This sequence comes from Gallionella sp., assembly GCA_040079595.1. Lineage (GTDB taxonomy): Bacteria > Pseudomonadota > Gammaproteobacteria > Burkholderiales > Gallionellaceae > Gallionella. The sequence continues at coordinate 2,987 of JBEBKA010000048.1, forward strand.
CTATGCAGCGGCACGCCCGTTGCAATGGATAGAAGACGAAAGCAACGCTGACGATAGCTACCCGCGCAATTTTTTACGTCATCGCGTGTTGCCTTTACTGGGCGAAAAATTCCCTGCCTACCGAGACACCTTGGCGCGGAGTGCGCAGCATTTTGCCGAAGCGAGCAGCTTGCTGGATGAGTTGGCGCAGCAAGATGCGGTGCAGGTAATTGATGGCGAAATGCTGGTGGTTTCAGCCTTGCAATCCCTTACACCACCCCGCGCAAAAAACCTGCTGCGTTATTTTTTCCACCGCTTAGGTACGCCTATGCCGCAAGCGGTGCAGCTCGATGAAATGCTGCAACAACTGTGCTATGCAAGCGAAGATGCGGCGTTGTGCATCAACTTTGGTGTCTGGCAAGTGCGCCGCTATCAGGGCAAGGTGTATGTGCTGCGCGCTTTGGCTGAATTTGATAAACATGTTGCCATGCCATGGTGCGGCGAAGTCCAATTGGATTGGTCTGCGTTGAATACAACAATTCAATTCAAACACACGCAAGGAATCGGCATCAGCCTGGAAAAATTGCAACATGCTCCAGTAACTTTGCGGTTTCGTCAGGGTGGCGAAACGCTGCGTCCGCACTCCAAAGCGACCACGCGCACCCTAAAGAATTTGCTGCAAGAACACCACATTCCGCCTTGGCAACGTGACCGTTTACCGCTGTTGTATTGCGGAGATGAATTGGCGTGTGTGGTGGGTGTGGCGGTTGCAGCAAGCTATCAGGCAGGTGAGGGAGAGGTCAGTGTCCTGATTGATTGAACTCGTTAGGTTTACCTATCGCTTGTTTTTCAAAATACAGAAGCGGTTTTGAGTTGCGTAGGAGTGGTTACTGATCGCTGCTGTTATGGCATAATTCTCCGCTCTAAAAAACACCGCAGACCTTCGTTTTCTATGATTTCTCAAACCCTTTACGACAAACTTTGGCAGGCTCACGTGGTGCGGCAGGAAGCCGATGGCACGGCTTTGATTTATATCGACCGTCATTTGGTGCATGAAGTGACCAGCCCGCAAGCCTTTGAAGGGCTGAAGTTGGCGGGGCGTAAGTTGTGGCGTACCGCTTCTATCTTGGCGGTTGCAGATCATAACGTGCCGACTACCGGGCGTGCGCAGGGCATCGCTGATCCAATTTCGCGTTTGCAAGTGGAAACGCTGGATAGCAATTGCGCCGAATTTGGTGTGAACGAATTCAAGATGTCGGATGTTCGTCAGGGTATCGTGCATGTGATTGGCCCTGAGCAGGGTGCGACGTTGCCTGGTATGACGGTAGTGTGCGGTGATTCGCATACCAGCACCCACGGGGCTTTCGCGGCATTGGCGTTTGGTATCGGCACATCTGAAGTTGAGCATGTGATGGCGACCCAATGTTTGTTGATGAAAAAAGCCAAGGCGATGCAAGTGGTGGTGGAAGGTGCGCTGGGTAAAGGCGTTACTGCCAAAGACATTGCACTCGCTGTGATTGGTAAGATTGGTACGGCTGGTGGAACGGGCTATGCGATTGAATTTGCGGGCAGTGCAATACGAGCGTTGAGCATGGAAGGTCGCATGACTTTGTGCAACATGGCGATTGAGGCGGGCGCACGCGCTGGCATGATTGCTGCCGACGACACGACGATCAATTACCTTAAAGGCCGTCCGTTTGCGCCACAAGCAAATGTGTGGGAGCAGGCTGTGGCCTACTGGCGTACCTTGCATAGCGACGTTGGCGCGATGTTTGATGCGGTGGTTAAGTTGGATGCCGCAACCATTCGGCCGCAAGTGACTTGGGGAACGTCGCCGGAGATGGTGGTGGCGGTGGATGGCTGTGTGCCAGACCCGGCAAGCTTTAGCGATGCGGTGAAGCGTGAAGGTGCGCAGCGCGCTTTGCAATATATGGGTTTGGTGGCGAACACGCCGATGAATGAAATCAAGATTGACAAAGTGTTTATCGGTTCATGCACCAATGCGCGTATCGAAGATATGCGTGCGGCAGCGGCAATCGCCAAGGGCAAACATATTGCGGCGAATGTGAAGTTGGCGATGGTGGTGCCGGGTTCGGGTTTGGTGAAACAGCAGGCTGAGAATGAAGGCTTGGACAAAATTTTTATTGCTGCCGGTTTCGAGTGGCGTGACCCAGGTTGCTCGATGTGTTTGGCGATGAATGACGACAAACTTTCAGCAGGTGAGCGATGCGCTTCAACTTCAAATCGTAATTTTGAAGGTCGCCAAGGGCAGGGTGGGCGCACCCATCTGGTGAGTCCTGAGATGGCTGCTGCTGCTGCGATTGCAGGGCATTTTGTTGACGTGAGTTTAATTTAACTCATACCGTTCGCCCTGAGCTTGTCAAAGGGTGGTTTTGAATTTTTTGTTTGGATTAAATCCGTTATGGTTCGACAAGCTCTGATAGAGCAACTAAGTTTTGACTAAGCACGATAATGCCGTGCCAAGTCACTACTTAACCATGAACGGATTAGATGTTTTTAAGAGGAGCGAAAATGAAAGCGATCGCATTGTTAATGGCGGTATGGTTTTTAGCAGGCTGCAATACGTTGGAAGGGGTAGGAAAAGACCTCAAGCAAGGCGGCGAAGCGATACAAAAGGCGGCGACCCAATAATGCAGAAATTTACCTTATTGAATGGCTTGGTTGCACCGTTGGATAGAGCCAACGTCGATACCGATGCGATTATCCCCAAGCAGTTTTTGAAGTCGATCAAGCGCTCTGGTTTTGGTCCGAATGCGTTTGATGAATGGCGTTATCTGGATCACGGCGAGCCAGGTATGGATAACAGCAAGCGCAAAGTGAATCCTGAGTTTGTGTTGAATCAACCGCGTTATCAGGGTGCGCAGATTTTGTTAACGCGAGAAAATTTTGGCTGCGGCTCATCGCGTGAACACGCGCCTTGGGCGTTGGAAGACTATGGCTTTCGCGCCATCATTGCGACGAGCTTTGCGGATATTTTTTTCAACAATTGCTTCAAGAATGGTCTGTTACCCATACGTTTGTCAGCCGAACAAGTGGATGCTTTGTTTAAAGCGGTGGATGCCAATGTGGGCTACAAATTGGTGATTGATTTAGAGAAGCAAACTATCAGCGCACCAGATGGAGTAAGTTATAAATTTGAAGTAGAAGCATTCCGCAAACATTGTTTGTTGAATGGCTTGGATGATATAGGTTTGACTTTGCAGTATGTGGAAGAGATCAAAGTATTTGAAACGAAACGCCGTGCGGCACAGCCTTGGTTGTAAACATTATGCGGCTGAGTGACGACGAGCGAGATTCAATTAAACGTATCATCGCCAAGGCGTTTGGTTCGGATGTGCAGATTTTTTTATTTGGCTCGCGCGCTGATGACAGTAAGCGCGGCGGTGATGTGGATTTGTATGTTGTGCCAGCGCAACGCGACGACCTGTATATGAAGCGCGTTACTTGCCTGGGTCAGTTGGAACGGGCATTGCTGTATCCCGTGGATTTGGTGGTGGCCGAGCCGAAGGCAAGTCGCCCGATAGATCGTATCGCGTTGAAGACGGGAGTGGTGTTGTGAACAACGATCTTATTGAAGCCTTGCGTGAGAAGCTCAATCAACTTCATAAAATGCGTAAACATCTAGACTACTCTCGCGAAAAAATTAGAGGCTGGTGGCGTGTGGATTCTGATTTTGATGATTGGAATGAAGATCAGCTGGAGTCGCTTGCCGCTTTCAAAGGACGCTTTGCAGAGCTTCAAGATCAGTTGGCATCAGCAATGAAATTGATTGCCAGCATAGAGGGTGAAAGAACAGATGTTTTTACTTATATATTGAATTTCATGGAGCAAGTGCATGTACTCGATACTGCTGAAGAGTGGCGCAGTGTGCGGGATTTGAGGAATGCAGCAGCACATGATTATTCAGATTCGGAAGAGGTTAAGGCGGTACACTTTCATCGTTTGATACAAAGTACCGACTACCTTGATGGTACTGTGGATAAGTTGGAGCGTTTTATTGTTGTGGCATACCCAAAAAAACAATAGGAATTATTTTTATGAAAATTGCAGTTTTGCCAGGTGATGGCATCGGTCCGGAAATCGTTGCACAAGCCGTGAAGGTGATAGGTGCTTTACGCAGTGATGGCCTGGCTATCGAGATGGAATATGCGCACATCGGTGGTGCGGGCTATGACGCGGCAGGCGATCCGTTTCCAGCCGCGACCGAGAAGTTGGCGAAAGAAGCGGATGCGGTTTTATTGGGTGCGGTAGGAGGTTATCAATACGATATTTTGCCTCGTCCGCAACGTCCTGAGCAAGGTTTGTTGCGCATACGCAAGGGCTTGGGTTTATTTGCGAACTTGCGTCCCGCAATGGTCTATCCTGAGCTGGTGAATGCATCTAGCCTGAAGTCTGAGTTGGTATCGGGCTTGGATATTATGATTCTGCGCGAGCTGACGGGCGATATTTATTTTGGTCAGCCGCGCGGCATACGCACATTGGATAGCGGCGAACGGCAAGGCTTCGACACCATGCACTACAGTGAATCGGAAATTCGTCGCGTGGCACATGTCGGTTTTAAGAGTGCGATGAAGCGCAGCAAAAAACTGTGTTCAGTGGATAAAGCCAACGTGCTGGATACCAGCATGTTCTGGCGCGAAATCGTAACAGATGTCGCGAAGGAATATCCGCAAGTCGAGTTGTCACACATGTATGTAGATAACGCCGCGATGCAGTTGGTGCGCGCACCTAAGCAGTTTGATGTGATTCTCACGGGCAACATCTTCGGCGATATTTTGTCTGATGAAGCATCAATGTTGACGGGTTCAATCGGTATGTTGCCTTCAGCTTCGCTAGATGCAAATAACAAAGGATTATATGAGCCGTGTCACGGTTCTGCACCTGACATTGCGGGCAAAGACATCGCCAATCCGCTGGCAACGATTTTGTCGGTGGCGATGATGATGCGCTACTCGTTTGCGCGAGAAGATGTGGCGCAGCGTATCGAAACCGCGGTGCGTAAGACATTGCAACAAGGTTTGCGCACAGGTGACATCGCCGAAACAGGGATGAAAAAAATCGGCACAACCGCGATGGGTGATGCGGTGGTCGCGGCGTTATAACGGGTGGAGATGCAAATGAAAGTAGGCTTGATTGGTTGGCGCGGTATGGTGGGTTCGGTACTTATGCAGCGTATGCGCGAAGAAAAAGATTTTGACCTGATCGACGCGATATTTTTCACTACATCGAATGCGGGTGGAGCCGCACCTGAGGAAGGTCGCGGTGTGCCGCTCAAGGATGCATTTAACTTGGCTGAATTACAGGCGATGGACACTATCATCTCTTGCCAAGGCGGCGACTACACCACAGACATATTTCCTAAGTTGCGTGCATCAGGTTGGAATGGTTATTGGATCGATGCGGCTTCTGCACTGCGCATGGAAGATGAGGCGGTTATCATTCTTGACCCCGTGAATCGCAATGTGATTGATGCGGCGCGTGCGAAGGGTGTCAAAAATTATATTGGCGGAAATTGTACCAACAGTATTTTGTTGATGGGCTTGGGCGGCTTGTTCCATGCGGGTTTGGTGGAATGGGTATCGTCGATGACTTACCAAGCTGCTTCCGGTGCGGGTGCGCAAAACATGCGCGAATTGCTCAAGCAAATGGGTGCAGCGCACGCTTCCGTAGCGGATTTATTGCAGGATGAAAAGTCGGCGATTTTGGAAATAGATCGGCGTTTGGTTGAGACCATGCGCGGGGTGGATTTTCCAACTGAACATTTTGGTGCTCCGCTCGCGGGCAGCTTGATTCCATGGATAGATAAGCAACTCGACAATGGACAATCCAAGGAAGAATGGAAGGGTTGTGCCGAGGTGAATAAGATTTTGGGTACACAGCACACCATCCCCGTAGATGGGCTGTGCGTGCGCATCGGTGCGATGCGTTGTCACAGCCTTGCACTCACAATTAAATTGAAACGCGACGTGCCATTGGCAGAGATTGAATCGCTGATTAAAGGCAGTAATCCATGGGTTAAATTTGTCGAAAATGATCGCGCGCAGTCGGTATGTGAACTCACACCGACTGCGGTAACCGGTAAGCTGGACATTGCCGTTGGACGAGTGCGAAAACTCAATATGGGCGCGGAGTATATGAGCGCGTTTGTGTGCGGTGATCAACTGCTGTGGGGGGCGGCTGAGCCATTGCGTCGCATGTTGCGCATCTTGTTGGAACGATAATTTTTTAGATTTAGTTAAATACGGCAATTTGAATTAAGAGGGTGCGTGAGCTTGCATCACTAACTCTATGATGTTAATCTGAATAATATCCAGAAAAATGTGAGGTGTCGCGTGTCAAAATCTCTGCTAAAAACACTTTCGGTTTCCGTCTGTCTGGCTTGGTCAAGTTTGTCTTTTGCCGTGGGTTTGGGTGGCATCAATGTCACTTCAGGTTTGGGCGAAAGACTCAAAGCGGACATTGATTTAGTCGCAGTGAATAAAGCGGAGAAATCCAGCTTGGTTGCGCGCCTTGCCTCTCCTGATACCTACAAAAATGCAGGGCTAGAATATCCCTACAACAATAAATTTAAGTTCGATGTTGCGAGCCGTGCGAATGGCGACCCCTACCTAAATGTGAGTACTGCACAGCCAGTAAACGATCCTTTTGTGGTGGTGATGGTCGAGTTGAATTGGGCTTCAGGTAGGTTGGTTCGTGAATATACATTTTTGCTAGACCCACCTGGTTACGTTGCGGATCAACCCGCGCCAGCAAATGTTGAAACCGTTGCACCTGTTGCGCAAAACGTGGCAGAGCCCGCCGTAATTGAACTAGATGCACCTGCAGAAGTTGAGTCTATTGAGGCGGTGGTGGCTGAGCCTGTTGCGCCAGCCCCCGAACTCGCTGCTGAGCCAGTGCCTGTAGCAACCAAGCCGATGCCTGAAAAAATTGCGCCATTTGCCAAATTTGATATTGCACCGAAACAGTCCGCACCTGCCAAACCTAAAGCCGCTGCTGCATCGGCTGATTCATACAAGGTTCAGCGTGGCGACACCTTGGCTAAAATTGCCTCTGAAGATATGCCGAGTGGTGTGAGCCTTGAGCGCAGTTTGGTCGCGTTGTATCGGGCGAACGCCAATCAGTTTGATGGGCAAAATATGAACCGACTCAGCGTGGGGAAAACATTGCGTTTGCCGACGGATCAAGAAATTAAATCGGTCACGCAAGCCGATGCGATTACTGAAATTCGGGCGCAAGCAGAAGATTGGAATGCGTATCGTCAACAACTCGCAGGTGCGGCAACAGAAAGCGTTCAACCTAAATCAACCCAACAAGTTGCGACAGGCAAAATCAATAGTTCAATTGCAGACAAAGCACCTGTAGCAAAAGAAACAGCCAAAGAAGTTCTTAAGTTGTCCAAAGGTGAAGTCCCTGGAGACAAAGCAAGCTCGGCAGCGGGTGGGAAATCAGCCACTGCAATCGAGCAAAAAAATGCCGCAAAGGAAGAGGAAATCGCTAAAGCCAAGGCATTGAAAGAAGGGCAAGCACGTGCCGTTGCCTTGGAAAAAAATCTCAAGGATATGGAGAAGCTGGCTCAGCTAAAAATTGAGGCGGCGGCATTGGCTAAAAAGGCAGAGCCTATTGTTAATGAACCGCCAACACTTGCTGCCAGTGCAGCGGCGGCAGTACAGGCCGCTAAAGCAATGCCAAAAGCTAAAATCAAGGAAGTGAAGCCAGAGCTGTCATTGTTGGATACCGTGTTGTCGAACCCCACTTACTTGGCAGCAGGTGGCGCGGGCTTGGCGGGTCTATTGGGGCTGGGTTGGTTCGCTGCTCGGCGCAGAAAATCACCCGCATTTGTTGATGAAGTGGATGCCCCTGAGTTTGGGGGTAAAGTGGACTTTGGTTCAGTCACAGGCAAGCTGGCATCGCCCGTTGCGCCTTCTCCAGAGACGGGTGACTTCAGGCAAAACGTCACAGAGCAACCTCAAGTGACAACACAAGCCGATGAGGTTGATCCGATTAGCGAAGCCGACTTATTCCTGAATTTTGGACGTGACACGCAAGCCGAAGATATTTTGAAAGAGGCACTGATTACTACGCCGAGCAACTCCAAAATCCACCTCAAGCTTTTGGAAATTTACGCTAAACGTAAAGATACCGCTGCGTTTGAAAATATCACACGCCAATTACAAGGCTTGGGTGATGAGGCTGCATTCAAGCAAGCTGCAAACATGGGGCGTAGCATTGATTCGCGTAACGCTTTATACGCAGGCGGTATTGCGATTGAAGATGCGAGCAGTGCAACGATGCAAGCTCCCGTTTTTGCGACGAAGGTTGCGGAGGAGGAAGCGCGCGCACCTGTAGAAGTGGATTTTGATTTGGGTGCAGAACCTACGGGTAAGTTTGTCGCTTCACCAGAGCGGGACTTTTTAGCTGAGTCGCAAATGACCAAGAGCATGCCTGCTGCGTCGGCAAGTGATGCGACAGATGCACCCAACTTAGACCAGATGATTTTCGACGTGACGGGTAGTCACCCCACGTTGCAAATGGGCAAGGTATCTGATCCCGAAATTAAGCCCGATGTTGCCAAGATTGAAGAAATGGAATTTATTTTGGATTTTCCAGATGAGCCAAAGCCGAAATTTGGTTTGGACATTTCATCTTCAACAGACAAGGACTTTCCAAGCATAGATTTGAATTTGGATGAGCAGCCTGTTGTCAAACTTTCCGATTCGTCTGCGCAAGATGAAAACTGGCAAGAGGTAGCGACTAAGCTGGATTTGGCCAAGGCTTATCAGGAGATGGGTGATGAGTCGGGCGCAAAAGAAATACTTCAAGAAGTGTTGCGTGAAGGCGATGAAGGGCAGCGACAAGCCGCGCAAGACATCATCAACTTACTCGCGGCTTAGTCTAAAAATTTAGTAATGGCGGCAGCCTGTGTATGTCAGGGCTGCCGTTTTTATTTTGGAGCGAAGGGTAATGAAATTTCATCCCGCTGCGCAAATCATCAGTTGGTGCATTTTGGTTGTGACGTTGCAAAAATTGACATTCACTCCGTTATTGATAACCGCGAGTTTGATTCTGCTTGCCGCGTTTATTTTATCTAAACACAAATTTATTCAGCTATTGCGCCGCACCCGCTGGGTGATGTTATCTTTGCTGATAATCTATTCCTATGCCACGCTTGGGCAGCCTTTGTTAGAAGCCTTGGGAAGCTTTAGTCCCAGTCGTGAAGGTCTAGTGGATGGTGTGTTGCAACTCACTCGGTTGCTAAGTGCGTTAGCAGCACTGGCGATTTTGCTGGATCGATTGGATAGACCACAATTGATCGCTGGGCTGTACACTTTATTTGCGCCGATGCAATGGCTGGGACTATCGCGTGATCGTCTTGCGGTACGCCTTGCCTTGACATTGCATTACGCCGAGGTGGCGATGTTGCGTCGCACCGACACGTGGCACGACAGCTTGCGCAGCTTGTTCGAGCCGCATGAAGAATCAACCAAGCACATCGAGTTACCCATCAGCCAATTTACCATGAGCGATGCCTTGCTGATGAGCATCGCATTGCTCATGTTGTGGATGGCATTGCGATGAGAATCGCGCTGGGTATTGAATACGACGGCGGCCCCTACTGCGGCTGGCAGAGTCAGGCCGAAGGCATCACTGTACAAGATACTTTGCAGAAAGCATTGAGCGAAATTGCTGGCGACACAATAGGCATCATCGCCGCAGGTCGCACTGATACTGGCGTGCATGGCATCGAGCAAGTAGTACATTTTGATACCAATGTTGAACGTCCCTTGCAAGCCTGGGTGCGTGGAGCGAATGCTTTGCTGCCTAATAGCATCACCGTGCTTTGGGCACATCCTGTGCCAGATGAATTTCACGCGCGGTTTTCCGCGCAGGGTCGTAGCTATCGTTATTTGTTGCTGAATCGTGCCGTACGTCCCGCGATACACGCAGGAAAAGTCGGCTGGTATCACGCACCACTGGATTTAGAGTTGATGCAAACTGCCGCGAAGCACTTGTTAGGCACACATGATTTCAGCGCATTTCGTGCCTCGCAATGTCAGGCGAAATCACCTATCAAAACGTTGCGCCAACTCGACATTCGCCGTGAGGGTGATAGGCTGATTTTTGACGTGAGCGCGGACGCATTCCTGCATCACATGGTGCGCAACATCGTCGGCTGTTTGGTGTGTGTGAGCAAAGGAAAGTATCCGCCAGAGTGGATAACAGAAGTGCTGGCTAGCGGTAATCGCAAGCACGCCGCGCCGACCTTTGCACCTGATGGCTTATACTTGAGGTACATTCAATATGATGCGAAATGGGGTTTGCCGCAGATGGAAAGCGAAGTGAGGTTGGTTGAATTGCTGTGACGAGAAATAAATTGAATCTGACCCTGATTGGTACTGCTGATTGGTACTGTGACCCTGATTGGTACTGATTGGTAATTTACAGAGGAACAAGTATGCGTTTTGAGAGCAAGCTAAAAAGGAATTTTTGGATCAACGTATCTATCGCTACTACTCCTGATATTGCCGTCGCGATTGTACTGGCGGTAGTATTTGACGGAGGATTTATTGGATTCCTAGCAGCCTACTTTGGTCTGCAAATTCTCTACTTTGTCATTTGGATGAAGAATTCGATTTTCAGCTGGACACACTTTCAGCTGGTTGGTCGAAAGCAGATGTCAAAACACTTGCTGGATTTTCTGCTTGAAAACAAATTTCCAGATCCCGACGATCATCAAGTATCTGTTGATGGCTATTTTTACGACATTATCAATGACGAGGAGTTGCCCATAGAAATGCGTTTCCGAGCCACGCACGAAATCGCCACTTTGAACGCTTACGGCACTCTTGGGCAAGCACAACAACTAATGCGCATCAACATGGCTTACGAGGATGCGATTGAACAATACAAAAGATCGCTTGCAGGTACGCATGCTTAACCCATTCATCAAGTGGATCGCGCTAAAGCGCGCCTCTTATGTTAGACGTTGTTAGCTATCAATGAACCTTGATCAACAGATTCAGGTATGGAATGCCGTTGGAACATGGCTGGCTGGTATCGCCACATTTGCCGCAGTGGTTGTATCCCTGCGCTTAGCATCACGAGCGGAGCATGTGCGCTTAAAGGCGCACGCGGGTATCCGCCTACTGTTCTTTGGTGATGGTTCTCCAGCTGAAGAGCTGGTGGAAATTCACGTGACAAATTTGGGAGAAAGGCCAGTAACTGTGGTTAGCGTTGGATGGTCTATCGGCAAAGGCAAGAAGAAACGCTACTGCATGCAAAGTTTGTCTGGGAGTTACACCGCTCAGTATCCCAAAGATCTTGCACATGGACAGAGTGCTAGCTTCCAAGTTTCTTTTGTTGAAACTCCACATTGGGCCAGTGATTTCGTCAAAAAATTCGTTGCTCCAAGTGGTGAATCACTTTCCACCTTGATTGCTCTTATTCATACCTCTGTAGGACAAACTGTCGAAATTAAAGCTGAACAAAATCTCATCGAAAAACTAATAAAATCGGGTTAGTGCAGACCACGATAATTTTGCTAACTCAAAGAATGTAGGAGACGAGTTGTGACACGAATAAAAGTTTGCGGCATCACTCGCGTTGAGGATTTACGCACTGCTATTGAATATGGTGCAGATGCGTTGGGCTTGGTCTTTTATGAAGCCAGTCCGCGTCATGTGACGATTCCGCACGCCGCGCATTTGGCGCAATCCACGCCACCTTTCGTTAATCTGGTGGGCTTGTTCGTTAATCCTAGCGTTGCAGAAGTGCAAGCCGTGTTGCGCCATGTGCCGTTGGCTACGCTGCAATTTCACGGTGAGGAAACGCCAGAATTTTGTGCGCAATTCAATATGCCTTACCTCAAAGCAATCCGCGTTAAAGCGGGGGTAGATTTGTTACAATGCGCGTCCGATTTTTCGAGCGCGCAAGGCTTGTTGCTGGATGCGCATGTTGAAGGGATTCAGGGCGGCACAGGCGCGACATTTGATTGGACGCTTATCCCTAAGCAAATGCCCATGCCTATTATTTTGTCGGGTGGGTTGGATGCGAAAAATGTTGCTGAAGCAATTAAACTTGTAAAACCCTATGCCGTGGATGTGTCCAGTGGTGTAGAGGCGAGCAAAGGTATTAAGGACGTTGCAAAAATTGCAGCGTTCATCAACGAGGTTAAACATTGTGACTTACAAATTTCCAGATAGCACCGGCCACTTTGGTCAATTCGGCGGCACTTACATGGCGGAGACCTTGATTCCTGCCGTGGAAGAATTGGCTGCGGAGTATTTGCGCTATCAAAACGATCCTGAATTCAAAGCCGAGTTGGCGTATGAGTTGAAGCATTACGTCGGTCGCCCCAGTCCGATTTATCACGCCAAGCGTTTGTCTGAACACTTGGGTGGCGCGCAAATTTATTTGAAGCGTGAAGATTTGAATCATACGGGCGCACACAAAATTAACAGCGCAATGGGCCAGGCCTTGCTGGCTAGACGCATGGGCAAAAAGCGCGTCATTGCCGAGACGGGCGCGGGTATGCACGGCGTGGCAACCGCGACAGTGGCGGCACGCTTTGGTATGGAGTGCATCGTGTATATGGGTGCGGAAGATATTCAGCGTCAAGCACCTAACGTGTTCCGCATGAAGCTGCTGGGCGCGACTGTCGTGCCAGTTGAGAGTGGTTCTAAGACACTCAAAGATGCGTGTAACGAAGCGATACGTGATTGGGTGACCAACGTCGAAAGCACGTTTTACATTTTCGGTACGGCGGCAGGCCCGCATCCTTACCCGATGATGGTGCGCGATTTTCAGTGTGTCATCGGCAACGAAGCCAAAGTGCAAATGCCTGAACTGATTGGTCGTCAGCCCGATGCGGTGATTGCTTGCGTGGGTGGCGGATCGAATGCGATTGGGTTGTTTCATCCTTACATCGAAATCCCCAGTGTAAAAATTATAGGTGTAGAGGCGGGAGGCTACGGCATTGCTAGTGGCAAACACGCTGCACCCCTTACATCCAACAGCAAGATCGGCGTGTTGCATGGCAATCGCGTCAATCTGATGCAAGATGAAAATGGTCAGATTGTTGAAACGCATTCCATCTCAGCAGGCTTGGATTATCCCGGTGTTGGGCCTGAGCATTGCCTGTTGAATGAAACAGGTCGCGCGCAATATGTTGCAAGCAATGATGACGAAGCGATTGCCGCTTTCGATGCGCTATGCCGTTTCGAGGGCATAATCCCCGCGCTTGAATCAAGCCATGCCTTGGCGCATGCGATCAAAATTGCACCGGGCATGGGCAAAAATAAAGTGCTGCTGGTGAACCTTTCCGGGCGGGGTGATAAGGATATGAATACTGTGGCGCGCATCAAAGGAATCACTTTATAAATGGGCAAGCACGATAAGCTGTTGTTTCAAATTTTGCGTGGTTTGTCGGATGCCAATATCGGTTTTGATGAAATGTGTAGTCTGTTAAAGCACCTTGAGTTTGAAGTGCGCATACGAGGAAGTCATCACATATTTCGCAAAGTGGGAGTCGCAGAAAAAATCAATTTGCAAAAGGACGGCGCGAAAGTAAAGTCCTATCAAGTTCGACAAGTACGGAACATAATTTTGAAATACAGTTTGGCACAGGAGGCATGATGGAACGTTACGAAATTATTCTTTATTGGAGTGTTGAAGATCAGGCGTTCATTGCGGAAATTCCTGAGTTGCTCGGTTGTATGGCGCATGGTGAAACTCAGGAAGTCGCACTGGCAAACGCCAAACAAGCAATGAGTTTATGGCTAGATACGGCGCGTGAATTTGGCGATCCTATTCCCGTGCCGCGTGGTCGTTTGATGTACGCATAAGGCAAAGGTACAAAATTAAATATGTCTCGCATTCAAGCAACTTTCGATAAGCTCAAACAACAGCAGCGCAAAGCACTCATTCCATTTATCACTGCAGGTGATCCATCGCCACAACTCACTGTACCGTTGCTACATGCGTTAGTGGGATCAGGTGCGGACGTATTGGAATTAGGCGTGCCATTTTCCGATCCGATGGCAGATGGTCCCGTTATACAACGGGCTTCCGAGCGTGCGCTAAAGCTTGGCGTTTCGCTGCGCTCCGTGTTGGGTATGGTGGCGGAATTCCGCACACAAGATAAAACCACGCCTGTGGTGCTGATGGGTTACGGTAATCCTATCGAAGCGATGGGTTGGGAGCTGTTTGCGCAACGCTGTGCTGAAGTGGGCGTAGATGGCGTGTTGACCGTAGACTTCCCTCCGGAAGAAAGTCATGACGCTTTTGAGCATCTGCAACGTCACAACATCGCGCCTATTTTTTTGCTCGCGCCAACTACGAATGAAGCGCGTATCAAACATGTTGCCAAGCTGGCGCGTGGCTATGTCTATTACGTGTCGCTCAAAGGGGTGACCGGTGCAGGTAGTATCGATTTATCTGCCATTGAAGAGAAGATGCCGCAACTGCGCAAACATATTCAGTTGGCAATCGGCGTGGGCTTTGGAATTCGTGATGCGGAAACCGCGCTAGCCGTTGCCAAGTTGTGTGATGGTGTGGTGGTGGGTAGCCGTATCGTGCAAGAGATCGAAGCATCGACAGAACAAAACGTCGTGGCGAATGTAAGCAAGTTTGTTAAAGAATTAAGAGTCGCAATCGATAAGGCATAAAAACTGTCCACGAAAAGCACGAAAGGCACGAAATAAAACCACTTAAAGTTTTTTGTATTCGCTTACCTTTTGGGTATCAATATATTTGTTGTTGATTTTTTCGTGCCTTTCGTGTTTTTCGTGGACAAATGTTTTCAGTATTTAAGCGTGTGAAAGGAATTTACCATGAGCTGGTTTCAAAAATTACTACCACCAAAAATCAAACGCCGTGAAGGCGATGTCAAAAAAAATGTGCCTGAAGGCTTATGGCATAAATGCCCGTCTTGTCAGGAAGTGTTGTATCACTCCGACTTGGAAAAAAATCTGGGTGTCTGTCCAAAATGCAGTCATCATCATCGCGTGACGGCGCGTGATCGAATCGACGGGCTGCTCGATAGCGAAGGGCGTTTCGAGATTGGTGCGGAGGTGTTGCCCATCGATACGCTTAAATTTCAAGACCAAAAAAAATACTCGGATCGTTTGGCTGCATCGAAAAAAAGTACGAATGAAGACGATGCGCTGGTAGTGATGCAAGGCAGCATCCATAACCACCCTGTGGTGGTGGCGGTGTTCGAGTTTAGCTTCATGGGCGGCTCGATGGGCTCGGTGGTCGGCGAGCGTTTTGTGCGCGGTGTGCGCGATGCTATCGAACAAAAATGTCCATTCATCTGCTTCGCTGCTAGTGGCGGCGCGCGCATGCAGGAAGGCTTATTGTCGTTGATGCAAATGGCAAAAACCTGCGCGGCACTCACACAATTGTCCGAAGAAAAATTACCGTTCATTTCCGTGCTGACCGATCCGACTATGGGCGGCGTATCCGCCAGCTTCGCTTTCATGGGCGACGTGGTCATCGCCGAGCCCGGCGCATTGATTGGTTTCGCGGGCGCACGCGTGATCCAGCAAACCGTGCGCGAAACGCTGCCGGAAGGATTTCAGCGCGCGGAATTTTTGCTCGACCACGGCGCGGTGGACATGATTATTGATCGACGCGAAATGAAAAAGCAGTTGGCGACGTTGATTACTTTGCTGACCAAGCAAGCAGCAGTGGCAGAAGTTGAGGTGGCTTGAGCTGGGTGTTTTGAATAAGGAGCTAACATGCAAGACCCGCTAAATGGCTTTGATTGGAAGTCACTTTATTCTGGTTATGATTCCAAATGTCTAGGTTATGCCAAAGAATCGGTATACCTTGCAGCCTTTGGAATTGATCGACCAACTACTGACAGAGCTCTGTACTACAAGTTAATCAAGGCCTTTTCAAAAGAACAGAGAGCTTTGTCCAACGAGCTCATTGGAATCTATGAAGCGTTGCTTTATTGGAAGCTATATTCTCAGAGTACCTCTCCATACAACCTTAATAAGTGGTTTCGACAAGATGTTTCTAAACGGAAGTATGTAGAGGAAAATCTTTTGTGTCTCTTTCAAGAAATTCCAGATTCGTTGGAAAGGACTCCATCCGCAGTTCTGGATATGGTTAAGTGGCTTGGAAGATTCAGTCTTCCGGGTATGGCAAGTTCTGGCGCACTTCCTGTAAGAACCACATTCCTTCATTTTATATTTCCGTCAGTTGTGCCAATTTTTGATCAGATGGTGCTGAAAGCTGTAGGTAGCTGGACAACGAATGCGAATCACAATGCCAGCGTTCTGAAAGAGTATTTGCCTTTTGCTTGGGATCTCGCTGATAGATATGCACAGAATTGTTCCGGTTTTGAAAAAGAAAGTCCTATTCGTGTAATCGACATGGCACTTTGGGTTGGTAGAGGGAAATAGTCGGGCATTGCGCCGGAAGTCTCGACATTATTTGGTGCAATGCGCTGCGCTTATTGCACCCTACAAAACCAAATGCCCAATAATCTAGCCGATTGGCTCACCTACCTCGAATCCCTGCATCCAAAAACCATTGCGCTGGGTTTGGAGCGCGTGGCGCAAGTCAAGCAGCGGCTCAATCTTCATCCTGATTTTCCGGTCATCGTGGTCGGTGGCACCAATGGCAAAGGCTCGGTGTGCGCGATGCTGGAAAGCATTTTGTACGCGGCGGGTTATCGGGTGGGTTGCTACACTTCACCTCATCTGCTGCACTATAACGAGCGGGTGCGTATCGCCAAGCAGCAGGTGAGTGATACGGAATTGTGTGCGTCGTTTGAGAAGATTGAACGGGCGCGCAAAGGGCAGGTGGTAAATAGCCAAGTGAGCTCCCTCACCCCAGCCCTCTCCCAAGGGGAGAGGGGGAAAGTACTCCTTCCCCCTCCGGGGGAAGGTTGGGATGAGGGAGGTATTTTCGAAATTCCCCTGACGTATTTCGAGTTTGGCACGCTTGCCGCGATGCAGTGTTTTATTGAGCATCAAGTCGATGTCGCTATTCTTGAAGTGGGGCTGGGTGGCAGGCTGGACGCGGTGAATGTGTTCGATAACGATTGCGCGATTGTCACCAGTGTGGACATTGATCATGTCGATTATCTGGGCGATACGCGCGAAAAAATCGCCTTCGAGAAGGCGGGAATTTTTCGTAAAAACCGTGTGGCAATTTGCGCGGACGACGATGTGCCGCAAGCGATACGAAATCACGCAAAAGATATTGGTGCGGAGTTGTGGTGTATTGGGAGTGAGTTTGGTTTCGTTCAGGGTGATTCTACGGTTTCACAACCCCCTCTAACTCCCCCTTATCAGGGGGAGAACGTTCGCTCCCTCCCTGATAAGGG
>JBEBKA010000049.1:0-19728 GCA_040079595.1 Gallionella sp.
AACACGACGACACACGCTGAAATGACCCGTTTCGTGCGCCTGCGTGTGACCGCAGTCAAAGGGCCGGACAGAAAACAGATTAAATCAGTGCTTCCCTAAAATTCGTACCCTTTGGCTGTCATTGGCGGTAGCATTGGTCTTGTGGATTTTGTTGATTTTTGTGGTGAACAATGTTCTTGCTATCATATTCGCCATGTTGAGTATCGTTATCGTAGGTTGGGCGGGTGGTAATGTGATGAACACACCAGAACCCAAACATTAACCGATTACAATCTGGCAAGCCCAACGCCACCGCAAGGTGGCGTTTTTATTTACGGGTGTCTTCCAACCAAAGCGGCACTTAACGCTTGACTGGGATAAATTTGCTAGCGCATTGCAACCCCAAAATTTCTTGATCAACCACCTTATTTTTATCCAATGCAACAAAAGCATCCGTCAGTTTGAAACGCAAACGCTCATCCATATCTGCACGTACCACCCAACGGTAATCGTCATAATTAGATTTTTTCTCTGACATAGGTTTGATATACGCATCACTTTCAGATTGCACGATAGGAATAAGTTGATTGTCACTGCGCACTTCCGCTTTAATCAAATTAACGCCATCGATCCAAACCATGTCCAGCTTATTGCGGATTAAGTCCTCAATCAGCGCATCGGCATCGTGCGCGGGTCTAAACTCCACCTTCATGCCGATTTTCTGCTCAAGGTAATCAGACAATGGCTTAAATTTACGCCGCAGCACCGACGGCGTATCGTCCGGGATCAGCGAGACGCGCAGCACGGGTTCGGAAAAAGTGGAGGCGTAGAACATCAATGCTGCCACCGTTGCCAGTGAAACGGCGAGATATTTAACACGGGCTAGCGTTGATCTACCCCGCCAATTTTCCAATTTTTGATGAGCTTTATTTTTCGATTTCATACGCAAATTCTCTCGTTGGATTATGCCGCAATTGGAAAATTTTCTGCGAAAACTTTATCCGCCCACAGGCCCATTCTGCGTGCCAAAATTGCGCCAGATAGGGCATTCGTGACACAATCGCGTCTCCACAAACAAGCACCTTACTTTAATTAAGCACCATGACAACAGAATCCTCAGCACCCATTCACGACGAGAATCAAATCATCACCGAACGCCGCCATAAGCTGACCGAAATTCGCAAGGCAGGCGTGGCTTTCCCTAACGATTTTGAGCGCAAAAATCTAGCTGATGCGCTGCATGTTGAGTTCGGTGAAAGCACACATGATGAGCTGGAAGCCTTGCAAGTTAAGGTTGCAGTGGCTGGACGCATGATGCTCAAGCGTGTGATGGGCAAGGCCAGCTTTGCCACGGTGCAGGATATGAGCGGACGTGTGCAGCTCTACCTCAGTAACGGCGACACAGGCGAAGCAGCGCACGACGCGTTCAAGCATTACGACCTCGGCGACATTTTGGGTGCGGTCGGCGTGTTGTTCAAAACTAAGACCAACGAGCTTTCCATCCGCGTGTCACAGGTGCGTTTGCTCACCAAATCATTGCGTCCATTGCCGGAAAAATTTCACGGTTTATCCGATCAGGAACAAAAATATCGCCAACGTTATCTGGATTTAATCACCAACCAAGATGCGCGCGAAGTATTCAAAAAGCGCACCAAAATCATTCAGGCAATACGCGATTTCTTCATCCGCCACGATTACCTAGAAGTGGAAACGCCGATGATGCACGCCATCCCCGGTGGCGCGTCAGCCAAGCCTTTCGAGACCCATCACAACGCGTTGGACATGAAAATGTATCTGCGCATTGCGCCTGAGCTGTATCTGAAACGCTTGGTCGTGGGCGGCTTTGAAAAGGTGTTCGAGATCAACCGCAATTTCCGCAATGAAGGATTGTCCACGCGCCACAATCCCGAATTCACCATGCTGGAATTTTACGAGGCATACCGTGACTACAAATATCTGATGGACTTCAGCGAAGGTCTGATTCGTGAAGTTGCGCAAAAAGTTTTGGGGACAACACTCATTTCTTACCAAGGCAAAGAGTTAGATTTAGGCAAGCCTTTCCACCGATTGACCATGGTGCAAGCCATTCAAAAATACCATCCTCAATTCACAACTGCGCAACTCAATGACCGCGAGTTTGTGGTGAATGAGTTGCAAGACTTAAAGGCGAAATACAAACCCGAAGACGGACTCGGCGGCTTGCAACTTTCATTGTTTGAAGAGCTTGCCGAAACGCAATTATTCGAACCGACTTTCATCATCGACTATCCAGTGGAAGTTTCACCGCTGGCGCGCAGTAGCGATGCCAACCCGCAAATCACCGAACGCTTTGAGTTGTTCGTGGTGGGTAGGGAATTGGCAAATGGTTTCTCAGAGTTGAACGATGCGGAAGATCAGGCGGCGCGCTTCGATGCGCAAGTTGCCGCCAAGGATGCGGGCGATGAAGAAGCAATGTTCAAAGATAACGACTACGTGCGCGCGCTGGAGTACGGTCTGCCTCCTACAGCGGGCGAAGGGATCGGCATTGATCGTTTGATTATGTTGCTCACGGATAGCGCGAGCATCAGGGATGTCATTCTCTTCCCGCACATGCGCCCTGAATAAACAACTTTGCGTGCCAACACCCGTTCCATTCCTCTGCATTTCAATTGATATACACCACACGCAGAGTTAGTTCTTTGACCTGAACAAGTTGATTCGCGTAGAAATTTTTCTACGTCGTAAAGCCTTGGAGGTCAAGAACATGAGCATTGCAATCACTGCTGTACGAATCAGCAAAGATATTGACTGTTTAGCCCAAATACTGGGAATTGGCAGCTCGCAGCTTGATGCCATCTGCATGTTTTTTGATGTACACCTAATTTATATGCGAGCCTTTGAATGCCTGATGGTATCTCAGATGCAACAAGCAAAAACGACCCGAAGGTCGCTTTTGCTTTATCTGCAATGAGATACCCGTTAAGGGATTAACTCGCGCCAAGTTTCGCGTATTTTCATAAAACCACCAGGACGATCCCTGAATGGCACCTCAACATCGGGTTTCTTGGGCGTGGGGTCAGTTGAAGTAACCACTTCAACAATCGGTTGCCCGCCTATGTAGATCACATTCACGCCAACAATAGGAGAGCTATAACGCTGTGACACGATGGTGTTTGGGTTTATTTCTGTCTGAACAGGTTGACCGCTTTCATAATTGAAATAATTTAACCAGCCATATCCACCGGGCTCACATGCGGTTTCGGAAGGCACAATAGTTGGCACTATCAACGTTCCTTGCACCAACTTAAAGTCAATGTTGGTACGCTCTCCCGCATCAGGGAAGTCCACATACCAACCGCGATCAACGGAGAAATCAACATCGTTGAATGAACCAGCCCGATTAGTTGCAGCAATGGTTTGCAGCACCATTTTATCGGTTTGTGTCGCGACAGATTTGGTTCTGGCTCGCGGATTGCCGATGGCTGTACCGTCATCTTTAATCGCGTACAAAGATTGCGTTTGAGTGTCGTCTAAATCAGCCACTTCCAGATATTTGCCTGTACCCACAAATATGACACTCGCGTCCCTAATATCTTGGTTGTTGATCTTGCCCAAAGTGGGTGCAACGGTGATAGGTTGCGCAACAGCAGATGAATCCCTTAAGGTTGCAAGTAAGAGCGGATTAGTCCCTGAGGCAGCAACACTATTGATGTCAAAACGCCATAGATTACCTTCCAAATCTCCGCCATAAACAAAACCAGCCTGATTGTTATTAACCACTTCATTGTAGGCGTTGAATCTGGCTAAACCACTCGGTGTGCCAACTGAACCCTCAGTGGTAGGGATGTCAGACACAACTGCGCCAGTGTTTGCATTCAGCACGTAAAGGTGACCTTTACCATCACCGAATGGGTCATTTGCGGTTAAGTTATCTGCACTGAGCGTGCCGTTGTCATAGCCCGAGGTGACTAACACTACCCATGTGCCATCTTGTTTTTTGGTGACAATGGGTTTGCCATAGCTGTAACCAAGATCGGTAGCATCCGTATCAGTCGGCGTAAATTCCCACAGCAATTTAGGGTAGTCAGTTGCGGTTGGATCGGTGATGTCCAGTGCATAATAACCGCGTCCCCCGGCGTTGAGCCCGCCCACCAAAATCGTTTTCCATTCTGAAGCACTGCAAGTAGTGCTGGGTGCATTCGGGCAAATGTCCGATATAACAGCCGAACCATTAACATAATTGGTGTGCAGGTTTGCATAGTCGTGGTCGGCCAACTTCCACATATTGGGAATCACCATGCTGGGTACATAGGCAAACCGTTCTACACCATTGCTAGAGGCAAAGGCGTGCATCATTCCATCATTTGCACCAATAAACACCGTACCTGCCCGATTCGCGTAGAGGCTCTTAAAGGCAGCATACCCTGCATCACCGTAGTTAAAAGTGGGGGCTGCCACAAACGTTGGTTGTGATTCCAGTGCGTCCCCAAATGTGGCATCACGCTTACGATAAAGCTGAACTGAGTTTCCTGTGCGATCAAATTCATGCTGAGTTTGACCACGCAAATAATTGACTAAGTTATCACCTACAGCCGCTGTTTTTTGTGCGGGCGTTAATGCTTTGGTTGAAGTCGCAGACCATTGGCTTAAGCCACTAATGTCAGAGCCAGAGGCATCATCGTCAAAGTAATCGGCATACGCCGTATTGAAAGCACTGTTCGGGCTAAAATCAATCCGCGTATTGCCAACGGCGGTGTAAATGTTGCGCGTATCAGTAGCCGCCGCCACTTTTAACGGCAAGGTGCCTGAACAGCTGTCGGCAATGGCTTTCCGACAGAATTCTGTTGTGCCACTTAAATGAAATGTATAGGGGGCGGTGCAATCAGCAGCATCAATAATTCCATTAGGCGCATTAACATCTATTGCAGGCGCAGAACAATACCAAGCCGTGCCGCTACCGCTGCTATCCAATGTTTTGGTGTAGCCCGTCGCACAATCTCCCCCCTGGATATTTTCTACGCACCACAGCGCGGTTTCACTGACTTCACCATTAACGGTGTTAATGGAGCGTTGCTCCAAATTACCTTTCCAACTCACTGTGGTGTAACTTGCCACGTAGGCAAAGTTGTTATCTGCCACGGGGTTTAACGTGCTGGTGGCAGCCGCAGCCGCAGCCCCCCTACTTGCCGTGATACTTGCTAGTGCTTCAGACAGTCCGTCGGATAAGGTTCTCGGATTAGTAGCGCTGAAATACGTACCCCGTCCGTTGACCGCTGCATGCCACAAGTCGTCGATGTTTTCAATGAAGCCGTCACCGCCGCTTGACAAGCCGGGCACGGGCCAATTACACGCAGTACCATTAGCTTGCCAAGCGCATATCGGGTCAGGGGTGGCAGCCGAATTGGCCGAGCTGCCGTTGGCAACGGCATAATAATCACCCGTTGATGCGGTAGCGTAATCCGACGACACGTATTTCATTCTGCCACTGACCCCCAATGACAAAGTGAAAGTAGACATGTGTTGCGTGTCGAATGATTCATCTACGTTGTTTAGGCAAACATCTGCACCCAATGCACCCGTGCAATTGCTTAATCCAGTATCGCGTAAATCGGTTTGATAGTAATACATAGCAACGTCCGCCAAACTGCCCGCCGAGCCACCCCCGCCATTCGAACAGGTTGTTGCAGTGTGGTTGTTGGCATCGGAGGCGGCTTGGGCGGTGCATGAATTAACCGCAACCAGAGGAGTAACAGTTGTGTTACAGCTAGTGGTTACATTGTCAGGTGCGGGACCTGTTCCTGCGCTGCAACTGTTAACAAAAGCAGTTGCCGAGTACGGCGTGGTGGTGCAGCTGGTCGCAGTATAACTATTGCCTGAATTGGCAAAGGCATTCGTACACGAAGCCACGTAATTGGTTGCCCCGCCCGTGGTCACGGTAGTGCAGGTTGTACCACCCGCACACCCAGCTACCCCAACTGTTCGACACTGCGTTGCCACCCCGCTGGTTGCCGTCATGTTGAATGTGGCTGTGTCTTGCGCCGCAGCGGTACATGTCCCTGCGTTAACGTTAGTCCATGCGGTAGGCCAGGCCGTGTAGCCGCAGCTTGTTGCCGTTGCCACGGTATAAGGTGAGCTGGTAGATGCGGCGACAGGTGTGCAGGAGCTGACGTTGGTTACAACCGCAGGCGTCGAATATGCGCAGGTATTCGCCGTGGCGTTATACACCGTGCCATTGCTGGTAGCGGTGGTTTTTGCGCTGACAGTGCAGCTGGCTGGCGTAGTCACCACTGCTGTGCCATATGAACAACTCACTGCCGGACCTGTTTTGGCTGCGCCTGTGGATTGCGCTGCGATGGTACAAGCGGTCGCCGCCGTATCAACAGTGGGCGTGGTTGAATAGGTGCAGTCTTTCGCCGCGTTGTTGTACACCGTACCATTGGTAGTTGCGGTGGTCTTGGCACTGGTAGTACACGAGGCGACATTGGATGTGGGCACTGCTGTGCCATATGAACAACTCACTGCCGGACCTGTTTTGGCTGCGCCTGTGGATTGCGCTGCGATGGTACAAGCGGTCGCCGCCGTATCAACAGTGGGCGTGGTTGAATAGGTGCAGTCTTTCGCCGCGTTGTTGTACACCGTACCATTGGTAGTTGCGGTGGTCTTGGCACTGGTAGTACACGAGGCGACATTGGATGTGGGTGTCGGTGTCGCGCCATAAGAACAGATTCTCGCTGTTAAAACTGAATAGGGTGAAGCAGCCGTTTTGTTCTGGTAGGTGCAGCTCGCCGCAGGGGCGGCAGCGGTGTACGCGGTGTATTGGCAATTGGTTTTATTTCCTGACCACGTGCCAGATGTGCCAGTACTAAAATTAACCGTGCAGTTGCCCGTCGCATTTGTCCATGTTGCGGCGGCGGCAGTCCAAGCGATGGTTGAGGCACCAGAGGCAACGGCATAGCGACATTCCCTAAGTGAAGGATTGCCAGTATCCCATGTGCAAGAAGCGGCACTCGCCCAAGCTGTCCACGTACCGCCAGAGTTGGCAGAGGTTCGTGTCTGCAAATACATCGTTGAGGTCTGCAAAGTGCTGGCTTGCGATTGCAAAGTCCAAGCGGATTGATCCAAAGGCGTGGTGGTTTTAATCAGCGGATAAGCGGATTGATCCAAAGGCGTGGTGGTTTTAATCAGTGGCCAAGTCGAGCTTTGCAAGGTGGTAGTGGATTGTTGCAATTGGCTGACTTTTCTTTGTGTTTGTTGTAGCTGGCTGGTTGTCAAAGCAGTTTGGGTTTGGGTTTGTGAGACACGAGTAGTGGATTGCATTGCCTGTGCGCCATCTTTATAGGGACGGAGTGCCAAGGCATCTTGATTGTCCATGTCCGTTCCATCTAGCTTTTCCCCGGGGTTTCCATTCCAAAACCCGTCCGTGGAAAGGATGCTGTAGTTTGGCTGGCAGGAGTATTCAAGCGGGTCAGTTGCTGATCCCGCTAGTGCACCTGTTGCTTTGCCTGCGTAGTATTTGCCCGCATCTGCCAGCGCGACACGTAACGGAGTACTGCCACTGGTAGTGGCATTGTAGAGTGCGTTGTACCAATCAGTGCGTTGGGTACTTACTGCACCCAGTGTCGTGTCAGTGTTGTTCCAGAAGGGGTTGACGCGCAAAGTGGGTGTGGACGAAGAGCTAATTTTCATAAAGCCAACACGATAGTTTTTGTTGAGGCTCGTGAAAGCCCGTCCAGAAGCAGTCTTCATCATCAGCAAGCGGGTGCGATAGAAGCTGTACCAGTTGGCAAATTTGGTTAAAGCTGCCGCATTTGTAATAGGGAATACATCGGGTGTGAAGGTCATGCCGCCCGATGTTGAAGTAATCATTGGCGTGTAGTCGGCAGGAGAAGTTGTTCCTGTGTAGGTGATGGTAATAACACTGCCCGATGCCGCAGCACTGTAACCAAGTGCGGTGATTTTTGCGGCGATATCGGTCGCGGCAGCATTACTGGTGCTGGTGGTAGATGAGTTGGACAATATGCTCACGCCATTCACGGTAATGTCGCTTACTGTGGTACTGCCGCTTCCGCTAATGGTAATGGTGGTCGTTTCAGTGGTGGCAAGCCGATGTTTGACGAACACGTTACCCGTGCCACCGCCGTTAGCCGCGCTAAGCGTGCTGGATACCCCGCGAACCGGGGCAATTTTGGCAACATCGCTACCCGTTGAATTGTTGCACTCAGTATAAAAAGTGTTGGTGGTGCTGTTGTAATCTTTGGTCGTCACTGCGCCCAGATAAGTGTAGTAATAGGCGGACTGGGCAAGTGAGTCACCCCTCATGCTGGTTGACGCTTTGAACTGATTATTTAAGTTGGTAGCAGTACTGGCACTGTCAAAGCCGTTCGTTTTTGCAGCAATAAAACTGGCATTGGCATATACCACACCAGCTGCATCAAGGGGAGGTAAGTAATCCTCACTGGGATTAAAATAAACTTGGTTACATTGGCTACTACGAAAACCGTAGTAGCCAAATTGGAAGGTGACTGAGCTTCCTAGATCTGCAGCATCGTCTGGCATGTGATCCCAGTTCATGCTGCCGGAGTTATCCAAAATGAACATCAAATTGGGCTTCACCGCTGTGCTGGTGGAGTCTGCCAACGGTGAGGTCGCCAATACCACGGGGGCGGCTAGTACAGGGAAAGCGTGCAGCAAGCCGATACTCAATGCTAGGCAAGCAAAGCGGCGAATGAGGGCGGTGTTCGGGCGGGTTTTCATGGTTGTCTCCTAATAGACAAACGACTGGATATAACTAACGGTATTTTTCGGACCCGTAATTCGGGCGGTGATGCGAAGTTGTGGAGATTGTGCATCGGGCAGACAGCCTGCACCGATACACATTTCATCGGCGGCCAATACCTTTTGGTCATTTAGCGTGGATTTGGTGGTAGTGAATAAGCAATTTCCTGGGGTGGGAATTTCGTTCTCGTTGCGGCACATGCGTTCAATAATATAGCGCACCGTGTTGCCGCTGGTATCTGTTACAGCAAATTTACTGTCAGTGTCGTCCCAGTCAACTGTGCCATTTGTGAGTTCCGCTATATCACGGACGCTTGAGTAATAGCCCAAAGCAGCATTAGCGGCGTTGCTTATATTGAACGTGTGATCGGCATCAATTAACGCACTTTTGCCTGCGTTGGTCATTGCAGTTTGCTCCGCATCTAGCCAAGTCATTGCTAGTTCAATTCCTGCATCGCCTGCGGTAATGGCGGCTTGCTTGTAAGCCAAGTTGCCCGCGATCATGGTGCTGGTGTCGGCCGAACGGATCAAGGCAACGGCTGCAAGGGACATCACCACCAGGGCGATCAGTGCAAAAAACAACACTACGCCACGTTGCTTGCGACTGGTTGAGAATGATTTAATCATAATACGCCCTTAGACCAAATCACGTTACGTAGCGGGATGATGGTCTCAAATACGCGGTAACGGTAACGTTTCCAACTTGTGCCGTCGGCATCATTCGAGAGCGTGAGCGTTGGCGCGTCGGACGCGGGGTTTGTGCCGGAGGACGTGCCACTCCATGCGCATACGCCAGTAGGCGCATCAGTGGTGTACGAGCTGCATGTCGCGCTGACATCTTCTTTTTCCAACAATCCATTGCGTGCCACCAAGGCAATCCGCACGGCTTTGATCCTATTGCGATTGGCTGTGGTAATAGTGGCTGCATCCCAATCGCCACCCGCTGTGGCATCTTTCCATTGTGTGACGAGGTTGGAGTTGGCGGTGGCTGAGATGCCATATTGTGCCTGAATGCTGACAATGCCTGTAATGATCGGATCGCCATTAAGCTCCAGGTTGCCAGCGTTCACAGCATAGTCATTGTTAGTCCACCTTCCTAGGCAAGCAAGACTGGTTGTGGCAACCGCGCCCGTGGTATCGCCTAATGAAATTACGCCAGAGGCGGGCATATTGGACGTTCCAGTAATGGTAGTAATGTTGCAAGTGGTCTGGCTGGTTAGAATAATGCCTATGCCTGTTTCGCAACCCAAATTGTTGTCTACCGTCACGTCTGAGCCAGTAATTGCGCTGATGGTCATAGGTGTGCCTGCAATAGGGGAGTCACCATAACGTATTGCAATGCTGTCACTTGCGCCGCCACCGCCATCGGTAATGATAACTGGGGATAGAGGCGATGCGTTTGGTACACCCGAAGCGGTGGCGGCAGCGGATACAACGGGCGCATCACATGTAATGGCGGTGTCACCTACGGGGAGCAAACCATACCCTGCCATTTGTAAATCACGCGCAATGGCGTAAAGTCCGATGCCGCCACTAGTTTGCGCATCGGATGAGCCGGTTGTGGAGCGTTTCTGCCCCTCAAACACGGAAAATACTTGCATGATGACCAAGGTGGCGAGCAACCCGATTATCAACCCCACCAATATTTCAACCAGGCTGAAACCGACCTGGAGAGATAAGGTAGATTTGTTGCGTAACATTAGAGGGGTTCTTTTCATGGCTAGCCCCCCGTTATGTTGGCGGTGGTGGTGAACTGATGCCGATCTTTGCCGGGCTGTTGCCAGCCGATAGTTATCGTCACTTCGGATACGCCAGACACTGATACGGTTCGCGTGCCGTTGGGCAGTTGCGCGGAAATGTTGGTGTCTGTTTCGCTGATTATGAGATTGGGGTTTGTCCACATCATGCCTAATCTTTGCTGTGCAATGTAACTGGCTTCGGAACGGAATTTTGAATCCTCAGTATTTTTCATCATCGCCGCCTGCAAGCCGACCAAAGCGAGTACCCCCATTGAAAACAGCAGCACGGCAACCAAAGCTTCGAGCAGGACGATGCCTTGTTGGGTAGATTTCGCTTTAAGTCGAATAGGTTTTTTCATGACCGTATTTATATTTTTTGTTAACACGCACCCACAGTGCCAGCAGTTAGATTCGGATCGCACATTCTGGGGTTGCCACCCACACCAAGTGCAACGCGCAAATCACGGCTGTCCGCAGCACCCAGCACCGAAGAATCTAGGTTAATTTCGGTGAGAGGAGCAGAGGCATCGGCATTGGGGACGGGCGTACCCAAGCTGCCATAAGTAATGATTGTCGCGCCAGCGGGCAAGACGGTACGGGTGACATTTCTTGAGCCTTCGTTGGCGGAACGCGTTTCAATCACATTGGGTGTGGCGGGTACACCAGAGGCAATTGTCCAGCCGCTGTTGGTGTCCAGCCTGAAGAATACGTTGGTGTTGCCTTTAACCGCTTCGCTGCGTGCACGCTGCAAGCCGTTTTGAATGGACTCTGCCGCATTGCGAATTTGGGTGTTTTGCATCCATGTTTGGTAGCTGGGAACGCCCATTGCCATAGCGATGGCGAAAATAGTGATGCCGATCATCAGCTCGATCAAGGTGAAGCCTAAAGATTTGCCCGTGGGCAAAGCGTTTAGCATGTTTCGCCTTCTTTCATTTGCCAGCAAGTCGCGGTGCTTGCCACCCCGTTGAATTTGGTGGTTCTCTTGGTATTGCTTTCGTTGATGGTGTAGGTGTAATCACCCGCTGCACCGAGACCTTCACCGACCGCGCTTTCAGCAGTAAGTGTGTAAGTAGTGGCTGTTGGTGTTCCGCAATCGTAAGTAAAGTAATCAGTTTCAGCCGGGCAAACTGCTGCTTCCGCGCCAACATAGGTACGATTATCTTGGAAGTATTGTTCGAATCGAATGCGACCATTGGCAAGCTCACCCGTGGCTTCCACCAGCTTGCCACGTACCACGTAGCTGCTGTACGCGGGGATGGCGATGGCGGACAAAATGCCAATCACTGCGACGGCAATCATCAGCTCAATGAGTGTGAATCCTGTGCTGTATTTTTTGCTTGCGTAGTTCATGGCGCGCCTCATTTAACAATTGCGGCGGATAGTAGGATGCAAGAAATAAAATCGCCAGCCCTAGCTGACTGGAGGAAGAATTGTGCGGATGAGCGGCATGAATAGCAGCTTTGAGGCAGGTTTTACAGCTAGCCAGCAAATAGCCGTGGAGAGCCAGCCCGAAACACGGTAAAATCTCAGGCTGAACATTTAATAAACCGAGGAGATTAACCATGAGCAAAAGTCTGATCCAATTCATCATCGAAGAACAACGTCAAATTCCCAATGCGAGTGGCGACTTCACGGGCTTGTTGAGCGATGTCATTTCTGCTTGCAAGCAGATCGCACACGACGTAAACAAAGGTGCGTTGATCGGCGTGCTGGGCAGTGCGGGTAGTGAGAACATTCAGGGCGAGACACAAAAGAAGCTCGACATCATTACCAATGATGTGTTTATCAAGGCCAACGAGTGGAGTGGTCACTTGGCAGGCATGGCTTCCGAAGAAATGGATGACATCTACGAGATTCCTAAGCAATACCCACGCGGTAAATACCTGATCACGTTTGATCCGTTGGATGGCTCTTCAAATATCGACGTGAACATTTCCGTTGGTACGATCTTCTCGATTTTGCGTTGCCCGGAAGGTGTGACTGACCCTAAGGCGGCGGACTTCTTGCAGCCTGGCACGAAGCAAATTTGCGCGGGTTACGCGCTGTATGGCCCGAACACCATGATGGTCATCACCACGGGCCATGGCGTGAACGGCTTTACACTGGATCGTGACGTGGGTGATTTCTTCCTCACTCATCCGAACATGCAAATTCCTGCGGACACTCAAGAGTTCGCCATCAACATGTCTAACCGCCGCTACTGGGAAGAGCCAGTGCAGCGTTATGTGGAAGAGTGTGTGAAGGGCAAAGACGGCGGTCGTGAAAAGAATTTCAATATGCGTTGGGTCGCTTCTATGGTTGCAGAAGTGCATCGTATTTTGACGCGCGGCGGCATCTTCATGTATCCGTTCGATACCAAAGAAGTGGGCAAAGCAGGCAAGCTGCGTTTGTTGTACGAAGCTAATCCGATGTCTTTCATCGTTGAGCAGGCTGGTGGCGTATGTTCTACCGGACGTGAGCGCATCATGGAATTGAAGCCTACTGGTTTGCATCAGCGCGTGCCGGTGATCTTGGGTTCTAAAAATGAAGTTGACCGCGTAGTCGGTTATCACAAAGGGAAATAACATGAGTGCAAAGCCGCTGGTATCCATCATCATGGGCAGTGCCAACGACTGGGAAGTCATGCAGCAGTCCGCGCGCGCGTTGCAGGATTTCGGCGTGATTTACGATGCACGGGTGATTTCTGCGCATCGTTCGCCTGATTTGTTGTTTGACTACATCAAAGAAATGACCGCGCAGGGCGTGCAGTGCTTCATCGCAGGTGCGGGCGGCGCGGCACATTTGGCAGGGGTGATTGCGGGTAAAACCACGCTGCCCGTGCTGGGCGTGCCGATTCCTTCCAAGTATCTCAAGGGTATGGACTCATTGCTTTCTATCGTGCAAATGCCCAAAGGGATTCCCGTTGCGACATTTGCCATTGGTGAGGCAGGTGCGGCGAATGCAGGATTGTTTGCGGTGTCGATGTTGGCGTTGAGTGATCACGCGTTAGCGACAAAATTGACTGCTTATCGCCAGCAACAGGCGGATGCGATTAAGGCAACGACATTGCCAGCGTTGTAATTTCAGTTTGAAGCAATTGTTATGGTTGCTTAAAATTATCACCCTCTCCCCAACCCTCTCCCATCAAGGGAGAGGGAGAAAGCTTCCTCCCCCCGCGTGGGGGAGGGACTGAGGGAGAGGGGGTGAATCTATCAGGAGAAAACCATGAGCGAACAAACCACCTCAACCGCAAGTAAATCTGGCAAAGCCAAGTGGATCGTGATTGCTGCGATATTGCTGTTCATCGGGTTTGCTTTCAAATTTCTGTTGCCGAGTGGCTATAGCAATGACTTGTCGCGCATTGGCAAAGGTCAAGCCACACTGGTACACGTGAGGGATAATCAAACCGTGCAAAGCCATGACTTGTTGGCGGTGATGGATGGCATCCGTGATCAGTATGCAGATCAGGTAGAGTTTATGTTGGTCGACCACAATACGCCGCAAGGCAGTGGTTTTATGGCGACCCATAATGCGTTACGTACAAATTTAGTCTTGCTGGATGCGCAAGGTAACTTGGTTAAAGTTATCCATGCGCCACAGTCTGAAGAAAGCTTGTCACAAGAAATTGATGCCATGTTGAGTGGTGCAAAATGAGTGGTGCAATGTTGCAGTCCGACATCAAAAGCTTGCCCTTGCTGCATCGAGGCAAGGTGCGCGATTTATACGCCGTGGATGCGCAGCATCTGCTGATTGTGCAGACGGATAGATTGTCCGCATTCGATGTGATTTTGCCCGATCCGATTCCGGGTAAAGGCGAGGTGTTAACCCGTGTATCCAACTTTTGGTTCGACAAACTTCAGCACGTTATTCCCAATCATCTGAGCGGTATCGCGCCCGAATCGGTGGTGAAAGCGGATGAGCAAAATCAAGTGCAAGGTCGCGCATTTGTCACCAAGAAATTAAAGCCGTTGCCGATAGAAGCGATTGTGCGCGGCTACTTGGTAGGTTCGGGTTGGAAGGATTATCAGAAGACAGGCGCGGTGTGCGGCATTCAATTGCCAGCAGGTTTGCGTGAAGCGGAGAAGCTGCCACAGCCTCTATTTACGCCCTCTACCAAAGCGGCAGTTGGTGATCACGACGAGAACATTTCGTTTGCGCAAGCTATCGAATTGTTGGGCGAGGCTCGTGCGAATGAGGTGAGAGATGCCACGCTCGCGCTTTACACCGAAGCAGCAAATTACGCGTTGACCAGGGGCATCATCATCGCCGACACCAAGTTTGAATTCGGCACGGATGACACAGGCAAGATGTACTTGATTGATGAAGCACTCACGCCAGACTCTTCACGTTTTTGGCCTGCCGACCAATACCAAGTGGGCAGTAATCCACCGAGTTTCGACAAGCAGTTTGTGCGTGATTGGCTGGAATCATCGGGTTGGAACAAGCGCGCCCCCGCACCCAATGTGCCGCAAGCGGTGCTGCAAAAAACCACCGAAAAATATCGCGAAGCGGCGCAACGCCTGATGGGTGCATGAGTAGTCCCGATCAACTCATTGCAGGCTTCGCCCGTTTTCGCGGCGGTCATTTTGCCGCCGACGATGTGGTGTATAAACATCTGGTCGAGCATGGTCAAACCCCCAAATTTTTAATTGTTGGTTGCTGCGATTCGCGCGTTGATCCCGCGCTGATTTTTGATTGCGCACCGGGGGATTTGTTTGTGGTTCGCAACGTGGCGAACCTTGTGCCGCCCGCCGAAGACCGCGTGGGGCATCACGGCACAACTGCCGCGCTGGAATATGGTGTGCGCATCTTGGGCGTGGAGCATATTGTGGTGCTGGGTCACGCGCATTGCGGCGGCATTCAAAACTTGATGAAAACAGGCGGGACGGCGAATCCCGATTCGTTCATTGATGACTGGATGAGTTTGGCAGAATCGGCACGTGCGAGTGTGGCTAAAGATTTTGCAACGGCCAGTGCCGAACAACAACAACGCGAATGTGAACAACGCGCTGTGCTGGTGTCGCTAAATAATTTACAAACCTTCCCTTGGATTGCGCAACGTGTTGCACAAGGCACACTCAAGCTACACGGCTGGTATTTTGAAATTGAAAGCGGACAGTTGTTGGGCTATGACGCTGAGATATGCCAGTTTAAGATATTGTCCTGAGGAGCTTGAAAACGCTATTCCAGTATCATCGTAGGGCGTCACACCCGCCATTGCGGTATCGACCTTGTATTTAGCGTTATACGTTAGACGGCGGGTGTGACCCGCCCTACGGATTATTTTCAGATTGAAAGTAAGCTAAGTTATTTGCCCGTTAACTCAATGTAGCGTGCTTTGTCCGCATCAAACTTTGCTTCCACCGTGGCTTTTTCTGCCAGCGATGCGTCTAAATTTTTCTGCAATCTGGCAACATGCGACTGCGATTGGCTTAGCTCCTCCTGCAAAGATTCCGATACAGGTTGTTTAGCCTGGGCGCGTTTTTCTGCTTCTTGTTGCAAGCCCACCAAGCTGGTTGTAGCCATTTTTAATTGCGATTGATTGCTGGTGATGCGCGCTTCAACTTGTTGCAAACTGCGCTTACGTGCCAAGTCAACCTCACCAGAATTGCTGTAAGTGTTGATCAAAGTGGTATCGCGAAGTTTTTTATCGCGTGTAACTTTATCTACTTCTCTTTTTTTCTCATCAGCTTCTTTTTTAGCCTGATAATCTTCACGGGACATGATTTCAACTTTTTTAGTTACTCGCCCTTTTTCCATTTCCACGCGGTCTTTATTCGCATATTCAGGCGGAATGGTTTCACCGTAATGCGTAACGCCCTTGTCATCCACCCATTTGTACATCTTGGCGGCGGCGGGCAAGCTGAGGGTTGCGCCGATAACAAGGGCGATGAGTAGTGAAGGTTTAAGCATGATTAACTCCATATTGGTCTCGATATAATTTTGTCGCGTTCAGATTCTGCACCATTCCACCCTCGCTCTGCAAATATCCCAACAGATCATCCAGCGTGGCGATGGCGATAACGGGGATACCATAACTTTGGTGTACCTCTTGCACGGCAGATAGCGCGTCCTGCCCGCGCTCCATGCGATCCAGCGCGATGACCACGCCGCAAGGTATTGCCCCTGCCGCACGAATAATCTCGATAGATTCACGTACCGATGTGCCCGCAGAAATCACGTCATCGATAATCAGCACGCGCCCTTGCAACTTCGCGCCGACGGTAGTGCCGCCTTCGCCATGGTCTTTGGCTTCTTTGCGGTTATAGCTGTAAGGGACATTGCGCCCTTGTTCCGCCAATGCCATGGCCGTGCCTGCGGCAAGTGGGATGCCTTTGTAGGCAGGGCCAAATAACACATCAAATTTTATGTTCGATGCGATGATGGTTTTCGCGTAAAAGTCCGCAAGATGCTTTAGCGACAGCCCATCATTGAATAATCCCGCGTTGAAGAAATAGGGTGATAGCCGCCCCGCCTTGGTTTGAAACTCGCCAAAACACAACACTTTTTGCTGTACGGCGAAGCGGATGAAGTCTAGCCTTAAATCGGACATAACATAAACAATAGGTAGAGATAATGGTCACTATTATAATCGCGCCTTGCCCACTCACTGAAAGTTTTCATGCGTATCATTTCCATCAATTTGAATGGCATTCGTTCTGCCGCTAGCAAAGGTTTTTACGAATGGCTCGCAGAGCAAGATGCCGACAT
Source organism: Gallionella sp. (assembly GCA_040079595.1). Taxonomy (GTDB): domain Bacteria; phylum Pseudomonadota; class Gammaproteobacteria; order Burkholderiales; family Gallionellaceae; genus Gallionella. The sequence continues at coordinate 17,163 of JBEBKA010000049.1, forward strand.
CATCTGCCTGCAAGAACTTAAGGCACAAGCTGCCGATATGACCGAGCAAATGCTTGTTCCACAGGGCTATCACGGCCACTTTCACTACGCCGAAAAAAAAGGCTACAGCGGCGTAGGCATCTATTGCCGCATCAAACCTCACCGCGTAACTGCGGGCTTGGGCATTGCCCAGTTCGACGCTGAAGGACGTTATTTGCAAGCTGACTTTGCCGATTTCAGCGTGGTGTCCTTGTACTTGCCGTCCGGCTCAAGCGGTGATGAACGGCAAGCGGTGAAGTTCAAATTTCTTGATGCGTTCATGCCCAAGCTACGTGAACTCAAAGCCAGTGGACGCGAAGTCATCGTGTGTGGCGATTGGAATATCGCGCATCGCGAGATTGATTTGAAAAACTGGAAAGGCAACAAAAAGAATTCTGGCTTCTTACCCGAAGAGCGGGCTTGGCTCACCACGCTGTTTGATGAAGTGGGCTTCGTCGATGTATTCCGCCAACTTCACCCAGAATTGGAAGCCTACACCTGGTGGTCAAATCGTGGTCAGGCGTGGGCTAAAGATGTGGGTTGGCGCATTGACTATCAAATTGCCACGCCGAGTATTGCGCAACGCGCCAAAGCAGCGGGCATCTACAAAGCGCAGCGGTTTTCCGATCACGCGCCGCTGTTGATTGATTACAAAGACTAGCCAAAGGTGGCAAGAAGTTGCCGAGACATTTGCCGTATCAATGCGCTTCATCCCAGTTTTTGCCCACACCTAATTCCACCAGCAACGGCACGTGTAGTTGCGCAACGCCGCCCATCAATTTGGGCAGCATGTCTTTCACCGTTTGTAATTCCGCATCGGGCACTTCCAACACCAGCTCGTCATGCACTTGCATGATTAAGCGGGTGTGCAATTTTTCAGTTTCGATCCACTGTTGCAAGGCGATCATGGCGAGTTTGATCAGGTCTGCTGCCGTGCCTTGCATCGGGGCGTTGATCGCGGCGCGTTCTGAACCCTGACGCTGCATGGCATTGCTGGCGTTGATATTCGGTAGCCATAACCGTCGCCCAAATACCGTTTCGACATAGCCTTGTTGTTTGGCTTGTTCGCGGGTGCTGTCCATGTAATTTTTTACGCCGGGATAGCGTGCGAAGTAACGCTCAATGTAGGCGGTGGCTGCACTGCGTTCGATGCCGAGTTGTTTGGCCAAGCCAAATGCGGACATGCCGTAGATCAAACCAAAGTTGATGACCTTGGCGTAGCGGCGTTGCTCGCTGCTGACCTCCTCGCGGGAGATCATAAAAATCTCTGCGGCGGTGGCGCGATGCACGTCTTCATTGTTGGCAAAAGCTTGCAGCAAACCGATGTCGCCCGACAAGTGCGCCATGATGCGCAATTCGATTTGTGAATAATCTGCCGAGACGATACTGCTGCCCGAAGGTGCGATAAACGCCTCGCGGATGCGCCGACCCTCGGCATTGCGGATGGGAATGTTTTGCAGGTTGGGATCATTCGATGCCAAGCGACCCGTCACTGCCACGGCTTGCGAATAGCTGGTATGCACGCGACCTGTAGCTAGATTGACAGTCAGTGGCAGTTTGTCGGTGTAGGTGGATTTGAGTTTCGCCATGCCGCGATAGTCGAGCAAAATTTTGGGCAGCGGATAATCCAGCGCGAGCTCTTGCAACACTTCTTCATCGGTGGAGGGGTCGCCGCCCGGCGTTTTTTTCTTGACGGGCAATTGCAGTTTGTCGAACAGGATTTCTCTGAGCTGCTTGGGAGAATTAAGGTTAAATGGTTGCCCGGCAGATTCGTGTGCTTTGGCTTCCAGCGCAATGAGTTTTTCACCCAGCTCGCGGCTTTGCACTTGCAACAACGTGCTATCCAACAACACGCCGTTGCGTTCCATAATGAACAACACGCGCATACTCGGCAGCTCGATGTCGCGATACACAAACTGCAATCCCTTTTGAATTGCGATTTGTGGCTTCAGGCATTGATGCAATTGCAGCGTGATGTCCGCATCCTCAGCGGCATAACGTGTGGCGATGTCGAGATCGACTTGATCGAAACACAGTTGCTTCACGCCCTTGCCCACTACCTCGGCATAGCTGATGGTTTTGACATTGAGATGGCGCAGCGCGAGGTTGTCCATATCATGCGGCTTGTGCGATTCCAGCACGTAAGATTGCAACAGCGTGTCCTCGGCAATGCCCGCCAACTGGATACCGTGATTGGCAAAAATATGCGCGTCGTATTTGAGATTTTGTCCGAGCTTTTTATGCTGCGTACTTTCCAGCCACGGCTTTAATTTTTGCAACGTTGCATCGCGGTTGAGCTGGTCTGGCGCACCGGGATAGATGTGCGCTAGCGGCAAGTAAGCTGCCTCATGCGGCGTGATGGCGAATGAGATGCCGACAATTTGCGTGTTCATCACATCCAAGCCCGTAGTCTCGGTATCGACACATACCAGATCGGCGGCGAGTATTTTTTCTAACCAGATGGCGAGTTGCGATTCCGTTAGGATGGTTTCGTAGTGGGCATTATTTGTACGAGTGGGAGCATCACCTTCTTCACCACCCCCTCTCC
>JBEBKA010000050.1:0-19621 GCA_040079595.1 Gallionella sp.
AGAATTTCTATCCACAATTATCCCAAATGGGTATCGTCGTAATACTGTGCGAGAACGCGGAACAAGCACACGCAGCACTGGAAAAAGCTAGTGCATGAATCGAGGGCAAGTACCTTTCTCTACCCCTATCAGGCTGATATGTATTTGGGGCTAAAGCAGTCAATTATAAATTAAACTACAAAACGCGACATTCTGGAGTTTATGGGCTATTATTAACGACAAGCAACCCTGCTTTAAGCTTGCAATGCATACAAAATGCGACAACAAGACCTCTATCTGAACCAAGAACTCTCGCCCGCCGAACGCCGGGCAGTGCAACGCCGAGTGCTAAAGGGCGAACTTCACCGTATCGCCCCCGGCGTATTCACGCCCTTGGCTGAAGAACAGTGGCCCGGCCTGCTCCAGCGCGAAAAGCTGCGTTTCTTGGCATCGCAGTTTCCCGACACCATAGTCGGCTACCGTAGCGCATTCGAGGGCATGGCCGGACGCGACGAGGTGATCTTCCTGAACTCATCCTACAACCGCAGCCAAGAATATCCCGGCCTGACGGTAGCTCTGATCAAAGGCATCGGCCCGCAGGCTGGCGACCAGCCTATCAGCGGAAAAAGTATCTACTTTCCCAGCCTTCCCCGCATGATGCTTGAAAATCTGAGCATCGACCGTCATCCGCTGCATCGTTGCGCCCCAATTGCAGAAGTTGAAAAACGCCTCACCATGATCTGCGAATCGCGCGGCGAAATCCATCTAAATGTTCTGCGCGACGAGGCGCGCCAACTCGCGCCGCTACTTGGCCTCATGCGCGAGTTCGATAAACTCGACAAACTGATCGGTGCCATTCTCGGCACCCGACCCGAGCAGGCTCTCGCCGATCCATCCGCTCGCGCATCGGCTCTGGGGTTGCCCTATGACACGGCGCGGATCGCGCTGTTCGATACCCTGGTGACGGAACTGCGCACCCGTAGCTTCACGCCGCTGCCTGATCAAACCGGCAGTGGCGTAGCGGCCACCCACCAAGCATTTCTGGAGTCCTACTTCAGCAACTTCATCGAGGGAACGGAGTTCGAAATCGGCGAAGCCCGCGACATCGTCATGCACAACAAGATCGCCGAGAAACGCCCCAAGGACAGCCACGACATCATCGGTGTCTTCCAGCAAATCATACACCCCGGCTGGCGCTCACAGACGCTATCCACCACCCCGCAAGTACTCGAACAACTCCGCGCACGCCATGCCGAGATGATGCATGCTCGCCCGGAAATCGAACCGGGCGAATTCAAGGATCGCATGAATTTCGCAGGCAACACCGCCTTCGTCGCCCCGGAACGGGTGCGAGGCACATTGGCCGAGGGTGCAAAACGGCTGGCCGATGTGGCACCCGGCATGCCGCGCGCGTTGCTGGCGATGTTCCTTGTCGCCGAAGTGCATCCCTTCCTCGACGGCAACGGTCGCTTGGCTCGTCTAGTTATGAACGCCGAATTTTCCGCCGCAGGTGAGTGCCGCATCATCGTCCCCACACTGGCGCGTGAAGAGTACATGGACTGCCTGCGCAAACTCACCCGGCAGGCCGATGCAGATGGCTTTATCCGTTACATGACTTGGTTACAGCAATGGAGTGCGGGGTTCGACTACGGCAATCTTGATGGGGTGATTGAGAAAATGAAGGGCTGTAATGCGTTTGAGAGGTCGAGGGTGGAGTTTCAATTGCTGGTGCAGGGAGGCCCGACCAACTCATAAGCTGGACCGACTTCAATCCGTGTGGTACGTAGCCTGTAGCATTGGTGCTTGATTTTTTCTTTGACGAAAGAGCAAACGAACGTTCTGTTGCCAGTCCATCCAGAACCCTACTTCCCCCAGACGTACTGTGGGTGCTGTGGCCAACCAGATCGGCGCAGTTACCGATTGGCAAATGCTCTGAGGACGTTCTGTGGGTGCTCTGTCGACGTGGTGCGAAAATAAACGCTGCGACTCAGTTACTCGGACAAGCAGCATGTCCGCGTCCATTATTATTTTCTGGGGTACCTGCCGATCATCGATACCACGTTCGAGCCTTGAAACTCGCTGTGGTCACCTGCCAGTTCAACGGAGCGCTTGATCAGATCACCAAACGATCCAGGCTTCTGCTCATCCTTCACAAGGCTTGCAATGTCATCCCTGATGTACTTGGGTTGTTGAGCGATGATGCTTGCCATCCGCTCAGGGCGTTCCAGCCCCTCCAGTAGCTTGTCCATACTTTTATCCTCTTGTGTATTCGATGCGCCATGCTATCGCAATATCGAGTTGGCTAACAGCATGTTTCTGTTTAATTTTATATAGCTTCGTACCCAGTGCAAATGCAGGCTGCCGACTTGGACGCAAAAAGTGTCATTCCTGATAATAAGAGTTATCAGGAATGCGGTTTGATGGTTATATTGTTTATAGAGCGATAAGTACCGTTGTGACACCAAGACTTTGGCAGGCAGGCTCTGTATTGTCGCAGTCGAATATGCAGCGTTAAGAAACAACAAACCCCGCCGTGGCGGGGTTTGTTGTTGAACTATTCGCAAGTTCAGCCGGATTCACCAAGCGACTGGTAATTCCCCCCAATCACTGGTGAAGTTAGGTGACTTCTTCTCTCTTTTCATCTCCCACCCCTTCCTCACTCCAGCAGCAGCTACACCAACACTCCCCTTCCCCATCTTTTTGTTGATGGCGTCCATCACTTGCACCAGGTCATCTGATTTGGCTTGGTAAGCTGGATCGTCGAACAGTGAGCCTTGCTGAGTTCCTTTTGGGTGTAGCCCCATCAAGAGAATGCCGCTCTTCTTGTAGCGGTAGCCTTGTCGATAGATGCGCTTCAATCCCTCATTGGCTGCACGAATGAATTTGAGTGTGTCATCGGTTGGATTGTTCAACGGCACGACCATTGAAGGACTGTACTGGGGTTCATCGGGTTTGAAATTATTGGTGTGGATGAAGACACAGATACTTGCCGCGATTGATCCATCCTTGCGCAACTTCTCGGCGCCGGTCGTCGTGTAGCTGGCCACGGACTCAGACAACTCCTGAAAAGACGTTACTGGGTGACTGAACGATCTCGACACCATGATCTGCTGTCGGGGCTCACCCGCCTCTTCCAACTCGATACAGGAAATGCCGTTTAGTTCTTTCACGGTGCGCTCTACAACGATGCTGAACTGCTGCCGGATATGTATTCTGGATCTGCACGTCGAAGATCCTCGATGGTCTGGATATCGAGCTGCTGAAGCTTTGCGGTGATGCGCCTTCCGATTCCCCACACCTCCCCCACCTCCATGCTGGCGAATAGGGTTGAGAGTTGTTCGTCATCCAGTCGCCCAAAGTCGCATACGCCATCAGACCCAGCGAAACCCTTCTTCGCGCAGTGGTTCGCAAGCTTTGCGAGTGTCTTTGTTGAGGCAATGCCAACACAGACGGGAATGCCTGTGCCCTGCCTTACCGTCCGACGAATCTTCTGGCCGTACTCAACAAGACCTAGCGGGTCAAAGCCTGCCAGGTCAAGAAAGCATTCGTCGATTGAATAGATTTCTTGATCAGGTGAGAAGTTGGACAGGATGGACATGACTCTGGCGGACATATCGCCATACAGCGTGTAGTTCGATGACAAGGCGATGATGCCGTGCTTCTGGGCCACCTCCTTCATCTTGAACCAAGGTTCACCCATCTTGATACCCAATGCCTTCACTTCGGCGGATCGTGCAACGGCGCATCCGTCATTGTTGCTTAGTACGACCACGGGAACACCTTCAAGGCGTGGATCGAAGACACGTTCACACGACACATAAAAGTTGTTGCAATCAACTAAGGCGATGGGCATGTCAGCGGTGCTTCTTCACAGAAGAGGTCACTACACCCCAAATCTGAAGCTCTTCACCGTCCTTGAGTTCGATGTCCTTGAACTTAGGGTTGGCTGGCTTGAGCAACACAGCGCTACCACGTTTGAAAAGATATTTGACTGTGAACCCGCCGTCGATCACCGCCACGACGATATCGCCATCATGAGCATCGAGTGACTTATCCACGACCAGAAGATCTCCGTCGAAAATGCCAGCGCCGGTCATGCTGTTGCCCTTGGCGCGGACAAAGAAGGTCGAGTCCTTGTGCTGGATCAGATGCTCATCAAGACTCAATCGTCCTTCGATGTAGTCATTTGCAGGTGAAGGAAAGCCAGCGGCTACGGGGTCACTGAAGAGCGGTAGATGGATTGGATCAACGCCCAGTGCTGGGTGAAGAGTCTGAAGTGATTGGATTGGGCAATTCATGGCAAACCCACTGATACGAGGTTTGCAGGATGGCAAAGAACGTTCGCTCTGTACGCGCATTTGCCAGCTTTTCTTACGCCTACGCTACGCTGCGCACTCACTATCGTTCGCTTGCGGTCTCCCTCCGCCTTCAGCGTTCGGTAACCTACTTAAGGAATCTCTGCAAAAGGTCATCCAAAGTCGAGCTGAATCGTTGAACTTCCAGTTGATGAACTGGAGTTGAAGCGATGAAACAAAAGACCTTTGCGAGTATGGAGTACGAAGGAAAGAAGAAACAAACGAAGCGCGAATTGTTTCTGATTGAAATGGAGCGCGTCATACCTTGGGACGCATTGCAAAACGTCATCGAACCGCACTATCCCAAGGCTGGGAAAGGCAGACCACCTTACGAGATGAAGATCATGTTACGCATCTACTTCATGCAGCAATGGTATGGATTATCCGATCCCGGCATGGAAGAAGCCTTGTACGAGATCGCCTCAATGAGACGGTTTGCGGGACTGGAAATGTGGCATGAGGCTCTGCCGGATGAGAGCGCGATATTACGTTTTCGTCACCTGCTAGAGCGACACGGACTGACAGAGCAACTATTGAATGTCGTGAATGCGCATCTGGTTGAGAACAAACTCCTGCTGCGTACAGGAACGATTGTGGATGCCACGCTGATTGCCGCGCCGCCCTCCACTAAAAATTCGGAGGGCAAACGCGATCCAGAAATGAGCTCGACCAAAAAAGGTAACAACTGGTATTTCGGCATGAAGATACACAGCGGCGTGGATGCAAGCAGTGGACTGGTGCATACGGTCGCCGTGACCACCGCCAGCGTGCATGACAAGACTGCGATGCCCAAACTGTTGCACGGGGATGAAAGAATCGTGCTGGGCGACAAAGGCTACGTGAGCGACACCGACAAACGAGATGCGAGGCAACGCGGGGTGATCTGGGGCGTACTGGACAAAGCCAAGCCCAAGCACGCGCTGTCCACCAAACAAACCCGTCGGAATCGGAAACTCTCTTCGGTGCGTGCGAAAGTGGAACACCCGTTTCGCGTTATCAAGCGTCAGTTCGGTTACATGAAAGTGCGCTATAAAGGATTGCTGAAGAACACGGTGCAAGTTTTTACCTTGTTCGCTTTGGCTAATCTGTATATGGCACGCAAGCAGTTATTACGATTGCAGGAGCAGTCCGTCTTGAAGATGCAAATGCAGTAAAGAAGATACGACCAAGCCACCTTAAACAGGTGGTTTGGAGAAGATTAACAAAAAATCTATGATTGTCCTGCAACCTAGTTAATAAAAATTATCTGGACTGGAAATTAGCGGGGGCTTTTGCAGAGCTTCCTTAAAGGGACTGCGCCTTTTCTCACTTTGTTCGCAAAAGCTTGCCACCGCTACCGCGTTGGTTGACACTGGACGTGTCATCCTCGATTCCGCTTTGCTGCATCGCTCACTCGCTAACGCTCGTGACTCTAAGTAGGTTACCGAACGCTGAACGCGTCGGGGAGACCTGGCTTACAGCCCGACATCAATAACCGCCGTTGGGGCAGCTCAAAACACTGGGGTGTTTTGTTATTGTTGTCTCCTCGTTATATAGCTGTGCGTGCCGCACAACTTTTGAATAAGGCTTCGCCTTGATGTATTTGCTGCGCAAATACTTTGATTCTCATCAGGATAGATTTTCTATATTCGCTATCTCGCATAAAAAATTGATGTGGCTTCCGATATGCTCTGATTGAGATGCCAACTAAAATACCAACGGTAAATAATAACGCCGCATTCCTGCGGCGTTATGGATCAGCATACGGGATGCCGATAAGGTCAGCTATAAAATTCTGACGTGGTAGTAATTACAAAATGGAATTAACATTTGAAGGGTCGATAGGCATCTCCCGCTAACAATAAAATTTCAACTCCAAACATTCAAAACCTGCACTTGTTTTATACACCCAATTTGTAGCAAATTCAATTCCTAAAAATGAACGAGTCGCAACATTAGAAGTTGTAAGCTACCCCAACTGAAAGAGAAGTAGCCTGCATCGGCGGATAAAAATTATCGAACTGGCCATAGTTGTCATAAAGCACACGAACGCTGGCTTTTGAATTGACGCGATACTCCGCACCAAAACCGATTAACAAGTCACTATGCGAATAGCTGGCGGAAAAGCCTGTTGCGCTTGAATAGTTCTCAACATTACTGGCCAGTCCCAGCTTGCCGATCAAATTGAATTCCCTATCAATCGGCAATTTACCTACCGCCGCAATCTGAAATGAAGTGGCGGAGGTCGTGGCAAAACCACAGCAGTTCAACGTTGTGTTGGAATCACCGAACATGGAGTAACCCAGTTCAACAGCCAATACAGGGCTGAAATGGTAGCCGCCCGCGATACGGACAACATTGGGACTGGGGAAAGGAATATTGCTGTAGGTGGCCGAGCCTAAATCACCCGCAACATAATACTTACCTGTGTTGCCCGCAAAGGCGGGGGTAGCAATAAGAACTGACAGCAGTGCAGCGACAACGATTTTTTTCATGGATAACCTAATTCTAAAATTTTCTGAAAAGTACAATTTTGTGCTGCGAACCAATATCACCGCCGCTTTTTTGACAGGGTGGGGTTAATTTATTGGGTCAGCGTAAAGTCCTGAGTAATGCCTGCTGCCGAAATATCCGCATTGGCTGATTGGCTCAAATAGCCCGTCGCGGATGCTTCAACGGTATATAGGCCTGCCACCCCAGATTGCGGTGCAAGCGTAATCGGCAGCACGGCACTGTATGTTCCGAATAGCGGGGCGGCAACAGGCAAGGTCAACGCATAAGCACCCGTCAAATCGTCGGCAGCCACTGTATTGGTGGTTACGGTGGGTGCTGTGCCAAAAGTTTGCTTGGCTGCCACATAGGCGACTTCGGTTGAGCTGGACGGATTCAAGATTACCGTGCCACTGACAATATGGGTAGCAGACAAGGGTAAGGTGATCGGCGCGATGCTGTCGCTTACGTTAACCACGTTGGTGGTGTTCATTACTGGCACGGTGGCTATCACTGCGGTGGCATGGTTGTCTGCAGCAAGGACGACATCATAGTTGCCAAGAGCTAAACGACTGAGCAAGAACTCGCCCGTTTGCGGATTGGGCATCGTGGATTGGACTACGTCGCCGTTTTGTTGCGCGCTAACCATAACGCCGCTGGTCAGCAATACAGGGTCAACAAATCCGCCGATACCGTTCAACGCGAAGGGGAGAACTTTAATCACAGGTTTCAGCGCGTAGGTTCCGTTGCCACGCTTCACGATAGATTTACAGGCATTGAAATCCAACACCAGATCGACACGATAACCGGCTGTCACATCGAACTCGTTAACCAGCTTGATACCGCTATGTACCGCACTCGGTGTAACCAGCGCAGTCTCAACTCCACCGTTAGGGATGATCGAATTTGCCAGAGGATTTACTGGTGTGTTCGGACTCAACACCAGGCGCAGTTGCGTGTAATGCCCTGCCGTCAACGGTGCATCGCCAAGGCCATCGAGTACGCCATTAGTCAGGTTGAGCAAATTGATTTTGCGCGCGGGACTTAACGGAATATCCGTCCAGCCCGCATCGTTTTCTGTAGCCGAGCTGCTTTGATGAATGCGCACTTTGGAAACCGTCACGTTCACCGCATCAAAACCACACGCTGGCGCATCGGTAAGCGACACACCTACCGTACCCATCCCTCCCTTACTATCGCCGCCACATCCGGCAATCAGTATTGCCATGAGTGAAGCGATCAACCATATAAGCGGTTTGGAATAATTGCCGAATGTTTTCATTTTCTCTCCCTGGGTAAATGCGCGCTGACAAACATGTCGATCATAGTAACAAGCAATAATTAGCGTTTTATTAGCATGGGCACATAAAAATGTGCGGTGAATGATGATGCGGCAAAAATAAATCCAATCGACTTGCGCGGATAACGTAAAATTTTGGGGTGATGGCCGTTAGACCTGAGTTCGGAGATGCCGCTCATCGGCGATAAAAATGTCACCCTCCCATTTGGATTATTTGTAATAGGTGCTGAGCGCAGTGATGAAGCGCAACGCGACTTCGATCAATCTGCCATTCAACTAATATCGGGTGTGATGCGTTGTGGGTTTATGCCACGTGAATTTTTATCAAAATGTATGCACCTAACTTAGAGCTAAGGAGAAATTCAATGAAACCCCTTCAGAAATCGAATAATAAATTAACGCCGATGTGTAGTGCAATTGTGGCATTGACTGTGTTGGTGGCTGGTTTTGCAACGCCCGTCATGGCGGGTAATGATTATGAAGGAGGGCGACTAGGCATTGACAGGCAGAAAGTTGAAAGACCACAAGGTGAACAAGTGGGACAACGTCCTAACAGACCCGTTGCGCAGCCTAGCGTGGATAGTCCGAGAGAACGAAGAAGCGAACGTCGCCATGAAAGGCGTGAAGAAAGATATGTAGATAGACATCAAGAACATCGCATGGATCGCATTGAACGGTACGAAGAGCGTCGTCGTATGGATCGTCACGAGCAGCATCGAGATCATCGGTCTTATCGCGCACCCGCTTGGCGCGGCGATATTCGTTACTTTGATCGAGATGACTCTTATCGTTGGAGGAGGGGAGCTTGGCGGCACGTAAGGCACGAGGGGCGATTAGGCTGGTGGTGGGTCGTCGGTGGTGGATCATGGTATTTCTACTCACAACCTGTGTATCCTTATCCCGACCCTTATGTCCCGCCAGGGTATTTCTATTCGCAACCTGAATACCCCTATTTTGACCCCTATATTCCGCCAGTGGTTATCATGCAGTCCGAGCCAGTGGAATCAACGCCAGGTATTGTGGTTGCGCCTGCGGCAACCAGTCAGTATTGGTACTACTGTGAGTCAAAAAATGGCTATTACCCTTACGCCGCCTCATGTCCAGAAGGTTGGAAGGCTGTGCTAGCCACACCTGCGCCCGCTCAATAGGAGATCAACATGAGGATAAAATTTTATAAGTCGCGTACCATATTATAGTATGATGAACTAATCGTTTGGCATTAATCCGTTAGGCGATTTTTCTTTTCAGTAAAGTCATCGCGGGGTTCTTTTGAGACTCTCGCATATGCGGTTGGAAGCATCAAGCAGTTCAGCGACCTTGAGTAGGCAATAATCAAATTTGGTTTTCTGCATCAGTTAACTTCGACTACCATTATGGTTCGGCAGCAAAATTTTTCGATTAACCATATTCATTTACCGCTACGTGAGCTTGCAAGGAACAAATTGAACAAGGGCATATTTTTAATCCTGTTAACTGTCACTACCCTATTCGGTTGTGGGGGTGGAGGAGGCGCGGGCGGATCAGCAGCACCCGCTGCACCGATAGCGGTGACGGCAACCGCTGTGAATACATCGCAAATCAATTTAAGCTGGACGGGAGTAAGCGGTGCGACAAGCTACAACGTATATGGTTCGCCCTCTGTCGGGGTGACCACTTTACCAACCGACAAACTTAACACAGCAGCGATTACAACGACTTCGTACAGCCATACTGGATTAACCGCTTTGGCCACTTATTTCTACAAGGTCACTGCGGTCACTGCGATGGGTGAAAGTTTGGGTTCACCTGAAGTAACAGCAACAACTTTAGCGAATGCCGTCATCTCTGCTGCACCGACAGGGGTGGTGGCAATCGCTGCGGGTGCAACGCAAATCAATTTAAGCTGGGCGGCCGCGATAACGGGTACGACGGGCTATAACGTATATCGTTCTGCCGCTGCGGGTGTGCTAATTGATGCGGCAAACAAAGTCACCACAATACCTGTTACAACAAATTCGTATAACGATACGGGGTTAACCGCATCGACCCCGTATTACTACAAAATTACGGCTATCAATACCGCAGGCGAAAGTGTTGGTTCGGCTGAAGTAACGGCGACAACCAGTGCGGCGGGGGGCATTTCTGCCGAGCAGTCGGCGTTTAACGCGGGATACGATGCGTACACTGCCAAGAATTATTTGGGTGCGGGAAATGAATTTGCTTCATTTGTGATCACTTACCCAAGCAGCAGTCTCCGCGACAGCGCGTATTATTTTCTGGGTCGGAGTCGCTATTACCTAAACGATTTTTCCGGGGCAATTGTGGCATTCGACCAAGTGTTGGTCAATTATCCCGCCAATTCTTTTGCGGACGCATCACTTTTATGGAAGGGTAAAAGTTTGCAACAGCAAGCCAACTTGCAATTTTCGGCTGGTAACATTGTGGGTGCGGCAACTGTGTTCACAGATGCCAGAACAGCCTACCAGTCGGTAATCTCTTCTTACCCTAGCACCACTTTGTTGCCGGATTGTCGTTACCAGATTGGCTTGTCCTATTACGATGAGAAGAGATATGCAGAGACCTTACCGATATTTCAACTTGTCCTCACAAGTTATCCCACTTCAAGTGTGGCCGATAGTGCGCAATACTACTTGGCGCGCACGATACACGCGCTTGCTCAGGCCGTCCCTCCAACTTATACCTTTGCGCAAGCGCGAGCTGAATACGCCAAATTTATAGCAACCTATCCGACCAGTCTTCTCATTGATAATGCGCAATACCAGATTGGCAAGACCTACTACGACGAGCTTAACTACGTCACGGCAATTGTGGAGTTCAACAAGGTGTTGACGATGTACCCCGCATCAACTGTCGCTGATTCAGCCCAATATTACTTGGCGCGTTCAATGAACGAGCTTGCGCAGTCCGTTCCGCCAAGTTATACCTTTACCCAAACACGCGCCGAATACACCAAGTTGATGATGAACTACCCGACCAGCCTTCTGGTTGGCAACGCGCAATATCGAATTGGCAAAACTTATTATGACGAGCTTAACTATGTCACGGCAATTGTTGAATTGGGCAAGGTGTTGTTGAATTATCCGACATCGACTTCTGCAGATAATGCGCAATACTATATCGGTCGCTCTTTCCATAAGCAGTTAAACTACCCCAGTGCGCGTGCGGCATATAGCTTGGTGATTACTAATTATCCAGCCAGCACTTTAGTCGATAACGCGGCGTATCATTCGGCGTTAACCTACCATGACTCGACGCAATGCACGCTTGAACTTTCAGCAATGCAAGCGTTTGTGGCGGCCTACCCAATCAGCATGTTTGTTGCAACCGCCAATACACATATAAGCGATCTCATGCTCGTTCCACACGTAACACATGCCCCTTGCATTTAAGGAAAATAATGCCGAAATTCGATACTACGATTACTTCTAATGGTTGATAAAAGTGCAAGCAGCGTGCGGCGTGGTGTCTATATTTTGGTACTCGCCATCATGGTGCTGCTGCCCATTGGCATTACTGCCTATAAGCTCTATATCCTTGATTATCCCCTAGCTGGACTGATCCCCGCGCCTAGCTACAATATCGAAGTCAGTATGCAGGTGGATGGTCATGGAGAGGACATCAATGTTCACACTTATCTTCCCAAAACCGACTCGCGCCAGACCATCGAAAACGAACAAAATTCTTCCGGTATTTTTACCGCAGAACTCAAGTCTGATCCACTCAATCGTGAGGCATCATGGAAAGCCGAGAATGTTCGCGGTCAGCAAGGTGTTCTTTACGGTTATGCGGTGCAGGCACGTCACATACGCTACAACATCCCAGCCGACTTAACTATTCCAGATTCTTATCCTGCCGAACTCGCATCCTATCTGGTAGCCGAACCCGGTATTCAGAAAGACGATCCGCAGATCGAAGCGGCATTGCGTCGTATCGTTCCCACCGAAAAGCCAACCATTCTGGATGCGGTGACACGCATTCATCGGCATTTGCAGGACAATTTGGCTAATCGGAATTTTTCAGGTTACACCGACGCGTTAACCGCACTCAAGCTCGGTGAAGCCAGTTGTAACGGAAAAAGCCGCTTGTTTGTTGCGATGGCGCGTAAGCTGAACATTCCAGCGCGACTGGTGGGTGGCTTGATTATGCAGCAGGGAAGCAAGCGTACCACCCACCAATGGGTCGAGGTGTATGTTAGCGGACACTGGATTCCATTTGATACGATCAATGACCGTTTTGCTGAAATTCCAGCGAATTACCTGACGCTTTACTACGGCGATTTGGTGTTGTTCAAGCACACTGCCAACGTGAATTTCCAGTATTTCTTTAAGATAACAAAACAACTGGTTCCCCAGCATGATGCGCAAACTGCGCTAAGCCAGTCATCGCTGAATATCACTAATTTATATGCGCACTTTGAACGCGTTGGCATCTCGCAAAATCTGCTGAAGATTCTGCTCATGCTTCCGTTGGGTGCGCTGGTTACCGTGGTGTTCCGCAATGTAATTGGCCTGGAAACATTCGGCACCTTTTTACCCGCACTGATTGCGGCAGCGGCACGGGAAACGGGTTTGCTGTGGGGCATGATCGGTTTCCTTGGCATCGTTCTGCTGTCGGCGGTCGTGCGACGGGCTCTGGATTGGCTACAATTGTTACACTCGCCCAAGATGGCTATCATGTTAACCACAGTGGTGATTGTGATGATGGCGACTACGGTGGGTGGGGTGCAGATGGGTTTATTTGAACTTGCGCACGTCACCCTGTTCCCCATCGCCATACTCGCTATCACCGCAGAGCGCGTCGCGCTAATGGAGGCCGAGCAAGGTGCACTAAAGGTTGCACGCATCACATTGATGACCTTGGTGGTAATTGCGGCTTGTTATGCAGTGATGGACTCATTGTTTATGCAAAGCCTGATACTCGCGTTTCCGGAATTGTTGCTGGTGGTAATCGCATTGAACTTATGGCTGGGTAAATGGATCGGCATCCGTGTAATGGAGTTTATGCGTTTTCGCCGTCTGATATTGGACTCCCGTCCATGAAAGCATTCCGAACATTTTTATCGCGCCTAGGCGATGTGCGTGAGCGTTCGGCGGCCGTGCTGTCGATGAACCGACGCAACCTTCATTACATCTACACGCGCAATGCGCGGCGGCATTTCCCGTTGGCGGACGACAAATTGCTCGCCAAGGAAATACTTGGTGCGGCGGGGGTGCGTATGCCGAAAACTTATCGTACTTACAGCCATTTTTATGAACTGCGTAGTCTGGAGCAGGATCTTGACGCATACCATGATTTTGTTATTAAGCCCGCTCAAGGCAGTGGCGGCAATGGCATCATCGTGATCGTCGGTCGAAGTGCGCAAGGCTGGCTTGGGATTAGCGGGAAGATTTATACGGTATTCGATTTGCAAAAACATATTTCGGACATTATTTTTGGTGTGTATTCCTTTGACTTGGGCGACCGCACCATCATAGAAAGCCGAATTACCCAACATCCCGATATGCAGGAGTTGAGTCCGCTCGGACTGGCCGACGTGCGCGTGATTATGTGCGACGACATGCCAGTTATGTCGATGACGCGTATTCCGACGCGCCAGTCGGACGGCAAAGCGAATCTGCATCAAGGCGCGCTTGGCGTTGCTATTGATATTGCCAGTGGCATGACCACCCACGGTCGCTTTCTGGGTCAGCCCATAGATAAACACCCAGACAGCGGCATATCCCTGCTGGGTCGAACCTTGCCATATTGGCCTGAAATCATCGAGCTGGCACAACGTGCAGCGCGGGCAGTACCGCTCAAATACTTGGGCATAGATATATCAATTTCACCTGATGGGCCGCTGCTACTCGAAATTAACGTGCGACCAGGACTGGAAATTCAGAATGTCAATGACCGAGGCATGTTATCGATACTCCAAGCGATGACAATGAAGGAATCCAACCAAAATGAATAATGGCATTCAATGGATGCGGTTGTTTCGGGAAAGCTTTGTACCCGTGGTGATTGTTATCCTGAGTATTTTTTTGCTATTACTATACGTGCAATTTCGTGCCGAATATGATGCCGACAAAATAACAGTCATAGATGTACGCTCGGCAACATCGCATATGGAAAACGAAACGGAGTCCGTCGCCAGTGGCTCAGAACCCATTGCTTCCAATGGCGGGGATTCGGATCGGCAGCGTGCCAGCACATTGATGGCAAATAAAAAATGGGCAGAAGCAGAACAGCTTTACCTGAGTATCTTGGCACGCCAACCTAGCTCCAGTGTACTCAATGATCTCGGCGTTTTGTACCTGAAGAAGGGTGATATGCCACGCGCGCTTGACTATTTTAATCAAGCGACCAATGCCAATTCGTCGGATACGAGTGCGTTGTTCAATCGCGCATTGGCTCTTTCGCGCAGCGGGCGCAACATCGAAGCACTTGAAGGTTATCGCACGCTACTAACCCAGCATCCTAGTCATTTTGAAGCACAATACAATTTGGCGATGCTACTCACCAAGGAGGGCGATGCCGCAGAAGCAGTGGTCGCATTAGAAAAGGCCGCCCAACTGGCTAGTGGTGAACGTAAGGCACGCGCATTGAGTAGTTTGGGGATGGTGTGGCGCAAGCTGGGGAAACTCGACAAAGCGGCGCGCACATTTGAAGCAGTGATCCGGTTGCGTCCAAGCGACCCTGAACCACGCGTGGCACTTGCAACGCTTGAACCCGATACGGCGGAAGGTCAAGCACGTGCGTTACAGCAATACCAGAAGATACTGGAACTCAGACCGAATTACCCGCCTGCATTGATCAACATGGCATCGCTACTGAATGCCCAACATAAGCGGCGCGAAGCGGAACAGGCGGTTCGTCAAGCAATCCAGTTTGACCCCGAATATGTTCGGGCGCATTCGGTTCTTGGTCTGATATTGTTAGCTGATAAACGCTGGTCAGATGCGCGTAGCGAATTTGAGTGGGTATTGCAGCGTGACACAACACGTGCAGATGCCCATTTCAATTTGGGTCGTGTCGCATTTGGGGAGAAAGACTACGACAAAGCGATCAGCGAATATCAGATTGCGCTAAAGGCGGCTTCCAACAGTTACCCTGAAGCGCAGCTAAATCTCGGTCTGATATATGCGGTCAAAAATGATTACACAGCGGCACTGGTTGCATATCAAGCGGCGTTGAAGATGCGGCATCAATACCCTGAGGCTTGGTACAACATTGGCATTACGCATCTGCGCCAGAAAAAAAATGATCTCGCAGAGGATGCTTTCAAAACTGCGATACGCCTACAACCCGATTACGAGCAGGCATGGTTCAATCTGGGTGTCGTCTATGCTGCCACTGATCGTGACCAAGAGTCTATAGAAGCCTATCGCAAGGCATTGAGCATTCGACCCGATTATCAACAGGCGCAACTCAACTTGGCGGTGCGTCATGCGAAACTCAAAGAGTATGCAGAAGCAATCCGACTCTATCGGAATATCTTGGCGCGTGACGAGACCTATTCTTTGGCTTGGTTCAATCTGGGCAATGCCTATATCGAAAGTAGCCAACCAACCGAGGCGGTGGCGGCGTTACGCAAGGCTGTCGCCCTCGATCCGAGCAATACCAAGCGGTTACGATTCTTGGGGAGAGCGTTATTGCTAAACAAAAATGGGGGCGAGGCGGTGCAGATTCTGGAGAATGCTGTGGCTGCCGATCCCGCAGATGCTCGTTTGCGTCTTGAGCTGGCTCGCACCTTGCACCAAACGGGACGGGCAGATGATGCTCGTGCTGAAATGAGTAAGGCAAAGCAGCTCGATCCGAATCTCGAAGCTGACGGGGATGTTCAGAGTGAAGCCCCCTGAAAAATTGATACAATGGCTAATCAACCTAGCGGGTATATACAACATGCGTAAAAAAATTCTATCTCATCCAGCGGTATTGATTGCTGCAATGATCTTGCCTACCATTGCATCCGCAGCCAGTGCGCCTGATACGCCTTCCATCGTTGCGCAAAATAATCAAAGCGGCATCACTTGGTCGGCATCGACTGGGCTTGGTTACGATGGCAATGTCTATCAAGCTCCGCGAGCCACTTATGTTGATTACGCTGCGCTACCTGCTGGCTCTAACCCGACAGTGACTCCACAGGCGAAGTCAGGTTTTTTTGTTCCCTATGACATCAAATTAAGTATGGCAAAAAGCCGTGACCAAGATAACAAGCTGCTCGGATCGGCAATCGCTGATGGAACTTTCTACTTTGGCGGTCTGAGTAATGCCAATGAATACAGTGCAGGTTTGAGTGGCGGCTTGGAACATGTCCTAGCGCGCAAAGGCAAGTCAGAGAATACGCTGACTGCCGGCGCATTCATCAAAAAACGCAAGCAAGTGTATGTTGACCATGATTCTGGAACAAACAAGACTACTGTGGGTGGTAGCAACATTTCAGATCGCTACAGCTATATGAGTATGGGTATCGAAGCCGAATACAAATATAAAATAAGTAATATCGATTACGGCTTTAATGGGCAATATGCTCTTAACGACTATGATGATCCGATCGTCGTATCACAACTGGATCATACCTATTACACACTGGGTGCTGATGCCAGTATTCCCATTACCTCCGAGGCTAAGCTGAACCTCTCCTTAAATCATTTCGTGCGAGATTATTCCGACCGCCATTCACGTAATGCGCAAGGCGTGTACCTTAATGCCAATCCTTTGCTCCGATATACCTACAACGCGTTCGGCGCAACATTGCGCAGTCGGCTATCGCCAGAGTGGCTGGTGTACTTGGACTTTGATCACACGCGCCGTGCGGATAATTACGTGAGTTATGGCAACTCCAGTGAAAACCGTTACGGTACGCGCCTAATTTACGAACAGGGTAGCATCAAGACCCGCTTGGCACTGCATCATTGGAAGCAAAATTATCCTAACGGATTTGCGTTTGATGTTGCGGGTCGCGGAGCAAAAAAATATAGCGGGAATGTGCTGAAAGCAAAGGTGGAATGGGCGCAGACTAAAGCCACCGCACTCTGGAGCGAATTGGTCTATACGGCTCAGAATGCCACCGACCTGCGCTATGACTATAATCGCAAGCAAATTATGGCGGGCGTGAGTTGGGCGTATTAGCTGCAAACTGGCAACCGCACGTCAAATTCCAACCATTCCTCTGAAAGTGTAATGGTCAAGGTAGTGCAACGACAGCTTTCCAGTGCCCAGATTTATCGTCTTGGGCGCACTCGTGGAACCACATCCTGCCGCAAGTAAGGACGATGCTGCGCCAGGGGGCCAAAATCGTGATGACTTCGCGGGACTACATCTACAAGCGTGCCTGGCGTGATCTCAAAGAAGGTGCCTTCCCGCTGTTCAACGAGAGCCAATTAGTGATCGACGTTCACGACCTCTCAATCCAAGAGAGGCAGCAGATCCTCTACAACCATCTGAAGCTCGGTAGTCAGCTCCCTGCGTTCAGGGCCGAGATCAAGCCGCATCTTTCATCGGTGGCGGCACACCCGCGCTTCATTCCCGAAATTGCCAGGCGACTTGCGGAGCCAATACGGTACAAAAGTGGGCACTTCGGTGTCCACTTTTGTTTTAAGCACTGCAGATGCAAGCGCAGCATAGCTTCCAGTGATTTCAGCTTGCCTTTCCTTGATACGAATTTCGCTTACCAATAGGCGCAGATAAGCCTTTGCTGACGCATTTCCTTTTTCCACCAAAACATTTCTAATCGCTTTTGAAAACAAATCCAATTTGCCAGGGGATATGCTCTCCAATGGCGAAACATTGCGGTTTTTCATTGCGGTCAATTTAAATACAACTTCTTCTTTTCTGATTTTTAGCTGTTGGATTCGCTCTTGTAATGATTCATCAAGTGGCAGTAACCCTTTTTCAACTGCTTCGTATAAGCGAACGGTTCCAGACTGAACCTGTTCAAGCTCCTTGTGCAATGGTTTGCTAAGCTCATCCTGATTACTAAACTTGCTCTTCTGCCGCTTGCGTAACTCTGCGAGCAGGATTTTCAAACGCGAGGGGGTGAGCACCTTTTCCAGCACAGTCTCCATGACTAAAGAGTCAATCTTTTCCATTGGCAATATGGGTGTCGTACACAAGTGATTACCTTTGCTGATGCGAGTATTACATTTGTAGTATCGATAGCGCCCTCCTTTGCCCGTTGCCGATGTCATGGCCGCATTGCAAATGTCGCACTTAATAATTCCGGTCAGCAAGTTTGGAGAATTCAATACTCTTGGTGCAATTTTCGCGGGGGTGCGTGATTCACGACGCGCACGGACGGTATCAAACATGACCGAATCAATAATTGGTTCGACATTGAGCAAAATCCATTCTGATTCTGGCTTAAGGCAGTTGGATTTATTTTCCCTCTTGTTAAAATAATACTCACCAACATAGGCGCGATTTGCCAAAACTTCATGAACACGGCTTTTATTCCATTGTGTTCCACGCAAGCTGATGCCTTGGTTATTTAAGTATTGAGCAATTTCCTTGGCGCCCATTTCCTTCCCGCTATGACCATTGAGGTAATAACCAAAAATATGACGGACAACCCCGGCTTCGGTATGATTTATTTCGGCTCGCTTCTTCTTTTTGGATTTATCACCATCCATGAAACATTCGACAGCTTGGTATCCAAAGCAAGGGCGTGATCCATTAAAATACCCACGCCTTGCATTTTCCTTCATGGCTCTCAACGTATGCTTACCATTTTCCTTGCTCGAATACTCATCAAACAAACTAAAAATCTGGCTTGCCATTTGACCAGCAGGATCATCAGCAGTTTGCTGCGTAATAGAAATAACCCGGCAACCCAATCGCTTGAGCTTTCGCTCATAGCTCAAGAATTCAAATAAATCTCGAAAAAATCTGGAACGGCTATGGACTATCACAGCCTGATAAGGGCAAGGTAATGATGCAGCGTGTTCAATCATCATTTTAAATTCTGGGCGACGATCATCAGTGGCGGTTGCGCCACCTTCGATGTATTCCGCAACGATGATATGGCCGTTCGCCCTGCTCCACTCTCTCATTTGCTTTAACTGATCAGGTATCGACAAATCCTTATCAAATTGCTTTGCAGTAGACACCCTGGCATACAGTGCGACGTTCATCATGTTCTCCCTTAAATCCATTCCAATCCGACGGCCCGGTTGTGACTTTATACAACACAGCGCGAGTCACATTCCGACAAGATAATCTTATACATGTTCATGCTCAACTTGTATTCAAAAGTAAGACATGATTAAAGTGCTTATTTTTGATCAACTCATAACTCCTTTTCCAAGCGCAGCATCTCTTCGGTAATCAAAGGTAAAATTGATTCAAGCAGAGAAATTTCTGCTTCAGAAGCCGTATCAAAATTTGGTCTAAAAGATATTTTAATTAATGCTGTTAGCAACTCAGATTTCTGTCTGAGTTACTGCAACCGCTTCCGATTGTAAGCGGGTTGCAATCGCCGTCATGAGATCGGTGTCGCTGTAGTTCATCGCTTATACCTGCGATTTAAGCTGCGCAC
>JBEBKA010000051.1:0-18660 GCA_040079595.1 Gallionella sp.
ATATAAATAACAATGGCTTAATTAAGTGGCACGAGCATTGCTTACCTAGCTGGCAACATACATACTGTGTGTTACCCAACGGCTCAGGAAATGCAATTGTCAACTTGGTCGAATGGCAATACGAAGTTAAATTTATTTTTTAGGAGATTCAAAATGAAAAACGTACAAAAAGGGTTTACCTTGATCGAATTGATGATTGTGGTTGCAATTATCGGTATCTTGGCTGCAGTAGCGATCCCTGCTTACGGCAACTACACCAAAAAGGCGAAATTCACCGAAGTTAGCCAAGCGACACAAGGCGTGAAAATTGCGGTTGAATCTTGTGCGACTGAGCTTTTAACCGTGGCTGGTTGTGATGGCAATACTAACGGTATCCCAGCTAACTCTGCTGGTAACGGAAAATTTGTGGCAGGTGTGTCAACACTGAATGGGGTGATTACTGCTACTGCAGTGGCAACTGGCGGCTTGAATGGCGAAACTTATACTATCTCACCAGTTTTTGCTTCAGCTACAGGAGTCACTTGGACCGTAGGTGGTACATGTATAACGGCGCAAATTTGTAAATAATTTGGCGGTTGTTGTGAATACAAGCCCCTCCTCGTGAGGGGCTTGTTGTTTTAACGGATGTTTATTGGGTTAAAAATATGCGCGCCTATACTACGGTTGGCTACCCTCTTTTGTTGGTCATTGTCGTCACTTTGATCTATGGTCAATTCCTCGGAAGCCCGATGCTGTTTGATGACCTGGGTGCTTTCGCGGTTGATGAATTAGGCAATCAACATATTGCGTCTTATCAGTTTGGCTGGCTGGAGGTTCGCGCTTTGCCGATGGCTTCTTTAGCGTGGAGCGTGGAGGTGTTTGGGTTGAATTTGCGATATCTTCGCGTGGGAAATTTATTGCTCCATGCGGCGGTTGCAGTGGCGTTGTATATTTTTCTGCATCAATTGTTTGCCAAAGTGGCTCAGCCATTTTTGACCTCTGAGCACCTGGGTGCGCGTAGTGTGGCTTTTTTTGCCGCACTCATTTTTGCGCTGCATCCTATTGCTACTTATGCAGCAGGTTATTTAGTGCAGCGCACCATATTGATGTCCACCTTGTTTGCAGTACTGGCGATGTGGAGTTATGTGCGCGGCAGTTTGGGCGGTCATCGGTTGTGGTTGTGGTTGACCCCGGTATTTTATTATTTCGCTGTATTCTCCAAGGAACACGCGATTGTATTACCCGTGGTGTTGCTTGCGTTGACGGTGTTGCTACATCCGAATTGGTTAAAAAAATTAAAACAATGCTGGGCTGTTTTTGCAGTTTGTTTTGCGATTGCCTTGTTGGTGTTGTTGCTTAAAAAAGGGTTGTTAGGATTTGTTTATGAGCCTAATGGGAGTTTACTGCTCGACAGTATGGCTGCAACGCAAACGCTAGCCAAGTCTGATACATCTGGTGGGGAAAGTGTTTATTTATTAAGTGGACTGACCCAATCTTGGCTGTTCTTTAAGTATGCCGCATTATGGTTGTTACCCAATCCCGCATGGATGTCGATTGATATGCGTGAAGCGTTTTCATCAGGTGTTGTTTCCCGTTATTTGCTGGCTTTAATCGGTTTTATGGGATGGGGTATCGCTGCACTTTGGATGCTGTTTAGGCGTGACAAGATAGGACTGTTTGGTTTTGCCATGCTGTTCCCCTGGGTGATGTTTCTCACCGAATTTTCCACTGTGCGCATTCAAGAGGTATTTGTGTTGTACCGTAGTTACCTGTGGGCAATTGGCGCGTGCTGCATACTGCCAGTCATTATTAGCTGGATACCAGCGAGGCTGGCGGCGGTGTTGCTATCGGCAATAGCGTTGTTATTGATACCTATCTCGATGGAACGCTTGAGTACCATGTCGCACCCCGTGTTGTTGTGGGATGATGCAGAGAAGCTGGTGCGGGGTAGAGAGGATGTGCCCGGCGTCTATCGGATTTATTACAATCGGGGGACCGAGCTGATTAAAATGGGCGAGCATGAGCGTGGTCTTGCTGATTTGCAGAAGGCACTGGTACTTGCCCCAGAACTCACTTCAGCGTACAACAATATCGGCTCGGCATACTTGATGAAAAAGGAGTGGGGCGCAGCAGTTGAAGCTTTTTCACAGGTTATTCGCATTGCTAAAAAACGGGATGATAAGTTGGATTTTCGACCCTACGCAGGACGTGCCATGGCGTATAAGGAATTAGGTGAAATGCAAAAAGCGATGGATGATTATCTGCAAGGCTGCAAGGTTGATCCAGCTGGTTGTAGTCACTTTAAGTCCTTTAATGATCTACACGTAAACTAGTGTCTTCAGTCAATTCGCGCAGCTCCTTCAATTCGCTTTCTATCGTCGACAGCTGGTAAAAACTCCCTCCTGCTTGCTTGGCCAATTCAAGTTGCTCTATTGCGGCGAACACGTTGCCTTGCCATGAGTAGCTGTAGGCTTGCGCTTGGTGTTGCTCCAAGGTTTTGCCTTGCATCTCATATGCTTTGGCTTGCAGTTCATAGAGCGTGGTGTCGCTGGGGTGGCGGAGGAGTTGCTCGGTAATCAGTTTGAGTGCAGTGTCAGCTTGCTTTTCCTGCAACAACAAACCCACATAGTCATAAATCAAGGCGCGATGCTGCGGGAAATTTTGTACCGCATTGCGATAAAACACCAAGGTTGCGGCATCATTTTTTGTGGCGTGCTTCACTTGTCCCGTGAGGGTTTCTACCATTGAGTTACTCTTAACTTTTTTGCGTAACATGCTCAATTCACGCAGGGCTGATTTAATGTCATTGTTGCGCAATAACGCGTTAATCAAGCCATAACGTTGTGCGATAGGGTTGCCAAATTTTCGGATGTACAGCGCGTCATTGAAATAGGTGATGGCATCCAACGGCGTTTTTTGCGCGCCGATAAGTTTGGTACGCACCAGCTGAAAATTCAGGCTGTCAGCAATGAGTCGGTATGGTTGTTGCTGTACACGATTGTCAATTTCGGCAACTCGTTCGCTGGTGATGGGGTGGGTGCGCAAGTAGTTGGGGGCGGTGCTATCCAGCAGTCGGGTGGCTTTGCGTAATCGCTCCAAAAACTCAGGCATGGCGTAAACGTTGAAGCCCGATTTTTTTAGAATCTGCAAGCCAATTCGATCCGCTTCTTCTTCGTGTTGGCGGGTGAAATCGAGTTGCCGTTGTATCAGCCCCGCTTGTGCGCCCACCACCAAGGCTTCGGTGGCTTGCGAGCTGCCGCGTGCAGCAAGAATGGCGAGCGCAATCGCCGCCATTGCCGCGAGACTGTCGCCTTGTTGACCCGCCACCATGCGCGCCAGATGATGTTGTGTGACGTGAGAGATTTCGTGGCTCAACACCGAGGCGAGTTCGGATTCACTTTGTGTGGTGAGTAGCAGCCCCGCGTTGACACCAATAAAGCCGCCCGGCATGGCAAAGGCGTTGACGGTGTAATCGTTGATGGCAAAGAACTCAAATGCTTGCGAAGGTTCACTACTGTTTTCAACTAATCTTGAGCCGAGCTGATTGAGGTAATCATTGACTTCGACATCGTCCAAAAACTGTTTGCTAGAACGGATCTGCAACATGCTCTGCTGCCCGATTTGACGCTCTTGCAGCGGATTGAGTGCGCTTTGCGAGGCATCGCCAAGATCGGGCAAGTCGTTACTGAGGGCTGATGAGGTAAAGCAAAGTAAAACCAGTAAAGTCAGTTTTTTCATACCGAGCATGATAGTGGTTTTTGCTGGTGTTGGCATGGAAGCGGGGCAATAAAAAACCCGCCTGAGCGGGTTTCGTTTGCACAATGAATCCGAACTTGAATTACTTCAGTTTAGTTTCTTTATACATGACATGTTTGCGAGCCTTGGGATCGTATTTTTTCATTTCGATTTTTTCTGGTGTCGTGCGCTTGTTTTTGGTCGTGGTGTAAAAATGACCAGTACCTGCACTGGATTCGAGTTTGATTTTTTCGCGCATTTTCTATAATCCTTAAATGTTTTCGCCACGAGCGCGCATGTCGGACAACACAGCCTCAATGCCGTTTTTGTCGATGGTGCGCAATGCCGCGTTAGTCAGGCGCAAGCTTACCCAGCGATTTTCCGCTTCAACCCAGAAACGACGGCGTTGCAGGTTAGGCAAAAAACGACGCTTGGTTTTGTTGTTCGCGTGGGAAATGTTGTTCCCGCTCATCGGGCCTTTGCCCGTTACTTGACATACACGTGCCATGGTTATACTCCAACCGATTTCAAAAGAGCGCGGATTCTACCGAATGAATCAGGATTGTTCAAGCTGAATTTGGTAGGTGTCTTAGAACTATTTTTCGGGGGCGGTTTAACGGCTGAGTTTTAATTCGTTTCCAGCACCACAAACGCAACAACCGTACTGCGCTCGTCGCTGATGGAAAGATGATGTGCGTTGATGCCGAGTTGCGCTAGGTAACTGCGTAATTTCTCATCAAACTGCAGTACGGGTTTGCCTAGTCCATCATGGGTGATGGCGATGCGCCGCAAACTGACTGGTTCACACAAGCCGCTGCCTACAGCTTTGGAGAAGGCTTCTTTGGCGGCGAAACGTTTGGCTAAGAAGCGTGGCTGATTGGTATTGGCTTGAAATTCTGCCCACTCTCGCTCACTTAATACTCGACGCGCGAATCGTTCGCCATAACGCGCAAACAAGTTTTCTATTCGCGCGAATTCGACAACATCGGTACCGATTCCAAAAATCATTCGTCATTCCCGCGAAAGCGGGAATCCAGCAATTAACAAAGACTTCATTTTTTTCACCGCAGCTTCCAGTCCAATAAACAATGATTCCGCGATGATGGCGTGACCGATATTGAGTTCGACCAAATTTGGAATTTCAACAATGTCTTGCACGTTATGGTAATGCAAACCATGCCCGGCATTGACCTGTAAGCCTTGTGCATGGGCGTGTTGCGCGGCAACGCGAATACGCTCAAGTTCATGCTGATGATCGGGAACGCTGTCGGCTTCGGCATATTTTCCGGTGTGTAATTCGATCACAGGCGCACCCACTTTTCGTGCGGCATCAATTTGCTTTTGATCTGGGTCGATAAACAATGACACACGGATATCCGCAGCGGCACACCGTTCGCAAGCCGACTTGATCACATCAAAGTAGCGCACCACATCTAAGCCGCCTTCGGTAGTTAACTCTTCACGACGTTCCGGCACTAGACATAAATCATGTGGCTTGGTACGCAGCGCGATGGTAATCATTTCTTCAGTGACCGCACTTTCCAAATTCATACGGATTTGCAGCATGTCGCGCAACACCGCCACATCTTGATCTTGTATGTGACGGCGATCTTCGCGCAGATGCAGCGTGATGGCATCCGCCCCTGCCGATTCCGCCAGCAACGCAGCACGCACTACACTGGGGTAACGCGCACCGCGCACTTGGCGCAGGGTGGCAACATGGTCGATATTGAGTCCGAGTTTAATCATAAATACCCCCATAAATCCATTTTTCGGGCGCATCGCAGCGTTGTTCGGTACTCGCTCCCTCGCCTATCTAACTGATATGTCTCGTTCGCTGCGCTCCGTACGCCTTGCGCTGCATCCCGAAATTCTGAATTTCTGGCGGTGTTTACGTTCATAATTTTTGCAAGTCCTTAATCAGTTCGCGCGTGTGTAAAACTTTGCCACCCAGAAGATGATTCAGTAACACACGCATCAGCAGCTTACTTTGTTGTGCGGTAGTCGGGTCAGCATAATCGTCCACCATCATATCGAGCAAGGTCTTGCCCTGTACTGGCAGGCCTATGCGCGCATCGCCATCATCCAACACTGCACCGCGTTCCACTGCATAACGATAACCCAATTCGGCTTGAATTACTTTATCGCTACCGGCTTCACGGTTTAACACCAGCGCGTAACCCAATTCTTGCAGCAGATGTTTTTCAAAGCAACGCAGTGTCGCAGCGTGGTCGGTTTCGTGCGCTAAACGATGCAAGGTGGCGAGGTAATAATCAAATAACTGCTGATGCGGATCATCTCTTGCGAGCAAGTTGAGCAACAATTCGTTCAGATAAAATCCGCACATCAAGGCCGTGCCTTGCAGATAGGGCTGGCCACCCTGCCACTCTGCGCTATGCAACGTACGCACTTCGCCTTTACCAAACCAACTCAACGACAACGGCTGAAAGCTCATTAACACGCTGCGCAAATTCGATTTAGGCCGACGCGCACCGCGCGCCACAATCGGCAATCGCCCATGTTGGCGACTGAATACATCGAGCAACAGACTGGTCTCGCGAAACGGATAGCTGTGCAAAACAATCGCGGGTTGGTCTTGCTGCTTATTGTGCCGACTGCCTACGGTCATTCGTAAACCCTAACATCATTCATAACCTAGGGAGTGCAATACGCGTGGATCATCTGCCCAACCGCTGCGCAGTTTTATGAACACTTCAAGGAACACTTTTCCGTCGAATAATTTTTCCATATCCAAGCGTGCTTGAGTGGCGATCTCTTTGAGCTTCTCGCCTTTCTTGCCTATCAGCATGGCTTTATGCGCTTCTCTATCCACCAATACTGCGGCACTAATGCGACGCAGCTTGCCTTCCATTTTGAATTGCTCAATCACCACGCTGGTCGAATAAGGCAACTCGTCACCCGTGAAGCGGAAGATTTTTTCACGCAACATTTCTGCCGCCAAAAATCGTTCGCTACGATTAGTGATGTCATCTTTATCGTAGATCAATTCGCCCGCTGGTAAAAAGCGGCGCAACGTATTTTTTAACTCATCCAATTTGATGTTCTGCTTGGCACTGACTGGCACGATTTCAGCGAACTTAAAATCTTGCGCTACACGTTCGGCAAAGTTGAATAATTGTCCTTTGTCAGGCACTTCATCAATTTTGTTAATCACCAACACTACGGGGCGATTGTCGGGCAAAAGATTGAGTACCTCTTGGTCGCGCTCGTCATAACGCAATGCCTCCAACACATACACCACCACTTGCACATCGCGCAGGCTACTGATAACTACGCGATTCATACCGCGATTCAACGCGTTCAGATGTTTGGTCTGAAAGCCCGGCGTATCCACGAATACAAACTGCGACTGCTCATCGGTGTAAATTCCATGAATGCGATGTCGCGTGGTCTGTGCCTTGCGAGAAGTGATGCTGATCTTTTGCCCGATCAGATGATTGAGCAACGTAGATTTTCCCACGTTGGGTCGTCCGACAATCGCGACATAGCCGCTACGGAAGCCTATTGGTGTAGGCTCTGTGGCGTGGGGTGCATCGGTTGCTACAGGTGCTTTTTCGGTCATTTGTGGTCAGCTTAATTATGGGTTCTATTTGCCAGAAATTTTCTGGTGCGCAGCCAGTGCGGCTTGTTGTTCGGCATTGCGGCGGCTATTGCCTTCGCCCTGCGTGGTCATTTTTAGCGAGGGGATGGCGCATTCGACATGAAACTGTTGCGAGTGTGCTTCACCTTTAATCGTGGTTACCGTATACAACGGCAGTGGCAAGTGTTTGCTTT
This sequence comes from Gallionella sp., assembly GCA_040079595.1. GTDB lineage: Bacteria > Pseudomonadota > Gammaproteobacteria > Burkholderiales > Gallionellaceae > Gallionella. Next base: position 7,510 of record JBEBKA010000051.1, read on the forward strand.
GCAGATATTCTTGCAGCAAAGTTTTGCCGTCTTTACCCAAAGTATTGACATCGATATTTGCCAAATACGGTACATATAAGTTAAGCACGACTTTCTCGGCAGCCGCAAAATCAGCATCCAAAAACACCGCACCGAATAAGGCCTCCATGCCATCGGCAAGAATGGAGGGGCGGCGGAATCCACCGCTTTTGCGCTCGCCTTCACCCAGCAATAAATAACGGCCCAGATCAACTTTTTGCGCCAAGATAACCAGTGTTTCCTCTCTCACCAAGCTGGAACGCAAGCGCGATAATTCACCTTCGGCAAGATGAGAAAACGCACTGTAAAGATGCTTGGCGATGACGCAACCCAAAATGCTGTCACCCAAAAATTCCAGGCGTTCATTGTGGTCGGCTGCGTAACTGCGATGGATGAGCGCGCGTTGTAACAATTGCGGCTGGGAAAATTCATAGCCCAACTGCTGACACAACGCGCTGGTACTTTTAATCGCCACTTTTGGGTTTGAAATCCATCACAAGACTGATATTTGCCGCTAGTTTGACTGTGACCGAATAGCTCGCACTCAATACCAACTGACCATCATCCGTTGCAATTTCAACGTCTTCGGCTTTGATTGCCGTGACATTATCGATCATGGCGCGTTTGATGTAAGCCATGCGAATCTCTTGTTCCGATGCTTTTTGCAGCTCAGGGTCTTTGGCAACGATGTTAAAGATGTTTTTGATGGTGGTATTTTCAATGTAAGCCGGTATAAGCCTGAAGCCCGTAATACTGCCGAGCACCAAAATCAATGCGCCCAACATAAATCCGCCAAAACTGAGTCCGCGCTGTCGTTTCGCAACATTCATTTTTGTCTCCTTAAAGTCGGCTAGAAAAATTGACCTATCCGTTTCAAATCAGAAAAATTCATCCACACTAAAAATGCTTTGCCAACAATTTGATTGTCCGGCACAAACCCCCAGTATCGGCTATCTCGGCTGTTATCGCGGTTGTCACCCATCATAAAGTAATTGCCCTCCGGCACCTTGCAACGCACCAATTCATCGTCATAGGTGCAATTTTCGCGGCTTGGAAATTCAGCCACCGAACTCAGAAACAAGGTTGGTCGCTCAGGGTTAACAATCACGTCATGCTTGTGCTCTCCAAAAAACTCTTGAGATTTTTCGGTATGCACAAAATTCAAATCTTGTTCGGCGTAATTGTACTCGCCCATCGGTACTTGCGGTTGCAGCACGCCATTGATGGTTAATTTTTTATGGCTATATTCAACCGTGTCGCCCGGTAGACCCACCACGCGCTTGATGTAATCCAGCGAGGGATTTTCAGGGTAATGAAATACCATGACATCGCCGCGCTGCGGATTGTTTAACTGGATGATTTTTTTATTGATAATGGGCAAGCGTATGCCGTAGGTAAATTTATTTACCAGAATAAAATCACCCACCTGCAAGGTGGGAATCATCGAACCCGAAGGAATTTTGAACGGCTCGCCTAAAAAAGAGCGGATGAAAAACACCACCACGATGACAGGAAAAAAACTCTTTGCATATTCTACCCACCACGGTTCAGTTACACCCTCGGCACGTTTTGCCTTCAACACAAACTTGTCTAGCAGCCATACGCTGCCTGTTATTACCGACAACAAAAACAAAATTAAAGCGAAATCCATTTTTATCCCTCAATTGTAGGGTGGGCAAGTTTCATCTGCCCACCGAATGATCGTACTGCGTGGGCAGATGAAACTTGCCCACCCTACACCGTTAATCATCGACCCGTAAAATCGCCAAAAACGCTTCCTGGGGAATCTCCACATTGCCCACTTGTTTCATGCGTTTCTTACCGGCTTTTTGCTTTTCCAGCAATTTTTTCTTACGCGAAATATCGCCACCATAACATTTTGCCAACACGTTTTTGCGCATCGCTTTGACGTTCTCGCGAGCGATGATGTTTGAACCGATGGTCGCCTGTATCGCCACGTCATACATCTGGCGTGGTATCAATTCACGCATCTTGGCTGCCACTTCACGGCCGCGATATTGGCTATTGCCTCGATGCACAATTACCGCCAAGGCATCCACTCGATCGCCATTGATGAGCATGTCCACTTTCACCACATCGGCGGCACGATATTCCTTGAACTCGTAATCCATAGACGCATAACCGCGCGAAATGGATTTCAGCTTATCGAAAAAATCCAACACAATTTCCGCCATCGGCATTTCATAAATCAAATTGACTTGCTTGCCGTGATAGTTGATGTTGATCTGGTTACCGCGCTTTTGCGTACATAAAGTAATCACTGCGCCTACATATTCATTCGGCATATACAAATTCACTGTGACTATCGGCTCGCGTATTTCTTCAATTTTGGAGGGATCTGGCATCTTGGATGGGTTGTCCACCATCAGCACCGTGCCATCGCGCTGCACCACCTCATAAATCACCGTGGGTGCGGTGGTAATCAAATCCATATCGAACTCACGCTCTAAACGCTCTTGCACGATTTCCATGTGCAACAAACCTAAGAAGCCGCAACGAAAACCAAACCCCAATGCTTGCGAAACTTCAGGCTCATATCGCAATGCTGCATCGTTCAACTTGAGCTTTTCTAACGAATCACGCAACGCTTCATATTGATTCGACTCGACCGGAAACAAGCCCGCAAACACTTGCGGCTGAACCTCTTTGAAGCCTGGTAGCGGTGCGGCAGCTGGCTTGGCTAAATGGGTAATGGTATCGCCCACCTTTGCCGCTTTGAGTTCTTTAATACCCGCGATGACAAAGCCTACTTGGCCCGCGCTCAAGGTATCGCGGTCTTGCGCCTTGGGTGTAAACACGCCGATGTGCTCAGTTAAATGCTGCGCGCCTGTTGCCATGAACAGGATTTTTTCCTTGGGCTTGAGCGTACCGTTTTTCACCCGCACCAGCATCACCACGCCCACGTAATTGTCAAACCACGAGTCGATAATCAATGCTTGCAAAGGTGCGGTTGGATCACCCACTGGCGGCGGAGCTCTAACAATCAAATCTTCCAAAACATCCTGCACACCCAAGCCGGTTTTAGCAGAACAACGCACCGCTTCTTGCGCATCGATGCCAATCACCTCTTCGATTTCTTCAATCGCATTTTCTGGATTGGCAGATGGCAAGTCGATCTTGTTCAACACAGGGACAACTTCAACGCCCAAGTCCAGCGCGGTATAGCAGTTCGCCACGGTCTGCGCTTCCACACCTTGCGATGCGTCCACCACCAGCAACGCTCCTTCACAGGCAGACAGCGAACGCGACACCTCGTAGGAAAAATCCACGTGTCCCGGCGTATCAATTAGATTGAGATTATAGATTTGCCCATCGCGCGCTTTGTAAAGTAGCGCGGCGGTTTGCGCCTTGATGGTGATGCCGCGCTCGCGCTCCAAATCCATGGAATCGAGCACTTGAGCTTCCATTTCACGGTCGGATAAGCCGCCGCACAATTGGATGATACGGTCGGCCAGCGTGGATTTACCGTGGTCAATGTGAGCAATGATGGAGAAATTACGGATTAGCTGCATGAGGATATAAACTTCGCCGACAATCGGCCCTTTTCGCAAAGCGCGAATTCTAGCCGATTTGGAGGTGCTAAGGGGTGGTTTGCGAGAGAGTTGGTATAAATCAAGTAGGCAATCTAATACTTGGTTAACTGAAGTATTAGATTGCCTCGCAGTGTTCACATACGATTTTGTAAATGCTTAAACACTTAGAAAGTCGAAGTACTCTTGTGGTGCAATAACTGAGAATGTAAAAAAGCCACTGAACTTGTTCTTACAGACCAGCGTCTGCCCTAAGCGCAGCAGCCTTGTCTGTTGCTTCCCAAGTAAAGCCAGGTTCTTCGCGACCAAAGTGACCATACGCTGCGGTGTTTTCATAAATCGGACGCAACAGGTCGAGCATTTGCACAATACCTTTCGGGCGCAAATCAAAATGACGTTTAACCAACTCTGTGATTTTCTCGTCAGAGATTTTCCCCGTACCATAAGTGCTGACCATGATGCTGGTAGGTTGCGCCACACCAATTGCATAACTTACTTGCACCAGACATTTGTCTGCCAAACCCGCAGCGACGATATTCTTCGCCACATAACGTCCGGCATACGCAGCTGAGCGATCAACCTTGGAGGGGTCTTTGCCAGAGAACGCGCCGCCGCCGTGCGGGGCTGCGCCACCGTAGGTATCGACAATGATTTTACGTCCGGTCAAACCCGCATCACCGTGCGGGCCGCCAATAACAAATCGACCCGTTGGATTAACCAGATACTTGATGTCGCCCTTGACTAAATCTTTGGTCAAAACCGGCTTGATGATTTCCTCGATCGCGGCTTCACGAATCTGTTCAAGCGTCATGTCTGGAGAATGTTGTGTAGAGATCACCACGGTGTCGATACTGAACGGTTTGTCATCAACATATTTAACGGTGACTTGCGATTTTGCATCGGGACGCAGCCAAGGCAAACGACCATCACGACGTAATTGCGCCTGGCGTTCAACGATGCGGTGCGATAAATAAATTGGCAGGGGCATCAACGTGTCAGTTTCGCGGCAAGCATAACCAAACATCAAACCTTGGTCGCCTGCACCTTGGTTGAGGTAATCGTCAGAAGCGCGATCCACACCCTGTGCAATATCGGGGCTTTGCGTGCCGTAGCAAACGTGTACAGAGCAACCGTCGGCATCAAAGCGCAGCTCCGGGTCGTCGTAGCCGATACGGCGTATGGTTTCGCGCGCCACTTTGGCGTAGTTAACTTGCGCACTGGTAGTGATTTCGCCAGCCAGTACAGTTAAGCCAGTCGTCACCAAGGTCTCAGCGGCAACCCGTGCATACGGGTCTTGCGCTAGAATAGCATCCAAGATGGCATCAGAAATTTGATCGGCTACTTTGTCTGGATGGCCCTCAGACACGGACTCGGATGTAAAAAAATATTCGCTCATGGCACTCCGTTCAATCATTGAAATTATATTAGGGCGCGCATTGTATCAAATAGTCCGCTTACCCAAACAACCCCCAACTCGATGACCTCATTTATCTTCAAAATCATTTTTCGTTTTCTCACAAGTTTGCCGCTTAGTTGGCTGCAAAGTTTAGGCGCGTTGCTGGGCCACTTCATGTTTGTGATGTCCAAACAATATGCCGCACGTACCGAAGAAAACTTGCGTCAGTCACATCTCGCCACGGATGATCGTCATTACGCCTCACTGCTCAAACAGTCCATCAATGAGGCGGGCAAAGGGATTGTTGAGTTGCCTTGGGTATGGGGCAGACCGTTAGAACAAGTTTGCGCCACAGTGCAAAGTTGCCAAGGTTGGAAACACATAGAGGTGGCGCGTGCGCGAGGTAAAGGCATTATTCTGCTCACACCACACTGGGGCTGCTTTGAAGTGGTGGGTTTATTTGTGGGGCAACGTTTGCCACTGACCTGCTTATATCGTTCGCCTAAACAGGAGTGGCTGGAAACCATTATGCGCAGCGGTCGTGAACGTGGCTTGGCTAAACTTGCCACTGCCGACGTGAGTGGCGTGAGGGTACTGTTCAAAGCACTCAAACGCGGCGAGGCGATAGGCTTATTACCCGACCAAGTGCCAAGCAATGGAGAAGGAGAGTGGATCAATTTTTTTTCACGCCCTGCATACACCATGACGCTAAGCGGACGCTTGGCGCAATCCAGCGGCGCAACCGTTGTGCTTGCCTATGCTGAACGATTGCCGCAGGGACGGGGCTATGCAATGCGTATCGAACCTTTGCCTTTAGATTTTAACCAATCTGTGCCGCTGCAAATCAATGCCGCATTGGAGCGCGTCATCGCCACCGCGCCCGCGCAATACCTATGGAGTTACAACCGCTATAAAATTCCATCAGGCGTGAATCCGCCGGAAGCGAAGGTGCAATGATGATGGTGCGCTTAGGTGTGTTGTTGTTATGGCTGATACATTTTTTACCATTCCGCGTGTTGGTGTGGATAGGTAATGCGTTGGGACTGTTGCTGTATGCGCTTGCTAGCGAGCGACGCAAAGTGGGCGAAATCAATCTAAAGTTATGTTTTCCTGACATGAGCGATTCAGCTCGCCAAAAATTGTTGCGTGACCATTTTATGATGTTCAGTCGCGGACTCATCGAACGCACGATTTTGTGGTGGTCGAGTGCGAAACGCATCTCCAGCTTGATCCACATTGAAGGCATCGAACATTTTGAAGCGATTAAAAATAAGCCTTCAATTTTGCTCACGCCGCACTTTGTAGGGATGGACGCAGGTGGGCAATGGGTCGCTCAACACACTGACACGGTATGCATGTATGCCAATCAGAAAAATGCTTACATGACAGAATTACTGTTGCAGAAACGCGCGCGTTTTCGCAATCAACACCTTTATTCACGCCAGCAAGGGTTGCGTCCTATCCTCAAGGGTATGCGTCAGGGCATGCCGTTCATCTATCCACCCGATCAAGATCAAGGTATCAAGGATGGCGCGTTCATTCCCTTTTTCGGTGTACCTGCCGCCACCATGACTTCCGTGCCACGCATCGCGCAAATGGCGGGCGCGAAAGTTGTTCCCAGCATTACGCGTGTGTTGCCCGATGGGGAAGGTTATGTCCTGACTTTCTACCCAGCGTGGGATAACTTTCCGAGCGGGGACGATGTTGCCGATGCACGACGGATGAATGCGTTCATTGAAGATAGGATTCGAGAAATGCCTGAGCAGTATTTTTGGTTACACAAGCGATTCAAATCTCGCCCAGAAGGTGAAGCGAAATTTTATTGACTCGGTTTTTGCATGTTATTTCTGAAGAAGCAAAAAATCAGTACCCAATAGATTTAGCTTGCTAGAATCAAGGAGCTGATAGCTCTTGGATTTACTGCCCAATACCTTTAGGCATGAGCAGTTTAACCACGGGTGCGTGACCAATTTTTTCCGCCAGCATAAGCGGTGTATCACCATCGTGATTTTTGATGCGTGGGTCGGCGGCATCATGCAACAAGGCTCTAACGATTTCCGTAAACCCGTTCCCGGCTGCCGTATGTAATGCCGTTCCACCATTTGCGGATAGCTGGTTAACGTTCACACCCTTCTCCAGCAGCGTGAGTACGATGCCTAAATCACGCCGTATGGTGGCTTGCAATAAAGGCGTTAAGCCGTCATTGTTGAGCGCGTCAATTTCAGCGTGATTATCCAAGAGTAATTTAACGGTTTCTGCCTGACCCACTTCGACCGCCCAATGTAGTGCAGTGTTGCCGACCAGATCGCGTGCGCGCACATTGGCGCGATGCTGCAATAGTTGGTTGGTAATCAAGGTGTGACCCTTGATGGAAGAAACCATTAACGGTGTCCAGCCTTGGTCATTGGCAACTTCTATGTTGACCCGCCCACTTAAAAACAATGCGACAACCTGACGGTTACCCGCTTCTACTGCCTGATGAAATCCCTTTGCGGAACAGGGAATGCCGAAATTTTCGATGGCGCGCTTGGTGGTGTCAGGCAATGGTTTCCACTCTTCCGAAATGACCACCGCAGATTGGGGCTTATAGCTGGCGAATTTACCTGTATCAACTTGCCATACATCATCTTTTTTGGGTGGGTGCTGGCTGGCATGAACCAAGCTCAAACGCATAATTTCGGCGGCAATTTCAGGTGGAAATCCTGCGCGATCTTCGCGGTCGGTTACCATCAATCCATTCAGATAAGTTTCTATTTCAGGGGTATCCCAATACAGCAGGATATTGCCAAACACACGCGGATATCCCGCTTCCAATTTGGTTGGATAAAACTTGGTTTCACCGCCCAGTATTTTGAGTAATCTTTCGTTCATGTCGGTTCGATGCCTTAATTGATTTGTGCGACTTTGGGTTTGGACAAAGCCGGGTTCTGCGCGAAATAGCGTTTGATGCCGCTCAAAATTGCATTTGCCAGTTTCATTTGATAATCATTGTCGTTCAAACGCCTCTCCTCATTTGGGTTGCTGATGAAAGCAGTTTCAATCAGGATGGATGGAATGTCGGGGGATTTTAGCACGGCAAATCCGGCCTGTTCTACCTGTCCGCGATGTAAGTCGTTAATGTCACCCAGTTCGCCGAGTACATGTTTGGCGAGTTTCAGGCTGTCGCTGATGGTCGCGGTTTGCGAAAGATCGAGCAACGTGCGCGCTAAGTAGGGATCTTTTACCGCGATGTTTACGCCGCCAATCAAGTCGGCATCGTTTTCTTTCTTTGCCAGCCAGCGCGCCGCGCTGCTGGTTGCGCCATGTTCGGAGAGGGCGAACACGGAAGAGCCTTTTGCAGTTTCTTTGATAAACGCATCGGCATGTATAGAGATAAATAAATCGGCATTCACCTTGCGCGCCTTCTCCACACGCCCAATCAGCGGGATAAAATAATCGCCGTCGCGTATCAGCACGCCGCGCATATTGGGTGTGTCATCAATCAGGGTCTTCACTTTTTGCGCAATCGCCAGCGTGACATTTTTTTCTTGTGAGCCTTGCTTGCCGTGCGCGCCGGGGTCTTCTCCGCCATGCCCCGCATCAATGGCGATGATTAAAATGCGTCCGCGAAAAATTGCTTTGGGGTTTGAGATCGAGCCATTACTTTTGTTGCTAGTCGAGCTGAAGGGCAGGGCAACTTTATTTTCTTCCGCAGGTTTTTGTGCGAGCGATTCAGTGGCAACAGGTGCACTGGCAGCAGTAGTTACAGGCGGCTCAAGCAAAGCCATCATGGGGTCTGGCGGCAGCGCAGGGTAAATATCCAACACCAAGCGATAGCCGTAATCTCCTACAGGATTAAGATCGAATAATTGTGGTTTCACATCGTTTTTTAAATCCAACACCAATCGCGTGACGGTCGGTTTGAATTTCCCCACGCGCACACTGGCGATGTAAGGGTCGTTGCTGCTAATTTTTTTGCCGAGTTCGTTGAGTTGGTCACTTGCTTCAATATTTTCTAAGTCGACTACCAGCCTTTTGGGATTTTTCACCGTAAACATATTGTGTGGAATAGCCTGCTTCGATTCGATGGTAAGCCGAGTGTAATCCTGTGCAGGCCAGATGCGCGCGGAGTTGATAGCGATAGCTGCGTGTGCTTGCGCGAGGCAAGCAAAAAATAATGCGGGAATTTTTAAAGATGCTTTAAGCATTCTTTTCCAGTTTGTGAGTGACCGAAAATTTCAACACGACGACCCTGATGCAAAATTTCAAAGACGATTTCGACATCGGCTGGCGGTAACAAGTTGCGCGCTTTATCCGGCCATTCGATGAAAAATATATTGCGCCCATCAAACTCATCGCGGAATCCCGCAGATTCCCATTCCTCCTCATCGTTCATGCGATACAAATCAAAGTGGCGCAAGTCCAACTCGGCGACTTGATACGGTTCAAGCAGCGTGTAGGTGGGGCTTTTCACACGTCCGGTATAGCCCAGCGCATTTAATACGGCGCGGACTAAAGTGGTTTTACCCGCCCCCAGATCACCTTGCAAATAAATCACCATGCCAGGTTGCAGTTGCGCAGCAAGCCGTTGCGCAAAATTTATCGTGGCATTTTCGTCGTCTAAAATTAAAGTGATTCGGCTATCATCGACACTATGCAAAATGGGAATCCTCAAGTTACCGACTACGTTGCGCTCACCGAGCAGATACGCGGGTGGGCCCACGAGCTGGGCTTTCAAGCAGTAGGCATCAGCGACACCAACCTAGATGCAGCCGAAGCGGGCTTGTTGGAATGGCTAGGGCAGGGGCTGCACGGCGAGCTGGATTATATGGCAAAACATGGCGTGAAACGCAGCCGTCCGGCGGAGTTAATTCCCGGCACATTGCGTGTGATTTCGCTGCGTATGAATTACCTGCCGCCTGCTGCAAAAGACAGCTGGCAGGTGATCGAAGATGGCGAGCAAGCCTTCATTTCACGCTACGCATTGGGGCGCGATTACCACAAAGTTTTGCGCAATCGTTTGGCGAAATTGGCAGATAAAATTCGTGCTGAAGTGACAGAGTTTGACGGACGCGTATTCACCGATAGCGCACCCGTGATGGAAGTAGAGCTAGCGCGCAAGGCTGGCATCGGCTGGCGCGGCAAGCATACTTTGCTGCTCACCCGCGAGCATGGCTCATGGTTTTTTCTCGGTGAGATTTACCTTAACTTGCCGTTACCAATTGATGAGCCGCAAACCGCACATTGCGGAAGCTGTACACGCTGCATTGATGTTTGCCCCACTCAAGCCATCATCGCTCCCTACAAACTGGATGCGCGCCGCTGCATCTCCTATCTCACCATCGAGCTCAAAGGCAGCATCCCCGTCGAGCTGCGCCCGTTGATGGGCAACCGCATTTATGGCTGCGATGATTGCCAACTGGTGTGCCCGTGGAATGGCTATGCTCGGCTTCCCCTCTCCCTTGATGGGAGAGGGGCTAGGGGAGAGGGTGAAAGGACATTATCTCGTACTGTGCAGTACACAAGCGAGCCGGATTTCGCCGTGCGACATGGTTTAGATGATGTGTCGCTAGCGGAATTATTTTCTTGGAGCGAAGCCGAGTTTCAACACAAGCTGGCGGGCAGTGCCATTTATAGAATTGGTTACGAACAATGGTTGCGCAACATCGCCGTCGCGTTGGGCAATGCACCCAGGAGTGAGGCGGTGATAGCTGCGCTAACATCGCGTGCTGAGGATGCTTCTGAGTTGGTGCGAGAACATGTGCGTTGGGCGTTGGCGCGGCATGAGGTTTAATCAGGTTTTGGCGCGTGTGATACATTGGTGGTGTGTCTGCTATGTGCCATAAGCCGCTATTCGCAGATGTGTTAAAAATGCATCCATCTACCAAAATAATTAACGTTATTATTTGGAAAATCTACAGCATATAGTCATAGATATTTCGTGCAATACCTTATTGCACATATGTCAAATATGACATATCATGAAACCCATGATTAAACAGCGCAAGCCTTTGGTGTGGCTACACGGTGAGATTAAAACGCCGCCATTTTCTGCCGAGGCGAGGATTGAGGCAGGCGTGTTATTACGACACCTGCAAGAAGGCATCAAAGTATCGTTGCCACACTCAAGGCCAATGCCCAGTATCGGTCGAGGATGTCATGAGTTAAGAATTCCAGATGAAAATCGAACTTGGCGCATTGTGTATT